>JAAFHB010000021.1 GCA_010906965.1 Mariniphaga sp. | reverse complement strand
TGATCCGGATCATCTGCGAACAACTGGTTTTTAATTACATGTTTTATAACTGGTTTTATATTCCAATTAATTTCATTTTATTTGTATGTCTGAACATATGTACAAATGGAATTAAAGATAGATCATAATAGTCCGGTACCACTTCATTATCAGGTTGAAGAGTTGCTGCGGAAATTGATTGAACTTCCTGAATATAAAAACGGAGGATTTTTACCCAAAGAAGTTGAATTTGCAAAACGGTTAGGAATATCCAGAAATACAATCCGGCAGGCCTCAAATAAGCTCGAATATGAAGGTCTTCTGGTCAGGAAAAAAGGGGTTGGAACGAAGGTTTCACAAAATACAGTGACAACGAACCTGGATAGCTGGCACAGTTTTACCCAGGAGATGTCGGAGAAGGGTGTTGTTTTCGTCAATTTTCTGATTGAGACGAAATGGGTAAAGGCGGATGCCAAAATTGCCGCTTTTATGCAGACTCCGGAGGAAACTGAATTGCTTTGCCTGGTTCGGTTGAGGGGATTCGAAGATGGACCTTTTGTCTATTTTGAAAGTTATTTCCATCCACGAATTGGATTGACTGGGAAAGAAGATTTTACACGACCTCTTTATGATATTATTGAGCACGATTACCATGTTGCACCTTCAATATCTTCTGAAAGAATTCGCGCAAAAAGTGCTTCTGCAATTACTGCCAAACGGTTACGAATCGGAAGGGGAGATCCTGTGTTGGTGCGTGAGCGTTTTGTTTCTGATCCGGGCAACCGTCCAATCGAATACAATATTGGTTTTTACATTGCCGAAAAGTTCACCTATACGATTGATATAAAGAGGTAAGAAATAATTGTCGTTTTGACCCAAAGTCAACTGTTTTAAAAACATCTGTTCATGAACCTGAATTTTAAAGTCTTATTATCAGTTAGTTTGCTGTTTTTTTGTTTAAAAGTTGCAGTGGCCGGTGCGGACAATATTGCATCCCGGTTCAAAACGACAGCATCTTCATCATTAAATACTGAATCGGGTTCATCGAAAGTAAATGACGGACAGATCGGAATAATGAATCAGTGCGAATGGGTTTCGGGCAGCAGCATGACTTTTTGGGGTCAGATTGATTATCCCTGGATTCGTTTGGATAGTGACAGCTCTGTAAATATCAGCAAAATAATTTTGTATGATCGCCCTGACGGAAAGTCGCATACGGCTGGTGGTACACTCTTATTCAGTGATGGAAGTAAAATCAGTGTTACCCAGATTCCGAACGACGGAAGCCCGAAAGTAATTTTGTTCCCGTCAAAAAGGATTAAATGGTTACGGTTTGATGTTACCGATGGTGACGGTGTAAACCTGGGATTATCCGAGATCGAAGTTTTTCCGTCTCCTGAGGATTATCCTGACCCTGTTTCATGGGTTGATCCATATATCGAAACAACCAGGGGAAGGTACTTTTTCTTTATCACTGGCAATCGTCCTTTCGGAATGGTAGGAGCAGCTCCTTTAACCCGTAATAAGAATCAGTATGGAGGAGGATATAACTACAATTCAACCGAAGTTTTAGGGTTTCCACAGGTGCATTGCTGGATGCTTTCAGGAATTACACTGATGCCGGTTGCCGGTACAACCGATCCGACAAAAGGTGAGCAAGGCTGGAAATCAAGCTTTTCTCACGACGATGAAATTGTACAGCCAGGATATCAACGTTTATTCTTAAAAGATTATCATACCTGGGTAGAATTGACTTCCACCGAGCGTGTAAGTTTTTACCGTTTTAAGTATACCCGCGATGAGGCGGCCAGCATCCTGCTAAACCTCGGAGGTTACCTCTCAACGTCAACAATGACCGATGCTGAAGTCACAAAAGTTAGCAATACGGAAATTGAAGGCTCGGTCAACACCACCGGACGATTATGGGGTGGGCCTGATAATGTCCGGATCTATTTCGTGATGAAGTTTGATCATCCCTTCGACAGACTAGATGGCTGGGTCGATTCTGAAAATCTGTCCGATATTTCTAAATTGAGTGGAAAACCGGGAAGTACTCCCCGAATTGCCGAAGGCTGGAGTTATCATGACTCTCCAACTACCGGTGTTAAGGCCAATTATACGGTCAAAGCCGGAGACAATATACAGGTTAAAGTTGCTGTTTCATATACAAACATTGAAAATGCCCGAAATAATATGGATCTTGAATGTAATCACTGGGATTTTGACAAAGTAAAGCAGGATTCGCGGGACGAGTGGAACCAATGGTTGGGGCGTATCAAGGTTAAAGGAGGAAGTGATGCTCAAAAAATTAAGTTTTATACCGATTTATGGCATGTCCTTTTGGGACGCCACAAGTTGGATGATATAAGTGGTGATTATCCCGATTATACCGAAGGCGAAAGAAGCGGAACGCATACATTAAATGCAAAACTGAAAATCCGTTCCCTTCCTAAAAACGACCATGGGAAAGTTGCATTTCACATGTACAATTCTGATGCTTTTTGGTTGACTCAATGGAATCTTAATATTTTATGGGGCCTTGCATGGCCTGAAGTGTTAGACGAATTTGCTGCCTCATTGGTACAGTACAGCAAAAACGGAGGATTGCTGCCTCGTGGACCCAATGCCGGCGGATATTCGTACATCATGACCAGTTGCCCCGCAACAAATTTGATTGTTAGTGCATTCCAAAAAGGGGTACTCACTAAAATGGATGTAAACAGCGCCTATCAGGTCATGAAATCAAACCATATGCCGGGTGGTATGATGGGGATGGGACTTAATTCCGGAGATTTGCAGTTTTATATCGATCATGGTTATATTCCATCGAATGCAGGTATCACCTTAGAGTGTGCCTTTCAAGATTGGTCGCTGTCGCAGATGGCAAAAAAGCTTGGAAAGAAAAATGACAGCAATTACTTTCTGAAACGCTCATCCGGCTGGAAAAAATTGTTTGATGATCAGCAAAATCTCATTTTCCCGAAAGATAAAAATGGCAACTGGCTTCACAATGATCCGTTGAGTGGGCGCGGATGGATTGAAGCCAATTCCTGGCAGGCCACCTGGTCTGTTTCGCACGATATCAAAGGCCTGGCAGACTTAATGGGTGGTAATGACACGCTATGCGCCAAACTGAATTATGCATTTGAGCAGGCAGAACCGCAAGATTTTGTATTCGGATACGGGGGAGGATATGTAAGTTATGCCAATCAGCCAGGATGTTCCAATGCACATGTTTTCAACTATGCAGGCAAGCCCTGGCTGTCGCAATACTGGGTAAGGAAGGTAAACGAGCAAGCCTATGGTGCCATCACTCCGGATAAGGGTTATGGAGGACATGATGAAGATCAGGGCCAGATGGGCGGAGTAAGTGCATTGATGTCGCTTGGACTTTTTAGTTTACGCGGCACAACAGAAGTCGATCCGGTTTATGATATTACCAGTCCGGTTTTTGATGAAATTACAATCAAACTTGATCCCAAATACTATCCAGGTAAGACATTTGTGATAAAGACCTACAATAATTCAACCGAAAACTATTACATCCAGAAGGCACAGATGAATGGTGAATCCTGGAAAAAGAACTGGTTTTATCACCGGGATTTTGCGAAAGGGGGCTTGCTTGAACTTTGGTTGGGGGCAACTCCAAACAAAGATTTTGGGAAGGAAGATTAAAAATGGATACTGGCGCACTGTTTGGTTGTAATGTTGAACAATTAAAATTAATCATGGTTTCTATAAATAACTTTTACAGAATGAAAAAAACAACAAGGCTAATTTTGCAGGAAGTAAAGCTAATCCCGTTCATTTCCCTTTTATGTTTTGGGTTCCTGTTTTATTCGTTCAAAACGGAGAATCAGCTGATCTGGCAAATTGGGGAGGCAAATAACAGTGCTTCCGAATTTTCGCTTGCTCCAAATGGGTATAAACGTTTTCTTGAAAAAGATTTTGGTTGGGAAGACCGTTATTTCCTGATTGGCCGGTCGGAAGTTAAAACTGACTTCCCCTATATTTTACCGGGTCCGGCAGACGAATGGGGCGGAACCTGGTCAACGGCCGGATGGCGTTCGCATACGCTGAACATTCTTTTTGGAATTGACAATCTACCCAAACAGGGAGAATGGAAACTGATTATTGATCTTTTCGATTACAATTCAGAAAATCCACCCATTTTTAAAGTCTCCATTAATGGAAACCCAACAAAATTTGAGTTGCCGGGAGACCATGTGAAGCATTCCGTTAATGACAGTACCGGATTGGGGAAAGAATATTTAATTGAAATACCTGTCGGGCACGATCTTCTGAAAAATGGAGGCAATGAAATCCGACTGACAACCTTGCAAGGTTCGTGGATTAAATTTGATCAGATTCGCATGGAAGGTCCGGAAAGTGCCAAACTAATCCTGAATAAAAACGTTTTTTTGCGTGATATCAAAGCTGCTGATTATGAAATTGAAACACCTGATGGAAAAGCACAGCCTTTATTGGTAGATATAGAACATCTTACGGGGAAACCACAATTGAGTATCCTTCTTGATGGAGACGAGATATTTACCGAAAATATCGAAACCGGGCGATCTGTTTTTGAAGCCCCGATGCCAACGGTTGAAGCTAATCGCACAAGTAATTATGAAATCAGGATTGATGGGAACAAAGTACAAACAGGTGAAGTAATTCGTTCGCCTCAAAAACGGATCACCCCGGCAGGTTATGCAGACACAATGATGGGAACTGCTCATTCACGCTGGATGATCGCTCCCGGTCCGTGGATGCCTTTTAGTATGGTGAAACTCAGTCCCGATAATCAAAACGGCGGCTGGCAGGCTGGTTATGATCCTATCTTTGAAACCATTGGCGGGTTTAGTCATATCCACGAATGGACCATGGCCGGATTATCGTTGATGCCAACTAATGGCAAATTGCAAACAAAAGTTGGTGACGAGAAAAAACCGGATGAAGGTTACCGCTCACGCCTGAACAAACAGACTGAAGAAGCGCCTATTGGTTATTATAAAGCCGACCTTACAGATTACGGGATCAGGGCCGAACTGACTGCCACAACGCGCTGCAGTTTTCAACGCTATACATTTCCTAAAGATAAAGAGGGATCGCGTGTATTGATCGATCTGCAGATACCGGCTGAATATGGTTATCAATTAGAAGAAGTTCAGATCAAAAAGGTGAGCGACCATCGTGTGGAAGGATTTAGTAAACAGCTATCTCCAAACACTTGGTCAGGCGGAATTTCGCAGGAATACATTGTCAATTTTGTGATCGAATTTGATCAGCCCATCAAGAATTTTGGGGTGTGGTCCGAAAAAGGCGTCCAGGATAAAACTGCAATTCTACTACTGAAGAATTGTAAAGATGCGGGTGCTTATATGGAGTTCGATACAAGAGAGCACCAACAGGTGCAGGTTCGTACGGCCATTTCGTATGTAAGCATCGGGAATGCCTCACTTAACCTGGAAACAGAAGTAACAAAACCCTTTGGCTGGGACTTTGATGCTGTCAGGCAAAACAATGTTAATACCTGGAATAACTTGTTTGAACGCGTTAAAATATCAACCAACGATCGGCGTGAGAAAATCCGGTTTTATTCAAATATGTACCGTGCTTTGTGCAGCAGGAATACCTTCAGCGATGTGGATGGTAAATGGGTAGATGCCGATGAAAATGTAAGACAACTTGCTGATCCCGAATCGCCGGCGCTGGGCTGTGATGCCTTTTGGAATACCTTCTGGAATCTCAATCAATTCTGGAACCTGGTTACACCGGAATGGAGCAACCGCTGGGTGAAATCTCAACTCGCAATGTACGATGTAAATGGGTGGTTAGCCAAAGGACCTGCAGGAATGGAATATATTCCGGTAATGGTGGCTGAGCACGAAATCCCGTTAATTGTAGGTGCTTATCAAATGGGTATCCGTGATTTCGATGCTCAAAAAGCCTTTGAAGCTGTAAAGAAAATGCAGACAACTCCGGCTCAAAAAGTGGGAGGTGGTTTTGCAGGAAACAGAGACCTGGTACCCTATCTGAAATATCATTACGTTCCTTATGACAAAGGTCGTTTTTCCAATTCATTGGAATACAGTCACGACGACTGGACTGTAAGTCAGTTTGCCAAATCCTTAGGTAAGGAAGGCGATTATCAGGAATTTAAAAAACGCGGGGAATACTGGCGAAATGTGATTGACGTGGAAAGTGGTTATGCCCGTTTACGGAAGTCCGATGGCTCGTGGATGCCCGATTTTGATCCGTACCAATCAGGACGCAATGAGCAATATGTGGAAGGAAATGCCTGGCAATTAACCTTTTTTGTTCCTCAGGATGTTCCGGCTCTGGCCGAAGCGATCGGGAAGAAACGTTTTACCGATCGATTGGATTGGGGCTTCAATGAAAGCTACAAATGGCGTTTTAATGCGCCGAATGATCAGTATTGGGACTACCCAGTGATGCAGGGAAATCAGCAATCGATGCATTTTGCATTTCTTTTCAACTGGGTAGACAAACCCTGGCTGACTCAAAAATGGAGTCGCGCGATTGTTGACCGTTACTATGGTTATGGATTGGCAAATGCATATCTTGGTGATGAAGACCAGGGACAGATGAGCGCCTGGTTTATCATGGCTTCCCTGGGCTTATTCCAGACGGACGGAGGTTGTCGTGTAGATCCGATCTACGAAATAGGAAGTCCTCTTTACAGGAAGGTGGAAATTGATTTGGGACAGCGTTTTGGACGTGGAAAGAACTTCATTATTGAAGCTAAGAATGCTTCCCGCTTGAACAAATATGTACAAAGCGCAACGCTAAATGGTGCGCCACTCAGGTCTTTTCAATTTCCTGCAAGCGAACTTTTAAAAGGTGGCTCGCTGATCCTGGAAATGGGTCCGGAAGCCAATATGAATTGGGGGATTGATATTCATTGACAAGGTGTTATCGAAACTGGAAAAGAGTAAACTGTCGAATTCCTAAAATGAAAATATTATCATGAAGCTAAAATTCTTTTTATTGGTATTGGTAATCATTGGTTTTATCCAAACCAATATTGCTCAGAACAAACACAATCCTGTGGATTATGTGAATGTGTTTACAGGCACTTCCAATTCGCGATGGATGTTAGGACCCTATGCTAGTGTTCCGTATGGAATGGTTCAATTAGGTCCCGATAATCAGAAATCGGGCTGGATGGCAGGCTACGATTATTCGATCATGAATGTCACAGGTTTTAGTCATATTCATGCCTGGACAATGGCTGGTCTGATGGTAATGCCCGCAACACAGGATTTTACAAAGGAGAATGGCGCCAGTTCAAAAGCTTATCGCGGCGCAGGAGCGGGTTTTCATTCCCGTATTCTGAAGGAAAGTGAGAAAGCCTCGCCGGGGTATTATTCCTGCGAACTGTACGATGCCGATTGCAAAGCCGAACTTACTGCATCCACACATTGCGGTTTTCATAAATATACCTTCAAAGCAAAGGATGATGTCCGCATCATGTTGGTTTTAAACTTTCCAACGGAATATAAAATTGATATTCAAAATGCCGTTATAAGTAAAGTTGGGAAGGATGTGGTTGAGGGATTTGCCAAAACGAAGGCCGATTTTGGTGAGTATACACTTTACTTTACGATTCAGTTTAATAAGCCATTTAAGTCACTGAATGGTTGGCAGGATAATACGATTAAAACCAATGTTGATCAAATCACCGGCAAAAAGGATGTGGGTGCCTTCGTAACTTATTCAACAAATGATAATGAAGCCATCATGATGAAAGTGGGGCTATCATTGGTTGATATGGCTGGGGCAAGAAACAACCTGAAAACAGAACTGGAACCTTTCGGATGGGATTTTGAAGCAGCCGCTGCATCAGCCCGCGAACAATGGAACAACCTTCTTTCAACAATTGAAGTGAAAGGGAGCGAAGTAAATAAGGAGAAATTCTATACCAATTTTTACCGAAGTTTTGCCAAGCAAACCTGGAGCGATGTGGATGGCCGTTATGTTGACCCTTTTAATAAAATTCAACAATTACCTAAAGGTGATGTGATGTATGGTGGCGATGCATTCTGGAACACCTTCTGGAATTACAATACAATTCTATCGCTTGTGGCTCCTGATATCATGAATAACTGGGTAAAAACAGAACTTGAACTTTACGACAAGACAGGATGGACAAACAATGGTCCGACAGGTTTGAAACTGACAGGCATCATGGAAGTAACCCATGAAATTGCACTGATGGTTTCGGCTTATCAAAAGGGGATCAGGGATTACGACAAGAACAAATTGTATGATGCTGTCAGGCATAACGGAATGGAGCAAGGTAAAAGATTTCCGGGAACCGGACTCTCGGGTATGGAAAGATTAAATGTTTACAACGAATTAGGATATGTTCCGCTTGAAATTGATGCTGCGTGCCGGACTTTGGATTATGCTTATACTGATTTTTGCGCTGCCCAACTGGCAAAAGCAATGAATAAGGATACCGATTACAAGCTTTTCAGCAAAAGGTCGGAAAACTGGAAGAACCAGTTTCATCCGGAGCTGAAGATGCAGGTTCCGAAAGACTCCAGCGGAAACTGGATGAAAAATTTCGATCCTTTCTCTGGCAAACACTGGGTTGAAGGGAATGCCTGGCAATATACCTGGTATGTTCCGCATGATATCCCTGGTTTGGTATCCGTTATCGGAAAGGATCTGTTTAATAAACGCTTGGAAGAAGGATTTGAAAAATCGGTAAAGCATAATTTCGCCGCTCACGCATTCGACCGTCACCAGGAGATCGCTTTTGAATACTACATCAACCATGGCAACGAAGGAAATATGCAGGCTTCATTTTTATTCAACTACTCCGGGAAACCATGGCTCACCCAGAAATATTCGCGGGCCATCCTCGATAATTTCTATGGAAATACACCATATCATGGATGGGAAGGTGATGAAGATGAGGGTCAGATGGGCGGCTGGTTTGTAATTGCCTCGATGGGTTTATTCGAAATGAACGGAGCGGTGACCGACGATCCAACCTTCGATCTTACTTCACCATTGTTCGAAGAAGTCAATATCCACATTGATAAGATGTACAATGGGGGGAAATCCTTTGTGATCAAAGCAAAAAACAACTCCGATGAAAATATCTATATTCAATCTGCAAAATTGAATGGAAAGCCATTAAAAATGCCGAAGTTGAAGTTTAAAGATGTGACTGATGGTGGAAAGTTGGAGTTGGAGATGGGATCGACTCCAAATAAAAATTGGGGTATCAATTAAATAATGGGATTTATAAAGTAAATAATATATTAGAGATGAGAACGATCGCGATTGGAGTAGATATAGGTGGCAGCCATGTTAGCTGTGCTGCCTGTAATATTGATGAAAAGAAATATCTGCCAGAAACATTTTCTGAAAGTGACTTGGATAACCAGGGTACAGTTGAGGAGATAATTGACGCCTGGAGTCGTACAATTCAAAGAACGATTGATAAAGTTGGTTTAGAAAATGTGAGCGGAATTGGGTTTGCTATGCCTGGTCCATTTGACTATGCCAATGGAATCGCATTGTTCAAGGGTAACAATAAAAAGTATGAAAATATTTATGGGCTAAATGTGCCGGATGCTTTAAGAAAGAAGATGAACCTTCCTGATGATTTTCCGGTCCGGTTTATCAATGATGCTACTGCCTTTGCGATTGGCGAAGATTGGATCGGGAAGGCAAATGGTTCAGCGCGTGTACTTGCAATAACCCTCGGAACAGGTTTTGGCTCAGCGTTCTTAAACAACCGGTTACCTGTCGTCTCGGGACCCGAAGTTCCTGATATGGGTTGCATCTGGTACCTTCCATTCGAAAATGGGAATGCTGACGATTACTTTTCCACGCGGGGTTTAATCAACCGCTATGCCGAAAAAACCGGAATTGAGCTTCCCGGCGTAAAGGAACTTGCACAGAAGGCTGTCAGTGATGTTGTTGTACAATCACTTTTCGTGGATTTTGGAACTAAACTTGGCGTATTTCTGCAGCCGTGGATGGTTAAGTTTGGTGTGGAAGTATTGGTTATTGGCGGCAATATCTCGAACGCGTTTCCACTTTTTGGCGAAAGCTTAAGAACCCACCTGCACTTAAATGGTGTTACTATCCGGATTGAAGTTTCGGAATTAAAAGAAACGGCCTCGATGATCGGAAGTGCAGTTTTGGTTGACAATACCTACTACGACCGTGTAAAATCACTTTTACCCCAAATGTCATAAATCTAAAGCTTAGGCCATGCATTCATCTATTAATTTCAGATTAAGAATTCTGGTTCTGTTTAGCCTTATCGGAATTCTTGCTTCTTGCTCAGTCGAAAAGAAACCCTTTAATCCTTCGGCATATGTCGATCCACAGATTGGTTCGGTGCATGGTCGCTGGTTCTTTTATACCCCTGCATGTTTGCCATTTGGAATGGCTAAATTAGCGCCTCATACCAATGCTTATGGAAGTCCAGGTAGTTGGATGCCATGTGGTTATGACGATCGTCATACATCCATTGAGGGTTTTGGCCATTTTCATGAATTCCAGATTGGTGGATTGGTTGCGATGCCAATAACGGGTGTTTTGCAAACTGTCCCGGGAACGCTTGAAAACCCGGATGCCGGTTACCGTTCACGTTTCGATAAAGCAACGGAACATGCCGAACCTGGCTATTATTCTGTATTTCTAAAAGATTATGGCATCAAAGCGGAACTGACAGCCACAGAGCGTGTCGGTTTTCACCGGTATACATTCCCTGAATCAAAAGAATCACGCATCATTTTTGATGTTGGGCATCGTCAGGGAGAAAGCAGCGAGGTGACCGAAGCCATTATCCGGTTGTCAGGAAAATTCGGTTTGGAAGGCTCGATCGAAACCTATCCGGAATACCTGAAAGTTTGCGATCCGGGAAAACGTGTAAAAATGTATTTCGTTATACAACTGAACAAGGAACCCGAATCATTTGGCTCCTTCACCGATTCACTTATTTTTCAGAATCAGAAGGAAACAAAAGGGATCGGAAATGGAATGTTCCTGAATTTCACGACAAAGAAAGATGAAGTGGTTGAGATGCAGGTGGGACTTTCGTACACAAGCATCGAAAATGCACGTAAAAACCTTGTGTCAGAAGCCACCGGACAAACATTCGATGCCGTGAAAAAAACTACGCACGATAAATGGAATGAAAAACTGGGAAGAATCAAAGCCGAAGGAGGTGACAGTATTGATCGCGTGAAGTTTTACACGGGGCTTTATCATGCACTTCTGGGTCGCGGGCTCGCGAGTGATGCGAATGGGCAATATCCGCGCAATGATGGCGGAATAGGTCAGATTCCTTTGAACGATAAGGGGAAACCCACTTACAACCATTACAATACCGATGGCATTTGGGGCGCTTTCTGGAACCTTGGTCAGCTATGGGCGTTGGCCTATCCCGATTATCAAAGTGAATACATGCAGTCGAATCTCGATTTTGCGAAGGAAACCGGCTGGCTACACGACGGAGTGGCAGCGGGCGCACACTCGAATGGTGTGCAAACCAATTACTTCGGATTGATGTTTGCTGCAACCTATAATTGTGGAATACGCGATTTTGATTTGGAGCAAGCCTACCAAACGGCCTATAAAAATGAAACCGGATACGTAAATCGTTCATTTGGTTCAGGAAAATACGATCTGCATTATTTTGTAAATAATGGTTATATACCTTCAAAAGATACAATAATTTCCAAAAATTGGACCTTTAATTTCTCCGCCTCGCACACGCTCGAATTTAGCTTCAGTTCGTATGCCGTTGCTCAGTTTGCCAAATCAATGGGCAAGGAAGAAGATTATAAGAAACTAATGAAACAGGCTGGCTACTGGAAAAATCTGTTTGATCCGGAAACCAAATTCATCCGGCCGAAATACGCGGACGGGCAGTTTGTCGAAAACTTTAACCCCATGCAGGCATGGCGCGGATTTCAGGAGGGAAATGCATTTCAATACACCTGGTATGTGCCGCAGGATCCTGCCGGTTTAATGCAATTGATAGGGAAAGATTTATTTAATGAGCGACTTGAGAAGACTTTTACAGAAAGTCAGAAATCAACTTTTGGGGGAGGGAAGGAGATCGATAGTTTCTCCGGCCTCGAAAAGTTGTACAATCATGGCAATCAGCCTTGTTTGCACCATTCGTTTCTTTTTAATTATTCGGGAAAACCATGGCTGACGCAAAAATGGAGCAGGACGATTTGCAATGAATTTTACGGAGCAGAGCCCTTGCATGGTTATGGTTTCGGACAGGATGAAGATCAGGGTCAGTTGGGCGCATGGTATGTGATGGCCGCAATGGGGTTGTTTGATGTTCAGGGACATGCAGGTATGAATCCGACTTTTCAGTTTGGCAGCCCCCTCTTCGACAAAGTAACCATTCAACTCGATCCAAAGTATTATTCAGGAAAGACGCTGGTTCTCGAAACAAAAAACAATTCGAAAACGAATATGTATATTCAGTCTGCTTCATTCAACAGCGAAAAAGTTGAAAACTGTTGGATAGACCGCAAAAAACTGACAAATGGTGGAACTTTGATCTTTGAAATGGGAGCACAACCCAATATCGCATGGGGAGTTAAAAATCTTCCACCAAGTATGAGTGATCAGAAATCTATAAATCGTTAATAAATTCAAAATGAAAAGACTACTTGTCGTATTGTTGACAATTCTTACCCTTCCGGCGATCGCACAACATGAACTAATCAAACTTAATTCGGGATGGAAAGCTAAAAAAGCAATTGATGTACTTGTTGACGGAACTGTTGTTTCCGGAAAAGATTTTAAGTTATACGATTGGATGGAAGCGGTCGTTCCGGGAACGGTACTGACGACATTGCTGCATAACCAGAAGGTTCCTGATCCTTTCTTTGGGATGAACAATGAGCTGATTCCTGATATTTATAATACAGGAGCCGATTACTACACGTATTGGTTTTATAATCAGTTCAATCTTCCCGATCTGAAGGAAGGGGAGCAGGTCTGGCTGAAATTCAGGGGAATAAACTATTCGGCTGATATGTTCCTGAATGGAAAAAAGATCAATCCGGATACCCATCAGGGGATGTTCCTTCGCGAGAAATACCTGGTTACCCCCTATCTTGAAAAAGGGATGAACCGTCTTGCAGTGCTGGTTCGTCCGCCCGATCCTGTCGGAGCGCCTAATGGACAAGGTGGTGACGGAACCATCGCAAAGTCAGTAACGATGCAGTTTACGGCAGGATGGGACTGGATTTGTCCGATTAAGGACCGTAATGCAGGTATCTGGGATGAAGTCGCATTTGAAATTACAGGTCCTGTTGATGTCCTAGATCCTTTTGTGCAAACGAAAGTGCCAGAGAAAAGAGTTCCAACAGGGAAACAGGCAGCAGCGATGGTTGTTACTTCGGTTGATCTGCTGAATAGCACCGATACCAAACAAAGTGGTAAAGTGATGGCACGCTGTGGCAAACTGGAGGTTTCAAAAATGGTTGAGATCCCTGCCGGTGAGAAAATTACAGTTGCACTTCCTGAATTCAAAATTGAAAATCCATTGTTGTGGTGGCCAAATGGAATGGGTGAACATCCGCTGTTTAATATTGAATTTTCATTCGTACTTAATGGCAGCACTGTTTCTGATAAAGAGAATGTTTCTTTTGGAATCCGTGAAACTGCAAGCCGTTTTGATGAAAAAATCAGGGCCAGGATCTTCTCTGTAAACGGTCAGGATGTATTCATCAAAGGTGGAAACTGGATTGCTTCGGATGCGCTGTTGCGATTGTCGGCCCAACGTTATGAAGCAGATGTGAAGATGCACGCCGAAATGAATATGAATATGATCAGGGTTTGGGGAGGCTCAATGACAGAACGCCCCGAATTTTATGATGCGTGTGATAAATATGGCTTATTGGTATGGCAAGATCTTTATATCTCGGGTGATTGCAATGGTCGCTGGTTCGACCCCCAAAAAAAGGAAACCCAGGAACGACGACGTGCATACCCTGATAGTCATTCGTTGTTCGTCAACACGGTAATTGATCAGGTAAAGATGTTGCGAAACCATCCAAGTCTTTATATTTGGGTTGGTGGTAACGAGTTTCCTCCACCGGCTGATATCGATAAAAAACTGAAGAATGAAGTTTTTCCGAAATACGATGGGACACGTTTCTATTTAAATGAATCAACTTCAACCGATTTGGCGATGAATACATTGGGCGGAAACGGAGACGGACCTTATGGTATACAAAATCCACTTCACTTCTTCACCGTAACTTCATTCCCTTTTAATCCTGAGCTAGGTTCAGTGGGAATGCCAAATGTGGAAACAATGCGCAAAATAATGGTCGAAAAGGACCTGGTTCTCCCTGGGAAAAGAGGTGAACATCCTACATGGACGTATCACAAATACATCGGATACGACAATTATATCGTTCAGTACGGCAAACCAACGGGTATCGACGATTTCTGCAAAAAAGCTCAGTTGGTTAATTACGAACAATACCGTGCACTTCAGGAAGGTTTCAGCGCTGGCATGTGGACCACTTATTCAGGTATGCTGGTTTGGAAGAACCAAAATCCATGGACTGCCTTGCGCGGACAGTTTTATGATGTTTTCCTTGAGCAAAATGGTGGTTTCTACGGATATCAGCATGGTGCAATACCACTTCATATTCAATTAAACCTGAATGATTCTTCGGTTTGCGTTGTAAATCAAACACTCTTCGATCAAAAGGACATGACAATCAGTGCTGAATTGTTTGATATTCACGGAAAGCTTCTGTCAAAGGACGATTATAAAGCTTCATTCTTAGCCAATAAAGTTTCGGTACTGAATAAAATCAAGTCACAAGGAATAAAGGATGAAGTCTATTTTTTAAGGTTAAAATTGCTTGATAAGGAAAACAAACTGAAAGATCAGAATTTCTACTGGTTATCGCAACCCGGGAAAAGCTACGATAAGCTGAATGATTTAAAGCAAACTACTTTACAGGCAACATTCAAGTCCAATTCCAAAGGTGAAAAAGTAGCGCTTATAAGCAATCCCGGAAGTGAAACAGCCTTTTTTGTCCGGCTTAAAGTTGCCGATGAAAAGAGCGGCGAGCTGGCTCTTCCCGTTTTCTTCAGCGATAATTACTTCACACTGATGCCTGGAGAAAGCCGGGAGATCAGTGTTGATCTTAACCAACTTCCAGAAATTGAAAAGTCAAAGTCACTGAATCTTGAAATGGAGGGATGGAATATTAAAATCAATAGAATAAAAATATAATTTTTTACCTGATGAGCCACCAGTTATGAAAAAACTGCTCTTTATTAGCTTGATCCTGTTTTCTCAGTTTTTGACGCTTTCTGCACAGCAGATAAGCCTTCGGACTGATGACTTAAACCTGACCATCTCACCAGGTGGCCAGTTAACAGAAATGATGAACCCTTCAACAGGTAAAAATTATCTGCCAGTTGGTGAAAAGGCACCTTTATTAAGAATTCGTGTTGGTAGCGAATGGGAAGATCCGGACCGGGCCCTTTTTAATAGCAGATCGGATGTAATTACGCTGAATTTCCCGGTTTCTAAAATCTCAGCCGAAATTAAAGTTGCCCAACATAAAAGCCATCTGGCATTCCGGTTAATTCGGCTGAATGCTAAAGAAAAGGTGAATGCCGTTTGCTGGGGATCATATCCTACCATAATAGGCAAAACGATTGGTGAAGTTGTCGGTGTGGTGCGCGATGGCAATTACGCCATTGGTCTTCAAACATTAAATGCAAAAACGATCGGCGGCGTTTTGAAGAATGACGAAGGAGCAGATGAGTCGCGGGGTTCAGTTGCACTTGGTCAGCCTTATGGCAGCAGCCTGCAAGCCTTTAGTCTCGATCGTTCAAAAGCCAGAAAGTTTACCGTTTGGGGCCAGAATTATCCGGCCATGCCTGTTGATGCAATACCCAACGAAACAACCGTTGGTTCGGCAATTGCACTCTTTGGCTGTCCCGAAGCTCAGGTACTGTCGCGCATTGGTGTGATCGAACTTGCTGAAGGACTTCCTCACCCTATGATTAACGGCGTTTGGCTAAAACAGTCACCCGAAACCGGACGGGCGTACCTCATTTCTGATTTCGATGAAAAGAACATCGATGCAATGTTGGATTACACCCAACAGGCAGGTCTTATGTCGCTCTACCATGAAGGTCCGTTTAAATCATGGGGACATTTTATACTCGACCCGGCCAGCTTCCCCAACGGTATTGCAGGAATGAAAATGTGTGTTGAGAAAGCTTCTGTCAAAGGACTTCGTATCGGTGTCCATACGCTCAGTACTTTTATCAACACCAACGATCCGTATGTTACCCCGGTGCCCGACATGCGCCTTGCCCAAACGGGATCATCTTCACTGACCGAAAGTATAATTTCCACAACTGCCGAAATCCCGGTTCAGTCTGATCAGTATTTTAAAAACATCAAGCCGAGCACTTTGCATGCGGTACGAATCGGGAAAGAAATTATCCGTTTCAAAGAAGTGAGTGCCAAGGAACCTTATAAATTGCTCGAATGCCAGCGTGGAGCTTACGGTACAACAGCTTCCGGTCATACCAAAGGTGAACAGGTGGCTATGCTCATGGATTACCCTTACAATACGCTTTTCCCAAATTTCGATCTGCAGCAGGAAATCGCAGGTAACCTCGGACGTTTTTTTACTGAAACAGGCGTTTCGCATATGGACTTTGATGGTCACGAAGGATGCATATCTTCAGGCGAAGGGGATTATGGTATGCAAGCCTTTGCCGAAAAGGTTATTAAGGAAACTAATCACACCCTTGTTAACGGCACCAGCCGGTCGAGTCATTATTACTGGCACATTTGTCATTACTGGAACTGGGGCGAACCATGGTATGGAGGCTTCCGTGATTCACAGGGCGATTACCGATTGGAAAATCAACCCTTCCTGGAACGCAATTATATGCCCAACATGCTGGGATGGTTTTTACTCTCACCAACAACAACGGTTGAAGACATCGAATGGATGATGGCCAGGGCTGCAGGGTATAACGCAGGTTTTGCGCTGGTTGCACGGTATAAAAGCTTGCAGAAAAATCCGGATACAAACCAGTTACTTGCCCTTATCAAACTTTGGCAGGCGGCATACAAAACACATATTTTCTCTCCAGACCAATTGGCAAGATTAAAAAATCCAGAAAACGATTTTCACCTTGAAAAAGATAAGCTGGGCTGGAAACTTTTCCCGTTTAAAAAGTTTAAATTTGAGCATACCAGGCAGCTTCTTCAGCCTGGACAGCCAACTTTTTCAGAATGGGAAATCGTTAATAAAGATGCGGAACAACCACTAAATTTCACGCTGACTTTCATGGGCAAAGAGGGTGCGATCAGCAATCCATGGATCGAACTGGATGGCTATTTCATGCTTAAGTTGCCTGGCGAATATACGGCCGGAAATACGATCGTTTGCGATGGAACAACAATCAAAATGTACAATAATAAAGGAAGCTTCATGAAAGATATTCCAATTCAGCAAGCCATTCCAAAATTAAAAACCGGCAAGCATATCTTCAAATTTGATTGTAAATTTCCGGAGGATATCGAATTGACCAATAGGTTCATCATAAAAACAATAAGCAACCCCGAAATAATTACGAAATAGTCAATTTAATTTATTAAATAATTTATCATGAAAAAATATTATTCCTTATTTGTCCTGTTTGTACTGGCCTTTGCCGTCACAACATCCGCTAAAAAAATAACTGACAGCGAACTAGCCTTAAAAGTAAAAAGCAATGAATATTTCCCTTTTGTTAAGGCGAAGGCCCTGGAGGTGATGAAAGCGGGTTTTAATGCCGGTGATGGTTACCGTGAAGTGTGGATCCGCGATTACAATACCTTTATTGAACTTGCAGCTCAGGTGAACGATAAGGCAGTTCTTAAGGAAAACTTGCTGGTCTTTTTCAGGATGCAGGGTGATGATGGAAATATCATTGACGGATTTACACCAGCAGAAAAGATTGGTGCTGTTAAATATGATTTTATTTTTTCGAAACTTGAACCGCGTTATGCAGGCCATAAGAATACCGTGGAAACCGATCAGGAAAGTTCGCTGATGCAGGCCGTTTATAAATACATCCAGTTAACCGGAGACCGGACCATTCTTGATGAAAAAATAGGTGATAAAACAGTCAGTGAGCGTCTTGAATGGTCAATGGATTTCCTGATGAATAATCGTTTCAATCAGAAATACGGGCTAATAATCGGTGCAACAACTGCTGACTGGGGTGATGTGCAACCCGAACATGGCTGGGGCGTCGATCTTGATGCGAATACACACCCGGCCATCGATATCTACGACAATGCGATGTTTATTATCGCCTTGAATGACCTGATGGAAATGCTTCCTGAAACAAAGGCGAAATGGGGCAAGATCAGGAAAAGTATTGTTGAAAACAGCCGTGAGTACTTATGGGACGTTAAGAATCAAAAATTTATTCCTCACCTTTATCTCGAAAAAGGGTCTCCTTTCCCAGCTGATTTTGATGAAAACAAGATTTACTACTTTGGCGGAACCGCTATTGCGATTGAAGCAGGTCTGCTAAGCAAGAAAGAGATAAAAGCTTCAATCGATGAGATGATTAAGCGGGTAAAACTAGCAGGTGCAGGCTCAATCGGACTGACGCTTTATCCACCCTATCCTGAAGGATTCTTTGCCAATAAAATCATGAATCCTGTTTATAGTTACCAAAACGGGGGCGACTGGACCTGGTTTGGCGGACGAATGATTCATGAATTGATTAAAAACGGTTTTTTGCAGGAGGCTTACGAACAGCTGCAACCAATGCTCAAACGGGTAAAGGATAATAACGGATTCTATGAGTGGTATTCGGTTGATAATAAACCCAGAGGTTCAGGTACATTCAGGGGTGAAGCTGGTGTT
This sequence comes from Mariniphaga sp., assembly GCA_010906965.1. Classification (GTDB taxonomy): domain Bacteria; phylum Bacteroidota; class Bacteroidia; order Bacteroidales; family Prolixibacteraceae; genus JAAFHB01. The sequence continues at coordinate 18,360 of JAAFHB010000021.1, read as the reverse complement.
TTATTTACTGCCATTGTGATGTTTGAGGAGGCGATTAAAAAGTAAACCGCTTAATTAAAAAGTAAATTAAAAAATCAAATGAAGACTTCAATAGTTTTTTTGTCGCTCTTTACGATGACTCTACACTTAATGGGGCAGGCCCAACCAGTTCAGCCGAAGGTGAAAGAGGTTATCGTTGTTTTCAAAACTCATTTTGATATTGGCTATACAGATTGGTCGGACAACGTGATTTATAACTATTCGACATCAATGGTGACCGGCGCTTTGGATATCATCGATCAGTCGAAACAATTGCCTTCGAACCAGCAATTCAAATGGACCGTTTCAGGCTGGCCGATGAAAGAGATGCTTTCGAAATCGAAGCCGGAAGTAAAGCTAAGGATTGAAAAGGCGATCAAAGATGGTAATTTCCAGGTTCATGGTATGCCATTTACTTTTGAAACGGAAGCTTCCGACCTCGAACCATTGGTCCGATCATTATCGTATTCTTCAAAAATAAATAAAGACGCAGGTTTATCGCTGCCGATTGATGCAAAACAAACCGATGTCCCCGGTCATTCATGGATATTGCCAACCATTCTTTCGAATGCAGGGATCAAATTTCTTCACATTGGGTGTAATGCGGCATCAAAATCTCCGGAAGTTCCTTTGCTTTTCTGGTGGGAAGGCCCCGATAAGTCGCGTTTAATGACGATGTATTTTGGTCCGTATTATGGAACCTCTCCTGCACCACCCGAAGGATGGCCTTATCAGACCTGGATGGCGATCATTCATACCAATGATAATACGGGAGCACCTTCTTTTGATGAATTTAAAAAAGCGCTGAAAGACATTGAAGAGAAAAATCCGGGAGCAAAAGTTCGTACAGGAAGCATGGCCGATTTTTACAATGCGATCATCAGGGAGAAGCCCGAATTGCCTGTTGTAAAAGGGGATATGCCCGATACCTGGATTCACGGATATATGTCGATGCCGCGTGAGGTGAAAGCAGGTATGTCATTGAGTAAATCTGCTACCAATCTGGAAGCACTAAATACGCTTACCGCTATTTGGGGAAAATCGAGCGAAGAGGCGATAATCCCGGTGGTTGATGGCGCGCTCGAACAAATAAATCTTTTTGATGAGCATTCTTTCGGAATGGCAATGAGTCATGGACATGGTGGCTACTGGGCATATGGTGATGAATTTGAGAATTTGCGGGCAAAGGGATATTACGAACCCATTGAATATTCGTGGAAAGAAAAATCGAATCATATCTCGCAGGCTGAAAAGTTTATCTATCCAGCGGTTAGCCGACAAATGAAAGGGCTTGCAGGAGCAGTTAATATATCTGGTGAACGCATCGTTGTCTACAATCCATTACCATGGGAACGAAGCGGTTTGGTGACGATACAAACAATTCAGACACTTAAAAGAGCATTGAAAAATACGGAAACTGGTGAAATTGTACCTCTTTCCCGAAACAGGAACATCATTCAATTTGAAGCAAATCACATCCCTTCAATGGGGTATACTACCTTTGTTCCGGTTGATGATGCTGGTGTTCCACAAAAATCGACGCTGGTATGTGACACAAAGAATGCCACTATTGAAAACGAATACTTCCGGATTTCATTTGATCCGAATAGCGGAACCATCCGGTCAATGATCGATAAAAAGTCAGGACGTGAAGCTGTTAAAGCAGAATCTGAGTTTCAATACGGGCAATACGTTTATGAACGTTTCAGCAAAGAGAATACCGACAAATATGCCAAAGATTACATCAAAGGCGGATGGGATTGGGCTTATGCCGAACTTGGAAGGATGAACCTTTCGGATGAACCGTACCGGCGAACATCAGGAAAAAACGTACGCGTCGAATTTTTAAAAGATTCCGCATCTGTTTCGGCGGTCATGCATTTTGAGGCGGATGCAGATTTGAAACATCGTTATTCGCTTACCTTTAGTTTGTACAAAAACAATCCAGCAGTAGAAATTATCTGGAGTATCAACGGCAAGCCTGCTGATGCATGGCCCGAAGGCGGTTGGATCAGTTTCCCGTTTAACATCGAAAACCCGCAGTTTAAACTAGGCCGATTAGGTGCAGTGGTTGATCCTGCCACCGATTTTATTAAAGGGTCTAACATGGATTATTGCTTTCTGAATACAGGAATGGCGGTACTTGATGCAAAAAGCCAGGGTTTTGGAATCATGTCACCCGACGTTCCTGCAGTTAGCCTCGATCGCCCTGGATTGTGGAAATATTCACCCACCTTCGTTCCCCGGAAAGCGAATGTATTCTTTAACCTGTATAACAATCAGTGGAGTACCAATTTTACAGAATGGGTTGAGGGTTCGTGGAGTACCCGCTTTTATATCTGGAGCATTAATGCATATTCAAATGCTCAATCAATTGTTATTCCTTCCGAAGAGTTTCGGAATCCGCTGATGGCAGCACTTGCAACGGGCAAACCAGGAGTACTTTCTGCATCAAATCAGGGGATCAGTTTGTCAGAGAAAGGCATATTGGTGACATCTTTTGGAAAGAACAGAGATGGCGAAGGTGACATCATCCGCTTATGGGAACAAAACGGCAAAGACACAAATTGCATCGTTACATTTCCGAAAACCAGTCTTTATAAATTTGCCCGTCCGTGCAATTTAAGAGGTGAAACATTGGGGAAAGTAATTCCTGTCAAGGCAAATTTATTTGAGGTGAAACTTAATGCTTATCAGCCGGTTACATTTATCCTTACGAAGTAAATCCTTTGTTGCCAAAAAGTCTGGAAAATTGGCTTTTAGATTATTTAACCACATCGTCACATCGGAAACTTAGATTTTTCCCTGTGTGACGATGTGTATTATATGGTTTAGCTGAAAATTACCTGACCATCATCTCAAGTTTTCCGATTTTCATTTCTTTCAAATCCCTCGTTTTCAAACCTTCCTTCACGGCAAGTTGCATCGTTAAATTCATTTCACCACCGGACCCTTCCATAAAAGCAGCCAACTGAGCGGGATCATTATACATGCTATATGCAATATGCGTTCCGTAAGCTTCGCTGCCAAAAGGTAAAATAGCTCTGAGCAATCCCCATGTTCCTTTCTTTCCTGTTGTGACCATGTCCTGGTGCCAGGGTTTGAAAATCTCTGATTCTGCTTTTTCATAGCTGTCGTCCAGTTGTTTCATGATATCCATCGTTATTATTGTGCCAACCTTCATTTTAAAGTCATCCTTTGTTTTGTCGACACCTTTAAAGAGAACCTGGTGAGCCATATCACGCGATTTTACAGTTTTGTCCATCAATGCATTCAATTCTTTTTCCGACTTATTCGGATAGGCTTTTTTAGCATACTTCATCACATCGAGCGAACCAATAGCCGTCAGCATGTCCTTTAGATTGGCAAATTGTGTTACCGTCAGGTATTGCGAGCCTTGTTTCGTTCCGTAAGGACTTAATGACCAAAGATCCCAGCCGAGAATTGTTTTATCGGCAATGCGTTGTTTGTGAATCCCGGACCAGAACTCTTCCGATTGCCAATAATCTGATCCATGTTCATCATTTACCTGCATAAACTCAAATAGTAAATACAATTCCGAAGGCTTCTCCTGCGCTTTAATACTGACAGTTGTCAACAACACCAAACCCAAAACCAATGTTATTATTGTTCTCATGATTATAAATTTATATAGTTAAAATTCTAATTCAGTACGCGCAGCGCCGAAAATTGTTTCAGTACGTTTTTGAAAATAAATTTAAAAATAAAATAATGGAGAGGACTCTTTGTTTATATAAAGAGTTGAAAATAAATATTATAAAATACAAGTCAATTTATTAATTTTTTATTTATATAGTTTCAAAGTAGATTGCTAATAAAAAACTGATTAGAAATTGCCTGTTTCTAATGTTCCAGCAATGTAAATTCTAAAAATACAGGGCCGATTATTTTAAAACATAAACTAATATATCGGCTAAGTGTATCTATATCCACAATGGCTCCATGATTGTAAATTATTTGTAATTCGCGGGTTATTAATAAATATATTTGGCAAAATATACTCAGGATAATTATTTACGCACAGATGAATAAATTGCAGGTTTTAATATTTAATGCTCAATTCTCTTTTCAACCGGATAATTTGCCTGTCTTTATAAATCTTTAATAGGCGATCGTTTCGAAAAATCGTATTCAACATTATCGCGTTTTCAAAATCAGATGATTATTGATAGCGCTTGAAAAATGATTTTCAATTAATTAGGTGGTTTAAAGTTAAAATAATCATTTGCCGGTCAGCAGAAATTCGGTATGATGTCCCGCATTAGACTTATTACATGTGCCTAAGTGGTTATTTGTTACTCAATAAATCCAAAATCCTGTGTTTTGTCACCCTGATATTCCACGGAAAATCACGTTATTTGCAATTAGAAACAATTTTTAAACATCTTTCATCCATGGTAAATAAATTCTTAGCTGTTATACTGATTTCAATTCTCTTTGTGTCGTGTGCAAAGAAAGAGGTGATCATCCAAAACCCAAAACGTATTGCGGATGTTCAGCGGATGCTGACAGAACAGAAATCGCTCACATCAAAAAGCCTGTTGCCTATCTGGGATATCTTTCAACAGCAACTAACAGAATCGGAGAAGCAGGCCATGGAATTTTTATATGCCTATATGCCACTGAGTGACCTCGCCGATTACAAACCAGAATTCTTTCTGAAGAATGTGCAGTTTGCCTTGCTGGCCCGTCAGGAAATGCCATGGGGAAAGACAATTCCGGAAGAGGAGTTCCTTCATTTTACGTTGCCTTTACGGGTGAACAACGAAAATCTCGATAATTTCAGGGAAGTGATGTATCCCGAGATAAAAGAAAGAATAAAAGGGCTGAGCATGAAAGATGCCGCGCTTGAGATCAACCATTGGTGTCACGAGAAAGTCAATTACCGCGGAACTGATTCACGTACAAGTGCACCCCTGAGTACAATAAAGAAATCTTTCGGACGGTGCGGTGAAGAATCAACCTTTACAGTTACCGCGATGCGTACCGCCGGAATCCCTGCACGACAAGTTTATACACCACGCTGGGCTCACTCCGACGATAACCATGCATGGGTGGAAGTATTAATCGATGGTAAATGGAATTACCTGGGTGCCTGCGAGCCTGATGTTGACCTGAACATGGGTTGGTTCAGTGAGCCGGCAACGCGTGTTATGCTTGTTCATACACGTGCTTACGGACGTTATCTTGGCGCTGAAAATGTTGTTACAGCAAATGACCGCTTTTCGGAACTCAACCTCACCACAAACTATGCACCTGTTAAGAAGGTGGTCATCTCGGTTAAAAATGAAGACGGGACGCCTGCTGACAGCACGAAAGTGGAATTTCAGCTGTACAATTATGCGGAGTATTATCCCATTGCAACTGCTTTTACCGATGCGGGCGGAAAGGCCAGCCTCACGACAGGAATGGGCGCTCTAATAATATGGGCTTCAAAAAACGGAAAGTTTGACTACAAAAGACTTTCTGTTCCTGAAAAAGATACACTTCAGCTTGTGATCAATCAAATTACACCTGCAAATATAACCGAGACGTATGATCTTGTTCCTCCTCGTGCTACTAAAGTTGCGATGAATGTAACTCCGGAGGCGCGTAAAGCAAACGACCGTCGTCTTTCACGCGAAGATTCCATCCGCAATGCCTATATGAAAACGTTTAAAGATTCGGCGTGGATGGCCGCTTTTGCTGAAAAGACAAAACTTCCTGTTGATACCATTTCACGCTTTATCAAATTAAGCTATGGCAACTGGAACGAGATTTCATCTTACCTCGAAAAGAATACTTCACAATACCGGAGTACCGTGCTTGAAATGGCGATACAGATTGCGGACAAGGATTTCAGCGATGTTTCTGAATCAATTCTTACCGACCACCTGATACAAACAGCCAAATCAGGTGCGCAAAGACTGGTTCCTTCGAAAGAACTTTTTACAAAATACGTATTATCTCCGCGTATCGCACTCGAAAATTTAAGTTCGTGGAGAAGTTTCTTAAGCACTTCATTGGGTGAGGAAATGGCACAGTCGAGCCGCAACGATATCGCCGTTCTTATTAATTGGATGCGCGAAAACATTCAAGTCAATACAGTTGCAAATATCCTTTCACGTAATCCGTTGTCCCCGATTGGCGTTTACAATTTAAGGGTTGCCGATCCGATTTCGAGAGATATATTCTTTGTCGCGGCCTGTCGCACGTTTGGAATTCCTGCAAGGTTGAATCCCGAAACACAGATTCCGGAGTATTCCAAAAATGGTGAATGGCTTCGTGCAGGATTCGATCCTGTTGCAGTCGTTCAACCAGAAAAAGGTTCACTCAAGCTGATGGACAAAAATAATCCCGTTGTACCTCAGTATTTCCTGCACTACACGATTGCTTTTCTGCGCGACGGGTTTTATCATACGCTTGAATTTCCCGAAGGCGAAAAACTATCAAACACAGCCCTGCCTGAAACGCTCGAGGTTGGTCATTATGCATTGGTTACCGGAACCCGTCTTGAAGACGGATCGGTATTGAGCCAGATGACCTTTTTTACAATTGAGAAAGGAAAACTGACCACTGTGCCGGTTGAACTTCGCAAGCAAACAGGCGCATTAAAACCCTCTGGAAAACTGAACCTTAATGAGTTGAACATTGAAAAGACGGAAGACGGTAAACTGATCAATCTATTGTCGTTGTCAGCAGGCAAACACGCTGTGCTGGTATTACTCGATCCCGATAAAGAACCTTCGAAGCATATCTTAAACGATTTGGGTCCGTATGTCGATCAATTCAACAAGTGGGGTGGACAATTTGTATTTGCGATTCCTGCTGATAAAGCAGCGCAGGCCGGTGTTTTGAAAACTTACAAACTTCCTTCTAAAATGGAAAGCGGTACCGATAAGGATGGGAATATCTTTCGTGCGATAGCCGCCATTTATGGTGACGGACTCAAGGATAAACTGCCGCTTGTGCTGTTCTGCGACGAAACCGGCAATATATACCTGTTTTCATCGGGTTATAAGATCGGTATGGGCGAGCAACTCCTGAAAGTAATTGCGATGGTTGATTCGAACCGGAAAATGGGAGCTGTGAAGGCTTCGTGCAGTAAGTAAAATTGGCTGAAGTTAAAGTGCGTCTGACTTGTTGATGTATTGAACAAGACAGGAATAAAAACAAGTTGTATGCAGTAAACTGAACATGAGAACAGTCAAAAGTATTTGGATGTTTTATGAAAAGCTGATTATGCCAGCGTTGTCATTTTCACTAGCACTGGGTTTTCTGACGTTTTTAGGAACGGGTTCCTACTCCATGATCAATCTTGCAGTTTCATATATTCTCGCGACGAGCCTTTTAACGGAATAGCCCCTATTTATAAGGAGGTTATAAAAGGTTTAATAAAACAACATTCCACGGAGAAAGGATTTATCATTACAGACCACGATTACAGAAATATCCTGGATATTGCCACAAGAATTATATTGATGCATGACGGTGGCACAAAGGCAATAAATAATGTTGAGGACCTGAAATACTGGGGATATGTTCCGGAGATCTACTGAATATTATTGTTGCAAAATATGCAGTTGTGTTTAAGTTTTTCTATACCTTTAATGAACGGAAACCAACATTAAAACAGAGGAGGTACTACAATGAAACAAACTACACCATTTGTAATTACAATTAGTCGTCAGTTGGGAAGTGGAGGTGCTTATATCGGACAGCAACTTGCTAAAAAGCTGGATATAGACTATGTCGATCGCGAAATTCTTAGCTTGGCAGCCAAACAGCTGGCTTTGGTTGAAGCCGATTTAGAATCACGTGATGAAAGATTGCTCTCTTTTTGGAATTCATTCTTTCATATCAACGGATTTGCCGGGGATTATCAGCTGCCACCGCAAATGAATTTTCCGTTTGACCGGGAGATATTCGACGCAGAAACTGAGGTAATAAAACATATTGCAAGAGATCGTTCTTCGGTTATTATTGGAAGATGTGGTTTTCAAATCCTTCGTGAGCATTACAATTGTATCAGCCTGTTTTTGCACGCTGATATTGCTTTTAGAAGTAAGCGAGTCCAGGAGATATACAATCTCACCCATAAAGCCGCTTTGGAAATGATTACCAAAAACGATAAAGCGAGAACCAGTTATATCGAAACATTTACCAGAAAGAAATGGTTCGATGCCACGCAGTTTGACCTTACGCTCGATACCGGTAAAGCCGGTCTTGATAAAAGTGTGGAATTGATTCTGAACTATCTTGAACCCGTCATCCTCTCGTTGAAAAAATAAATTGGTGCGATAAATTTTCGACAACGCCCAAGGCAATGCCATTGGGCTGGAATATGTTGCCACTTCGTGGAGGAAACACATTTTAAAGATATTTGTCAAAACTAATCTTATCAAATAACAATTTTACCAGGTATAAACATGAACAAGATGAGCCAGTTTCGCAGGCGTTTAATCTCTTTTGCTTTTTTAATGCTTGGCTGCATTGCAGTGAATGCACAAATAATTACTCCTGCCAGGATCGACAGTCTTGTTGAGCGCACGCTGAAAACATTTGATGTTCCGGGGATTGCTGTGGCTGTTGTAAAGGACAATCAGATCATTCTTGCCAAAGGATATGGTGTTCGCTCGCTGAATACGAAACAAAAAGTAGATGAAAATACATTGTTTGGCATCGCTTCGAACAGCAAGGCATTTACGGCGGCGGCGCTGGGCATATTGATCGACGAAAAGAAGTTGACGTGGGAGGATAAGGTGATCGATTACATCCCTGAATTCAGATTGTATAACCCCTACGTTACAGAAGAGTTTACAATCAGGGACCTGCTCACGCACCGCAGTGGACTTGGATTAGGGGCTGGCGACCTGATGATTTTTCCCGGAAAAAACAATTTTACAACAAAGGATATCATCCATAACCTGCGCTATTTAAAACCTGTTTCTGGGTTCCGGACAAAATACGATTACGACAACCTGCTCTATATTGTTGCCGGTGAAGTGGTGGCAAGGGTTTCCGGGATGAGCTGGGAAAAATTTATTGAAACTCGTATCATGCTTCCGCTCGGTATGACCCGCAGTGCTGCTTCCTACAGTCGTTTAAAGGACAGTTCCAATGTGATCGATCCTCATGCGCCGGTAAACGGAAAGGTACAGGTGATCGGCCGCGATTTAAATGCATCGCTTAATGCGGCGGGGGGAATTTACAGCAACATCACCGACATGTCTAAATGGATTATGATGCAGATGAACAATGGTAAATATGGCGATGGACTCGATAAGGTGCTTTTCAGCAGTGATGTTCACCGGGCAATGTGGGCGCCACAGACCATTATCCAGGTCGGCGATTCAACAACTTATCATACACACTTCGCTGCCTATGGATTGGGTTGGTCGTTAAGTGATGTGATGGGGTATAAACAAGTGTCGCATACGGGCGGACTGGCAGGAATTGTTACCCAGGTAACACTGATCCCCGAACTGAAATTGGGCATTCTCGTATTTACGAATCAGCAGTCGGGGGCTGCATTTAGTGCAATTACAAATACGATCAAGGATAGTTATTTTGGGATGAAAGGAATTGACAGGGTCAGACAATATGCTGAGGGTTCGGCGAAAGGGGTGGAGAAAGCCAGTAAAATTACCGGCGACATCTGGAAAACGATTGCCGAACAGCAAAAAAGTGCGACTGCAAAAATAAATGATTCCCTTTTCATGGGTACGTATGCCGATAAGTGGTTTGGAGATGTGACCATTTCGGTAAAGAATGGCAAACTCTGGTTCGATTCTAAAAGATCTCCGACACTCACAGGCGAATTACTTGCTTATAAAGGCAATACCTTTATTGTGAAGTGGAACGACCGGAGCATGGATGCTGATGCGTATGTGTTGTTTAACTTTGATAATTCAGGGAAAGCAGCCGGAATGAAAATGAATGCGATCTCTCCGTTAACCGATTTTAGTTTCGACTTCCAGGATTTGGATTTTAAACGTGCGGAGAGTAAGGAAAATTTTAAATAACATTCAAAATTTTTAGTTATGCCCGATAGGTCCAGAATTCCACGAGCAATTGATCGGTTCAACAATTACATTTCCAATACGAATTCCTACCTGGTCGCGGAAAACGCTGCCAATGCCATCCGGTTGGGGATTTTGCCGGCTGAAGTTATGGGCTGGACAGCTTTCGTCGGCAAGTGGAATCCTTTATACCTCAAATATATCGATGGGAAAGGGAGCCGCACCACTGCAATAACAGATCAGTTGCATGCTATCGTTGCCGGTTGCGTACAATTTGATCAGACAAATCATATACTCGATCGTATCGCGGCATCGCCTGTTGTTACGGTTTCGGATATGGAAATTTTTAACATCAAAAAGGGGATACTGATTAAAACCACGCATACGCGACCTCAGGCAGCACTCACTGAACCCTTGTTTGCTTCCATTCAGCCCATTGGTGGTGGCACTGTTTCGATTAAATGCCATGGCTCCAGCGGTGGGAGGGCATCCATATTTGCAGGCGCTGACGCGGTTCAATATTCATACTTTGTTGGCGATACACCACCCGGCATGGCTGATGCCTATGGCCTGCAGCGTGAAATTTCTACGAAGGCTACCATTCATTTAACGCTAAGTCCGGCCAGTTCGGGTAAATACCTTTACATCTATTTGCGTTGGTACCTTGTAAAACATCCATCCCTTGCGGGTCCCTGGAGCAGTATGCAAACAATGCTTATTTTGTAAGGTCTTGCCGGGTCATCCGGTGAGTGATCGATGAATAACAGCAGGGTATCATTGCGCTTGCTTGTTGTATTGATGCACCAGAATTGAATCTCCGGTTGCTTTTATGTGAAAACAAACGACTTCCTAAAATTAAAAGTCATGACTATTACATCAAAAGTCATGACTTTTCTATTACCAAAGCGACTTTATACGCGAATAGTCATGACTTTATTGAATTTGGATCGCATTGATGAACTTATTAGGTGGTTATTTTAACGATTAGTCATGACTATTGAATCAAAAAAGTGATTGGATATTCTAAAAGTCATGACTATTGAATCAAAAAAATGACTTGACGTCTAAAAAGTCATGACTATTCATAGACAAGTCATGACTTAAAGCGCTAAAAAGTGATACAATGGAACAACAGTGCGATCTGTTTTAATTTGTATAATCTTTAATGTCCATCCTTAAATACACTTAAATAGAATCGTTATAAACAATTTCTGCTGATTCCTGTTTCTTGAAAGAAGGCAACGGCAGAACTGATTTATCCGGCAACCGTTCAGTCTATTGAATTGAAATTTTAAATCCATTTAATATGAAAAAATTCGTCTTTTTGATGATTACAATGGCATTCATAGGAGCTTGCCAGTCAAATCCAAACAAGATTTCAGATCCATCCGGTACAATTGCATCCGACAAGAACAATGCCGGGCTGAAACTTCCTGCCGGTTTTTCTGCACTTGTGTATGCCGATAATATCGGTCATGCCCGTCATATGGCGATTAATACAAATGGTGATGTGTATGTGTCGCTCAGTAATGTGAAAAATGGTGGCGGTATCGTTTGTCTTCGCGATGACAATAAGGATGGAAGGGCTGATATCATTAAATACCATGGTATTTATGACGGAACAGGCTTAAAAATTTACAATGGGTTTATTTATTTTGGTGCAGATACAATTGTTGTCCGTTATAAACTGACACCGGGCGAATTGGTTCCGGCTGCTACTCCTGAGGTCATTGCCAAAGGGTTTGATGTTCAAAACCAGCACGCTACCAAACCGCTTACATTCGATCAGGCGGGCAATATGTATGTCACAGTGGGAGCACCATCGAATGCTTGTCAGGTTCAGGACCGCACGAAAGGTTCGCCAGGGATGGATCCTTGTCCGATACTCGAAAAGCATGGCGGGATATGGCGATTTAAAGCAGATGTTTTGAACCAGGATCAGGTCAAAGATGGTTATCGGTATGCAACGGGAATCAGGAATGCAGTCGCGATAACATGGAATGGTACTGAAAACAAGTTGTTTGCTCTTCAGCATGGAAGGGATCAGCTTGGTCAGTTCTATCCAGAACTTTATACCAACGAACAAAATGCACAACTACCGGCTGAAGAGTTTTTATCTGTCAGCGAAGGTTCGAATTTTGGCTGGCCTTACAGTTATTACGATCCCATCCAAAACAAGAAAGTGCTTGCTCCTGAATATGGTGGTGATGGCAAAAAAGCGGGCAGACCGAATGAAGAAAATCCAATCGTAGCATTTCCTGCGCATATGGGTCCGAATGATGTGCTGTTTTACACTGGAAGTATGTTCCCCGAGAAATATAAAAACGGCGGTTTCATTGCGTTTCATGGTTCGTGGAACCGCACTCCGTTACCACAGGAGGGATATTACGTCGCATTTGTTCCGTTTAAAGGTGGTGTTCCATCAGGAGCTTGGGAAATCTTTGCAAATGGTTTTGCAGGGATTGGTGAAGTGAAGAATCCGGGTGATGCAAAACACCGTCCGTGTGGTTTGGCGCAGGCACCCGACGGTTCGCTGTTTGTTTCGGATGATGCGAATGGCCGCATTTACCGGATCGCATACAAAGGACAATAATTTATTTGTAAAACATAGCGTTTGTCTTAAAAGAAAAATTAACTACAAAAAACACAAAGTGTTTACACAAAAGTTTAATATTGAGCGTTTTGACTTTGTGGACATTGTTCCTCCTTTATTTTCATAGTGTTTAGATATAACTTTTAAGACGATCTTTTTAAATCTTTAAATTCATTTTATGAGCAGAATCGTTAAACAATTAGTATTTGGTGTCGTTTTGGGTGTATTTGTTATTTCGCATCAGGACAGCAGTGGAAAAATGAGAGCGGAGATTGTTCGTTCGGAACCGCAGGCGAAAAAAATCCTGGGTAATCAGCCTGCAAAACCGTCAGCAAAAGAGCATCCTGGTAAGGCTGCCTATACAAAGTATTGCCTGGTTTGTCACCAGGCGAACGGATCGGGTGTTCCAGGGATGTTTCCGCCGGTGGGGAAGGGAAGTTGGGCAGGAAAAGATCCCAAAGAGCTGGTTCTCATTATCACGAAAGGTCTCAACGGAAAAATTGAAGTGAATGGCGAAGTATATAAAAGTGCTATGCCTGCACAGTCGCAATTAACCGATCAGGAGATTGCTGATGTGCTTACGTATATCCGGTCAGATTTCGGAAATAATTTTGGCGCAGTGAGTGTTGATCTGGTTAAAAAAGTCAGAAGCGGGAAGTAGATTGTTATTTTATTCCATCTGACCTTTAAAAACAAATTATCAAAAGATGAAGGCAATTGTATACACAAAATACGGATCACCGGATGTTCTTGAATATAAAGAGGTGGAAAAACCTGCTGTCAAAGACAATGACGTACTGGTAAAAATTTATGCGGCCTCCTTAAATGCCGCTGACTGGCACCTGATGAGGGCTGACCCGTTCATAGCCCGCTTCATGTCTGGACTTTTGAAACCAAAAATCAATATTCTTGGTGCTGACATTGCAGGGCGTGTTGAAGCGGTAGGCAGAAATGTAAAGGAGTTTCATCCGGGTGATGAGGTATTCGGAGACATCTCGGCATGTGGTTGGGGAGGTTTTGCCGAATATGTATGCGCAACCGAAAATGCACTTGCGCTGAAACCTGCCGGTTTATCGTTTGATGAAGCTGCTGCTGTCCCTTTGGCAGCAATTACCGCACTGCAGGCGCTTTGCGAAAAGGGACATATTCAGCCGGGACAAAAGGTTTTAATCAACGGTGCTTCCGGGGGTGTGGGTACTTTCGCGGTGCAGATTGCCAAATCGTTCGGTGCCGAAGTGACAGGGGTTTGCAGCACGACCAAATCGGCTTTGGTACGTTCACTTGGTGCAGACCATGTCATCGATTATACGCAGGAAGATTTCACCAAAAACGGGCAGCATTATGACCTGATTATTGCTGCGAATGGATATCACCCGATTACTGATTATAAACGCGCCTTAAGTCCCAATGGAATTTATGTGATGACTGGCGGTTCAGGCGCTCAAATGTTTCAGGCAATGTTACACGGACCATTGATATCGATGACCGGGAGTAAGAAAATGGGTAGTCTGCTGATGAAACCAAACAAAGAGGATTTGATTTTTATGAAAGAGCTACTTGAAGCGGGCAAAGTCAAACCTGTTATCGACAGGCGTTACCCGTTACGTGAGGTTGCTGACGCAATGCGGTACCTTGAAGAAGGACATGCTATAGGAAAAATCGTGATCACGCTTGATGCAAAAGCTGATTAGTCAGACATTCAAAACGATAAATTCATTTATTACCCGCTTTATTGTTTTATCATTTTTAATACGACCGGTCCAAGTAATCCTGATTTTATTTCACCCCTGTACATAGTGGGAACGGAAGTATAATTATTGGCTATCGTATTGTAGATTAATACTTCGATTTGATTTTCACCGGCTTTGGCGAAGGAGGTGATGTCGAATTTCCAGGGTGGCGAAAGTTTGATGCCTGCGCTCTTGCCGTTTACACGCAATTCGGCCGAAGATACGAGATCACCGAAGTCGATTTCCAACCTGTTTGTTAAATCCTGTTCGTCGATTTGAATGGTTTTCCTGTAATACGCACCCCCTGAATAGGTCCTTAAGCCATCAATTTCGGACCAGTCGCCCAAATTGATCGTGCTTTTGCCACATTGCTGATTGATATATTGCGGAATTGCACCAGCACCACTGTACCCCGGCTGATATTCTATTTTCAGAACAACCTGTGACGTTGTTAATTTTAAATCTTTGATGCTAATGTTGTAGTTCGTTAATCCGGTGGATTGTTTTTGCCCGGTTGTGGCTTGAACCTGAGTGTCATCTATCCATGCCGTTACTTTCCCGTAGGCAGCAAATGTGAATGATTGTAACCCCGGCGCTGATTCAAAAGCAAACAATCCTGAAGCATCGTTCTTCATCGAACAATCGAAAGGCAATACACCCTCATCGCCATACCAGCTCATCGCAACCTGTCTCTTTTCCGGACGTAGGGTCCCGGGTTTTCGTGCGATGAGGTAAGTTTCGCAGGCCTTGTCATAAACCATTAAGACAGGGTTAGCTCCCTTTTTTAATTGAATGGTCTTGCCGTTTACATCTCTTTTTGTGTTATTTACAAACAGCGCAAATGGTTTTTCATCACCCGTCAGCAAATCGAAAGTTCCGTCAGAAGGCGCAATGAGGTTTGTGTAAAGCAGGTAGTAATTCCCGGTTGGTTCCGGAACTCTTATCTTCGACATCTTCACATCTTTCATATCGCCCAAACGGATGAAATTATCATACATATTTCCTTTCAGTCCGTGATAACCCTGGTGTCCGGGATCATTCTCTACACCGTGCTGCCACGAAAATGCATATGCTTCCCAATGGTATTTTTTACCTGTAATAGTCACTTCTTCGATTCTATTTTCAGGGGTTAATTTCAGGATTTCTTCATCCGAAGGTAGATTGGGGATTGCTCCGATTTTAAGAAATTGTGTTCCAAACGCGCAAGTGACATTTTTCCATGTCGTATCGAATGTGAGTTTCTCACCTGTATAATTTGAGTTTTCACTAAAATGCAGTTGGCGAACCTGCGCACCCAATAGCTCTTTTGTGGCCGGAAGCTGAAAGTCTCCCCATTGATTATCGAGCGAAGGCTTCAGTTCGAATTCCCATTTTGTACCAAGTTCAACTTGTCTGATCACTTTGTTTTCATTTAAAACATTCATCCCTTTGCTGTTGCCAGGATCGAAAACAACAATCTGCATTTCTTTAAACGTCAATGGTAATGTTACTTCTGTCCCATCATTCGTTTGAACCGCAAATTTCGAAATCGATGCTGTTTCACCATTCCATGGATTCCATAACTGCACATTGCCTTTTGCCTTGAAGAAACATTTGCTTCCTTCCTGAAAGTTATAAAGTGCATATACATCACGTTTCCCGATCACCCTGTGCATCACATATGGACGTTCTTTCAAGTCAGAAAGTATTTTAAAATTAGGAATGTATTTCCCTGAAATTGCCAATGAAATATTCTTCGCATCTTCGCATTGAAACAGGTTTTCGCTTTTTGAAAAGAGGTCCGCTACAAGTTTATTCATCGCCGCATCGTTAACCCCGGTTTTCTCTGTTGCCTCGGGTTTGTCTCCTATATTTACAATGATTCCGCCTCCCTTCTTAAATTCTGCCATTTTTTTGAGCGACGTCGACCGTATCGCTTTCATTGAAGGAACAATCAAAACCTTGTATTTTTCACCTGAAACATTCAATTCCTGATTTTTAACCTCCGAACGTGCCAGCGATTCAAAATCGATAAAATCAAAATCAATCCCTTTGTTGTAAAGTTGTTCCCCTGTTTCAAAAGCTATTTTCACCGATTTTTCACCGTCCATTCCGGCAACAACAGGTTCGGTTGGATATAGTATGGCAACATCACAATTGTGATAACCCTGTGACAATAAATAGGAAAGCCGCTGAATGCAGTCCATTAAAGGATCAATCTGTTGCCAGTAAGGCATCCGGGAATGGTTGCATGGAGGCGCCCATTCCCACCATCCGCCTTGCGTCGAATAGTAGAGGCCATGAAACGACAAGAGGTTGTATCCGGCCACGTAATTGGCAAAAATTGCATCCGTCAGGTCTGCAGAGGAAGTTCCCCAGCCACTGCTGTGAAAGCCTTCGAGCCAAACACGTGGCCGGTTATACAGGTGAGCAATAGAGGCAGCAACTTTAGCTTTAATGATATCTTTCGACAGTCGTGGCTGATCTGAACCGGGTCCCTGGTTCCATCGTTGGGTGCGGAAATAATCGCCAAACTCAGCTACATCTCTGCCACGCCCGCCATGATCGCAACCAAATATCAATCCCCGGTCCTGGTGCCATTTATACACCGGTTTAAAGAAGTTTTCTTCGCTTAATCCAACTATCACATCATTGTAGTCGAGTTTGATTTTGGGGGTTATCGCGCCGATATTGACATACAAAGCATCCAGGAAAGGAACGATATCGTACCCTTTTCGTTTTTTGAATTCCGTGGCGAAGTATTTGTTCCAAAGATTGCCACCAACCCTGAAATTCAATTCATCCGAAAAGAAGAAGTTAAGTGCTCCTGAATTTTTATCCGGTAAGGCTTTATCAAATTTCCCGAAGAAATAGTGATTGTATGCTTTGCCACTTTGCGGATGCATCGGATCGTACGAGGGAATTAACTTTTCAGAATAGACACTTATGACCGTCCATGTTTCATTTCCGAAGTTGTAACTCAGGTTGCCGTTTTTAACGCGTGAAAGTAAATTCTTTCTTGTATCAATGATGAAGGAACTGTCTGCTGCTGTTTTGAAGGCTGTCAGCGTCAGCAGATTTTCGTGTATTTTAAGGTTGCCTGCACCTGTGAGTATTTGAGAAGAGCCATTTAACATCGATCCGTTTAATTCCGGGTTCTGTTTGATAGCCTCATCCATCGCAAAACCCTGACCAATGCCAAGCGTATAATCGCTAAGGCTTACGGTCATTCCCCGTTTTTGAGCTTCAACGGCAAACCATTTAAACAATGTCCACCACTCGGCTGTAAAAAGAGCGGGTTTACTTGGATTCGAAGAACCGTAAGAAATACCTCCGGAATCCTGATGGCTGTAATTAATTTGCAAACTCGGTATCCCTTTGCCTTTCAGCTGATCTAATTGCCACAGCAGACGTTCATGTGTGAGTGTGTCGCCCTGCCACCAATAAAAAGGAACTTCACCATAGCCATTTGGAGGGTTCATAAATCCCGGCAAGACATCAAGCGAAGGACTCCTGTCGGGATATCCTGCAGGTAAGCTTGTTTGTGCTGCCGATTGTAGTGAAATCAACAGCAATAAGATGATTGTGTATTTTGCAAAATTCTTCATGGAATTATTTATCATAGCCTGGGTTTTTACATGTCAATATAATTGATTGTTATTGAGTTCGCTTTTTGTGCTCCCATTTTACAGATGATTGATTTTACGGATTACTGCCGTCAAATATATGGTTTTTAGTCGAAGACCAGTTTTAGATGTACGATTTAAAATTGTCGCAAGATTAATTTTCAAACTTTTCGCTTAGAAGGTAAAATTAGAAATTTATGTAGTATATTTATCACCTACTTACCGGTCTGATTATTAATCTTTAAATCTAAAACAAATGTTTTTAATTATCATTGGAATTGCAATAATTATCATTGCTTTTCAGCGATTCGGCTTAAAGAATTTTGTTGCTAAGATAAAGTTATTCTTTCGAGTAGGGCAATACAAATCCGGTTGGTGGATTTCACCAACAT
>JAAFHB010000284.1 GCA_010906965.1 Mariniphaga sp. | reverse complement strand
CCATGATCATATAAACACCCTTTTCTGGATCCACACCAACGTATTGAGCGCCTGAATATACGCGGAGCGGCCCTCCAGTTTTGGTAAACCATTTGTCTTGCCATATTCCTTTATTGAATGCATCCAAATCAGGTGTCAGATTTTTGACCAGGCTACCATTGGTTGCAATGTTGAAGTCGGTTGTCCATTTAAAGTTGCCATTTGAAATATTAACCGACGAAATTGTGAACTCGAGCCCCTGGTTCAGGATTCGGCCAACATTGGCCCAGATTTCATTTCCTCCGGCTAGCCCAGTAGCTGCAGGCAGTGGCTGAGCAAGCACCAATCCATTAACATCCTGAAGGTAGTATGCAATTGATCCCTGAATCTTATTTTTGAAGAATCCGTAATCAACGCCCAAATCGTAGCTGGTGGTTGTTTCCCATGTCAATTCCTTGTTTCCCATCACTTGAATTTTGGTTCCAGCCGAAATTTCAGTTTTTAAACCATAGTTGTAATCAAAGGAATTCTGGTAAAAGCTCTGGGTACGGAAATAAGGTACCTGGTTATTACCCGTTTGGCCATAACTGGCGCGAAGTTTTAACAAACTCACTTTATCAAACTGTTTCATGAAATTTTCTTCGGAAATGATCCATCCGGCAGAATAGGCCGTAAATATTCCCCAACGGTAATCAGGGGTAAACCGAGATGATCCATCGCGACGAACACTAATGCCAAGCAGATATTTATCTTTATATTTATAGTCAGCACGACCAAAGTAAGACCGAAGGTAATCTTCGAATGTCTGTCGCCCCTCCATATAGTTCATTTTGCCAGGATCATGTCCCAATTCCTGGTATGAACCTAACAGATATTGTGCTCCAAAAGCCCGGTAATAATTTGTACTCCGGGTAGATTCTGTACCTCCGGTGGCTGAGAAGTTATGATCGCCAAATGTTTTGTTGTATTTCAAATACAGGTTATAGTTAATAGTCTTTGAAATGTTCGATGATTCGCCCGCTCTGCTGCCATCATTTGGAGTATTTAATGAACGGATCGTGGCACTTTGCCAATCAGAATGATTACTTTGGGTAAAGTCAAATGATTCTTCAGTCCTTAGAAAAAGTCCATTAACAAAGGGCACCTTAATTTCAGCATATACACCGCCAAGTCCCCTAAGAAGCTCATTATTACTCATGCTATATTTCGAATCTTTAGAAGCAAGTGAGTTAGCGTGTACATTCCAATAACCTGTTCCATCAGTTGCATCATAGAATGGCATCCATGGCCAAATTCTGTCAGTACTTCCAGTTTCACCTTTACTGTAAATAATATTCATACGTGCACCTAAAGTAATCGATTTGGAAGGCTTAAAGTCGGCATTCAATCGTGAAGAGTATTTTGTTAATCCATCACGTAAAACAACTCCTTTTTGATCACGATAATTTGCCGAAAAAAAGATTGAACTTTTTTCGGAACCACCAGTCGCAGTAAGATTAACATCATTATAGGAGCCTTGTCTGGTTAATTTCTTAAACCAATTGTTATTGGTTGACTGAGCTTCGGCTAACGAAATTGGTTTAACATAGTCGGCATTCACATGGAGTACATCAAAGGGGTTCCAATCTTCTGTAATTCCGACATTTTTTCGGCCTTCCTTTACAATAGCAAAAAATTGGTCGGTGTTGGCATATCCATAATCCTTGTCGTCTTTTAACATATTGGCAACACCAGTTTTAAAGTCAATCGTAATCTCTGCCTTTTTTGCACCTCCAGATTTTGTTGTAATTATTACAACTCCATTCGAACCTCTAGAACCATAAATTGAAGTTGCTGAGGCATCTTTCAACACATCAAAAGTTTCAATATCGTTGGGATTTAATGAATTCGCATCCCCTGGAATGCCATCAATAATCCATAACGGATCGTTTCCCGAATTGATACTATGAACACCCCTGATTTTTACCTGATATTCGCTGCCCGACAGACCAGTGTTTTGTGTAATCTGAACACCGGCAGCCCGACCTTGTAATGCATTAATAACGCTTGCTGAAGATGTTTGCACCAATTCTTCACTTTTTATTGTAGCAATGCTACCAATTATATCCTTCTTTTTCTTGGTACCATAACCAATAGCAACAACTTCATCAATTCCAACTGTTTCTTCAAATAAAGTAACATCCAAATTTGTTTGTCCATTCGTTTTCAATTCTTGCATCTTCATCCCAACAAATGAAAATTGCAAAGTCGCTTTTTCAGGAACATTGTTAATAGAATAGCTCCCGTTGTTGTCCGTAATTACACCGGTTGTTGTACCTTTTAAAACCACGGAAACACCTGGCAACAATCCTCCGGATGAGTCGGTGACTTTACCGGAGATTGATTTTTTCTGTTGCTCACTTATTAAATTTCCGGTTTCTTTTCCCGAAAGGACAACTTGACGGTTAGTGATGGTGTATTCGATATCGGTATCTTTGAATAACGCATCCAGTATTTCGTTGATCGTTTTGTCCTTCAAGTCGACCGAAATTTTTTTGTCGAGCTTTACAACCTTGTTGTTGTAAAAGAAAAAGAACTCTGATTGGGCCTCGATTTTCTCCAGCGCAGAGACAATACTCGACTGCTCAATCTTGACATCCATGCGCTTAGTTTGCGCATAATTGCTCAATGCAAATGTTTGGATCGATGCAAAGACAATAATGAAAACAGTAATTTTCATAACCGTTAGAATTTTTTTGGCACAGGCAAATAAATGCCTGTGATTCGTAATGAACCATTTTTTTTCCATACTTTTGTTTTTTCTTGAATTGATTATTAATAAATGATTGATTCACTAAGGGTAGTGCGGCAAACACTGCCCTTATTTTTTTAATTTCTATAGTTTATATACACCTCCCTCTTTTCTATTTTAGTTTTAATTTTTGTGGATATCTCTATCATCTTCAGTACTTCACCCAACGTTTCATCCTGAATTGTTGCGGTGTACTTCAACCCGGAGTTCACTAACCGTGTATCCAGATGTATCTTACAGTTGAACCATCTTTCGAGTTGCGCCGTTACATCCGGCAATGAGGTATTCCTGAAAATAAGCTTTCCGTCTTTCCAGGAAGTGGTCAGCTTGGTATCTACATCTTTGACTACCATTCGCATATCCACTTTATCAATAATAGCCTTTTGTCCCGGATGAATACGGGTGATTTCATTGCCCTTTAAATCAATAAGAGCCACTGACCCTTCTTCAAGAGTTGATGTAACCTGATTACCATTGGAATAATTTGACACATCAAATGAGGTTCCCAATGCTTTGACAGTTAACCTATCGGTCTCAACATAAAATGGATGTTCCTTGTCGTGTGCTACCTTAAAATATCCTTGTCCCGAGAGTTTAACTTTCCGGCTATCCATTTCATTCATGGCGAGCGGAAATTCGAGTGTACTGCCCGAGTTAAGCCAGACTTCGGTTTGATCGGGCAGGGTAAAATGAATCCTCGAACCGGGATTAGCCTCCACCCGCTGGCTGGCCGGCGAAGCCATCATTTGATCTAATCGTTTATCCATCTGATAATAAACAACTAACGAACCCAGTAAAAGCGGGATAAACAACACGGCAGCAACGCGAATCAGGTAATATTTCCATCTTGGTTGAAAAAGTTGGTGTTCCTTCTTTGATGAACTTAATCTTTGATTAATTTGTGACAGTATCTTGTTTTTCAAAACAAGGATTTGCAGTTCACTTACAGCGATCTGCTTATCTTCCAATCCCATCCAATGGTTACTCATCAACAAATCCAGTTCATCATCCTTATATGAATGTTGGATATATTCCTGCAATTCATCCTTCTCTGCTTTTGATAACTTGTCGGAAAGCATCCGGTCGAGCAGGTATTTATAATCTATTTCGTGATTTGGAACCATTATGATTTTTGGTTATTCATACAGGTATACACGCAACGGGAACAAAACCCCTATTGAGTATGATCTTTTTTTCTAAAGAAATAATTCAAAAAAGATAATCCCTGAAAATCCAAGTGAACGTAGGTTCTTCCGTATCTCCGCCAAAGCAGAAGTCATCTGATTTTCAACTGTTTTCACCGAAATATTCAATTTCGTTGCAATCTCGGCATTCGAAAGAGATTGCACTTTGCTCAACAAATAAATTTCCTTTCTTCGTGGTGGCAATTGTTCTATTACTATATGATATGCTTTTTCAAGTTCCCTGAAATCCAATTCATTATCGAGCAAAATATCCTTACCAGGATTAAGTTTTGCATAATTAAGGTATACCTTCTCTGATTTGGATTTGCGGATGGTATTTAAGATTCCATTCCTGGCAATGGTAAACAAATATGACTCCAGCGATTTCTGGGCAGACAATTCTATTCTGTTTTCCCATATTTTTAAAAAAACTTCCTGAACAATCTCCTCTGCTTCTTCCTTCGATTTGAGGTATCCGGCGGCAAATCCGTAAAGGCGTTTTGCATAGCGACCAAAAAGCAGATCAAAAGCTTTGGCATCGCCCTCTTTAAGTAAGCCAATCCAGTCTTCCAATGATTCATTCGGTTCAATTAGCATGTTTAGTATCGAAGTTGTTCGGTACAAAGTTACTTATAATACCGCAAGTATTCAAAAAATCAAATTATCGGCAGCATATTTGATTTGCTGCCGCATTATAGTTTTAGTTTGACTGATGATTAATACGATCTTCAAACATCTTCCACAAAATTTAATATGCTGTCTTTTATTTGATTTCAAACATTTTCCACATTTTGAGATTTGCTGTCTTTTGTTTGAATTTTTATTACCTTTGTCAGAAATAGCATACAATCATATTGGCTACAAACATCATCATAGAGAAACTAAAGAAAGTATTCAAAGACCGGGAATCATTTTCCAGGCAAGAACTCTTTGACTTTTACCGGCAATTTGAACCCGAGTTAAAGGAAACTACATTTCGATGGAGGATTTATGACCTTAAAACAAAGCATATCATTGCATCAACTTCACGGGAGTTTTTCACCCTATCGTATAAACCTACTTTCAAACCTGAAATTGGTGACGCAGAACGAAAAATCTACACAAAGATTGAAAAACAATTCCCTGATTTAAAACAATGTATTTGGTCCACCAAAATTGCGACTGAATTTATGCTTCATATTCCTGGCAGATTTCTTATTATTTTACAGGTTGAAAAAGAAGCGCTTGAACCAATCTATGAGTTCTTGAAAGAACAAAACTTCCGTAATATTTACATCCAACCCGCGGAAAGAGAAATTGAAAGATACATTTACGAAACTGAATCAGCAATAATTCTGCAATCGTTGATTTCGAAAGCGCCCACTCAAAGAGTAAATAGAATTGCTACCACAACTATTGAAAAAATGTTGGTTGACATATATTGTGATAAAAAATTATTTGCTGCTTTCCACGGTAATGAATTGATTCACATGATTAACAATGCTTACAACCGTTATACAATTGACTTCACCAAGCTTTTTGGCTATGCAAAACGAAGAAGAAGGGAAAAGGAGTTGATGGCGTTTTTATCAGCCAAAACTAACATTCCAAAAAGCATTTTAAATGATTGACATCATATCACTCTCCGCAGATTGGTTGGCCGAAAAAAGAAGTAAATACGGCAAAGACCCAAACCTCATGGAAAGCATGGTTCATGCACTGTATTTATTGGAGCAGCTAAAACTTACCGGCTTGGATTTCATTTTCAAAGGTGGAACAAGTCTGGTTTTGTTGATGGAGCAACCCCGAAGATTTTCAGTTGATATTGACATAATTGTCAGTCCTTCAATAAAAAGGGTAAAATTGGAGGAATACCT
>JAAFHB010000283.1 GCA_010906965.1 Mariniphaga sp. | reverse complement strand
GAACTACATAAAATACGAATTTCACGAATTTACTCCCAATCGTCGGTAAGGATGTTACTTGTTGGCACTCCTTTTTCAATCAGCGTGTTTTTGAATGCTCTAATCATGGATGGAGGGCCAGAGATAAAATAGTTTGATTCTATGGCGCTCTCTTGGTAGATTTGGTCGATGTTGATTAGGCCGTCTTTGTCTTCATAGCAGGATTGCACGGATTTCAATAGATTTCGCGGATTATTCAATTCATCTTGATAGATGTTATATTCTTTGGAACGGAAACCGAGATATATATGCGGATTGATGTACTCGTTAAACGACTCGTGGGTAAAGAGCGATAGGAAAGGGGTGATACCTGTTCCTCCTGCAATAAAGACCGTATTCGTTTTGTTATGCGGCTGTGTAAACAGGTCGCCATAAGGGAGTTTAAGCCAAACCTCGGAACCTACGCTTAATTGTTGCTCCATCTGTTTGGTAAAAGCCCCTTTAACGGAATAGGTGATTCTTATCGTTTCGTCGTTGGGGTTGCTTTGCATCGAGAAACAACGCGAATCGGGCCATTGGCTGGAACCGTCGTAATCGGTATCAATTGCGATATGAAGGAACTGCCCGGGGTGGTATTTAAACTTCCCATTTAAAGACCTCAGCTCTAATGTATAAATGCCTTTAAATGGATTCGATATTGCAATAAGTTCTGATTTATATTTTTTTTGAAGCATTTAATTTGTTGTCTGAAAATTTGGTACACAAAGTTTCTCAAAGTTGAACACAAAGTTTCACAAAGTGTTAATTGTGTTACTTTGTGCAAATTCCTAATTAAAGGATAAAACGTTTAATACCGTCTTTCAATGATTTCACATAAAAGTTGATGAGAAGCCCAAGCCGACAACCTGACAATTTCATGTAGGTTAATGTTTGTGCCTGATGAACATCGGTGAACGCTTCTACTGTTTTAAGTTCAATAACGACTTTATTTTCGACAAGAATATCAATTCTGTATCCACATTCCAGTTTGACTTCTTCGTAAACTAAAGGCAACGGCTTTTCTGTTTCTATCCAAAGACCTGATTTTGTAAGTTCATAGGCAAGGCAAGCTCTATATGTGCTTTCCAATAAACCAGGGCCAAGTGTTGTATGCACTTTAAAGGCACAATCAAGAATAATTTTGCTGATTTCGTTTTCAGTCATGATTTTATAAGTTACATAAAGTTTGAATCATAAAGTTAATAAAAAAGTTTTATGAATTAAACGTTGTGTGACTTTGTGCGTACTTAGTGCAACTTTGTGATACTTCTTAAAAACGAGTCAAGAACATCTTCCACATAACTGAACATCTCCTTAGTCAACCCAGGATAGGTACCTAAGAAGAAAGTGTTGTTCATGATGTAATCTGTATTGTTCAGATGATCTGCAATGCGGTAGTTTTTAGTCATAAAACCCGGCTGCTTCGTGATATTCCCAGCAAACAGGTTACGGGTTTCGATCAGCTTTGCATTGAGATGAGCCGTAATTTCATCACGTTTAAACGGTGCAGTATCTTTCAGTGTGACGATAAATGCAAACCATGCAGGATCGGCTCCTTCAGTTGCTTTGGGCAGAATAAAATAATCAGGGTACTTCTCGAAAATTCGTGTCCATTCTTTGAAATTCTCTTTCCTCCTCTCGCAGAAGTGTGGAAGTTTATCGATTTGCGCTGCTCCAATGGCTGCCTGTATATCAGTCATCTTTAGGTTATATCCGATCTCCGAATAGACATATTTGTGATCGAATCCGTATGGAAGGTTGCCGAATTGCTGTGAGAACCGTTTGCCGCACGTATTGTTTTCGCCGCCTGCACAGTAGCAATCGCGTCCCCAGTCGCGGAATGCACGTACGAGTTGTGCCAGTTGCGGATTGTTGGTACAAATCGCACCACCTTCTCCCGTGGTAATATGGTGGGCCGGATAAAACGAAATGGTTGAAAGATGGGCAAACGAACCTGTCTTTTTACCTTTGTATTCGCTGCCAAAGGCGTCGCAGTTATCTTCAATCACCCATAAATCGTGCTCTTTCGCCAGCTGCATTACGGCATCTATATTAAACGGATTGCCCAGCGTATGGGCAATAAAGATGCATCGCGTTTTAGGAGTGATGGCTTTGCGCATCATCTCCACATCGATGTTGTAGGTGGGAATCTCCACATCCACAAACACAGGAATCAGTCCATATTGAATAATGGGTGTAACGGTAGCCGGAAATCCGGCTGCTACTGAGATCACTTCATCGCCAGGTTTTAACCGTTTGTCTCCGAGTTTTTCGGAAGTAAGTGCCGAAAAGGCAAGCAGGTTGGCAGATGAACCCGAATTTGTGAGCAATACATGTTCTACACCGAGGAATTCTGCAATTTTTTCGGAAAACTGTTCAGAGAATCGTCCTTCGGTCAGCCAAAAGTCGAGCGAGGCTTCCACAGCATTAACGATCTCTTTTTCGTCAAAGACACGGCCGGCATAATTAACGCGGCTTTTGCCTGGGATAAATGTGGATGGTTGATGTATTTTATTATATATGCCATCCACGCTAATATGTGCTATCTTCCGAAGAACTTCACTTATTTTTAGTGTTTTAAGAACCGCAACTTTATTTCGTGCAATCCTTTCGGGGCTGATCGTAATCAATTTATCGCACCTGATGACACTATTTTGTTTGATAATTCCTTCCTGCAGGTTCGACTGTTCAAAAGCAACTGCATAGTCGCTCCAAATATAATTTTCAACTTCGGAAGTTACAAATGCTACCAACAAATCATTTTGAATATCGGAAGTGCCAACAATTAATGCAGGTCTTACTTTTGAGCCTTGTAAATTGGTGTAAGGGAAATCGAGTAATACGATTTCGCCGATACGGTTTTTATTTGAGTCCAAAATATTCCTCCCAGTTAACGTTTTTATCATCTTCAGTGTCAAAAAATGAATTTAATCCGATTAATTTATATTCAGATTCACTATCTTTTTCCATGACCATAAATTGTTGGGCTGGAATGGTTAATTTTTCAGGGTCATTGACAGGTTCGACCACGATGGTAAGTTTTGCTTTCCTGATTTGAACGGGCATCTGGTCAATGAATGTTATTTTTCCGTCTTTGTAATCGGCTTTAATTGCTAGCATATTTCAAAATTTAAAAGTTTCATTAATTCTCCCGGTGCAAAAGTATATGTTTTTTTTATTACACAGAGTTACACAGAGGATACACAAAGTTACACAGTTAAAATACGAATTGTACGAATTTAGACGAATTACGCAGATTTTCACTCTGTGGGCCTCTGTGTTTTTACTTTGTGGGTCTCGGTGTAACTTTTTTAAATATAGATTACACGAATTTGTACTAATTGTACTAATTGCACGGAATTACGCGTAATAATCTGCAATTAGTTTGTCTGTTACTGAGCGAATATTTTCACCAGCTAAATAGGCCTTATTCCAATCGACAATACTCTTTAACGTAGTTTCGATATTCCATTTGGGATACCAATCCAGCACTGCTTTTGCTTTTGAACAATCGAGTTTCAAGTAATTGGCTTCGTGAGGCTGAGGGTTGTTATCTACCTCGAATGCGGCATTGTCGCCCCAAAGGGTGCAAATGGTATTGGTGATCCATTCTACATTTTTTGCATCACTATCGTCAGGTCCAAAGTTCCACGCTTGGGCATAAGCTGGTCCATCAGTAAAAAGTTTCGCAGCTAACGAAAGGTAGCCGGTTAACGGTTCCAGTACATGTTGCCAGGGGCGAATTGCAAAAGGACTTCTTATTTTTACTTTTTCACTGTGGGTAATTGACCTTATAAAATCGGGTATCAGCCTGTCTTCTGCCCAGTCTCCGCCACCAATCACATTACCGGCTCGGGCAGAAGCTAAAGCAACGCCATGCGTGGAATAACTATTCGGATTGAAGAACGAATTTCTAAAAGAGGACGTGACGAGTTCCGAACAACCTTTACTGTTTGAATAGGGATCATAGCCACCCATAGGCTCATTTTCGCGATAGCCCCAATGCCATTCACGGTTTTCATAACACTTGTCGGTTGTTATGTTTACTATGGATTTCACACTTTTTGTATAGCGGCAAGCCTCCAGCAGATTCACAGTTCCCATCACATTGGTGGAATAGGTATCAATGGGATTCTTATACGATTCGCGCACCAGGGCTTGTGCAGCCATATGAATAACGATTTCGGGCTGAACCTTTTGTAGTACGCCTGAAAGCTTTTCATAGTCGCGAATATCGCCAATAAAAGAGGTCATCAATTCATCAATCCTGGCTTCCTTAAATAGGCTTGGATTTGTAGGCGGATCAAGTGCATAGCCATATACATCGGCACCTAACTTATTCAGTAAGAGGCATAGCCACGAACCTTTAAAGCCTGTGTGGCCAGTGATAAGAACTTTTCGTCCTTTATAGATTCCGTTGAAAAGTTGTTGCATGATATTTATTAGGTAATCAGTTTTAAAAGTTACACTGAGTGCCACAGAGGATCCACAGAGTTTCACAGAGTCAAAAACTAAGGAACCAGAAAGTGTCTCAAAGTATGCTGTTTGATTTGAACGAATTCGTGTTAATTCGCTTCAATTCGTGAAATTTGTTTTACCATTTGATCCAGGGAGCTTTCTTTTTCTCGATTAATTCCTCCAACTGGCTTTTGTCCCGTTGGGTATCCATCGGTTTCCAGAAACCTTCGTGCTTAAACGTGATCAGTTCTCCAGCGCTTGCCAATGTTTCCAGCGGTTCACGTTCGAATATCACTTTGTCTCCTTCAGGGATATAATCGAATACTTCGGGCTGGCATACAAAAAATCCGGCATTGATCCAAGCCCCGTCGCCTTTGGGCTTTTCGAGAAACGATGTTACTTGTTCTTTTTCGTTAACAACAAGCGATCCATAGCGTCCTTCGGGTTGGACAGAAGTCATGGTAATTGCCTTTCCATGCGATATGTGATATTTAACCAGTTCGGCAATATCAACATCTCCGACTCCGTCGCCATAGGTAAGCATAAAAGGTTCGTTACCCACATATTCCTGCACTTTTTTAATACGGGCACCTGTCATAGTTTCCAGACCTGTATTGACCAGCGTAACTTTCCATGGTTCCGCATTATTCTTGTGGTAGGCAATGCTGTTTTTGCAAAGGTCGACCGTAATATCAGCCATGTGGCTGTAATAGTTGGAAAAATATTCCTTAATCATATATCCTTTGTAACCACAAAGAATAATGAACTCATTAAATCCGTAGCTGGAGTAAATTTTCATGATGTGCCAAAGAATAGGGCGACCTCCGATTTCAACCATTGGCTTAGGCTTCAGTGAGGTTTCTTCGGAAAGACGGGAGCCGAGGCCACCGGCAAGTATAAGTACCTTCATAATTTACGAATTATGCGAATTTTTACGAATTACACGAATTACACGAATTTAGCTTCGGTGATTTTTAATTCACGAATATATTAAGACAATATCGATTTTGAGGATGAAGATATTGCCAAGAATTTCCAACGATATAAGCAGATTCTCAATTCCGCATCGTCTCGCTTTCCACCATCCCTAACACAGCTTCGCCCTCTCAGTCCCAATTTATTAGTCCTAAGAATGATCGGCGATCTGCAGAAAGTCCTCCATATCGCCCCTTTTTAAAGGTGGTGCAAAAGTAATCAAAATTGGCACAACGGTGTTTTTGTTTATGATTAAATAACATCAGTTTGAGAACCGGGTCTTTTTTTGCAACAGGTGTAGTGGTTTTGGGCACAGGCGAGGGGGAGGAGAAAGGGAGAGGGGGAGAAAGGGAGAGGGGGAGACAAAGAGATG
>JAAFHB010000282.1 GCA_010906965.1 Mariniphaga sp. | reverse complement strand
GCTAATAAACGAGTTTTTATCCTCGTTTCGTTATGACTAAGTGGTATACTTTTCGACTGAAAAGTGGAGTACTTCCTGAGTGATATAAACAACCGGTCATTGAGGGAAGATGGTTTTTCCCCGATAGTTGGTGTCGACTTATTCACGTGAGCTTCCGTTGGCCGAAAAATGGGCTGCCATCGTGAATACAAATATTGTAGGCATCGCGCAACGCAAATAAATGGCAACTATTATTAAAAACCGCAATTGCAATTTATAGAGAGAGCCTGACCTTTCAAGATTTGAAAAAGTCAGGCTCTCTCTTGCAAAATAAGCTTATCTAAATTCGGATAAGATCTCATTCACCTTTTCGGGGGCAACACGGCCGAATGTTTTCTCGCCGATCATCACCACGGGTGCAAGTCCGCAGGCGCCAACGCAGCGCAGACAGCTCAGCGAAAACTTGCCATCCTGAGGCACCTGGCCTACTTCGATGCCGAGTTGTTTCCGGAATTCATCGAGCACCTTTTCTGCACCGCGTACATAACAGGCGGTGCCTGTGCAGATCGAAATCGGGTTCTGTCCGCGCGGAACCATCGTAAAGAAAGAATAAAAGGTGACTACGCCATAAACTTTCGCGACCGACATATTGAGCTCGGCTGCAATCAACTCCTGAACCTCAGCGGGAAGGTACCCAAAATGCTCCTGCGTTTTGTGCAGCACGTTGATCAACTCAGTTTTATCGTTGTTAAACTCGGCACAGATCGCACATATTTGGTCAATATCCTCTTTCTTAAGCTTTATCGTGATGTTATTATCAGGCATATTTTAAATGTTTTTTTAAGTAAGGCGACTGATGAAATGTCGTATTATCATGTATGAAAAGCGTGGAATGATTGTTGAATTGATGATTGTTTCCTGTATCATTTCGTTCACGGGATTTCGCTTCGCTCAACATTGCTCATTGTTCATTGTTCATTGTTTGGGTTTGTTCTCGTCCTCAAATTTAACCTGACGATCGAAATAATTGGTGTGCAGCAACTCGTGTGCACGATGACTCAGTGGCGTACCGAGAAACACTTCATAGAGTTTAATAATGTCGGGATTTTCATGTGACTTGCGAATTGCTTTTCCTGCATCTTCACGATAAATAGCCGCCAATCTTGCCTTCAAAATATCGCTGTCGCCATGGTGTAGTGGTTGTCCGCCTCCTCCGATGCATCCTCCCGGGCACGACATAATCTCGATTGCGTGGTACATCGATTCCCCTCTTTTAATGCTTTCGAGCAATTTACGCGCATTGCCAAGACCATGGGCAATCCCGATTTTAATCGGCGTTCCATCGAAATCGATGGTTGCCTCGCGTAAACCTTCCATTCCTCTTAACTCGTTAAAATCGATCCGTTTGAGCTTCTTTCCGGTCTGCAACTCGTAAGCTGTTCTGACAGCTGCTTCAATAACACCCCCGGTAGCACCAAAAATAACACCGGCACCTGACGACTCTCCCATTGGCTGGTCAAAATCCCGATCTTTTAACGACATAAAATCGATGTTTGCCTGTTGAATCAGTCGTGCCAGTTCGCGTGTTGAGATGGCAAAATTCACATCCGGATCGCCGTTGGTTTTGAATTCATCGCGCTGACATTCGTATTTCTTTGCCAAACAAGGCATAATAGAAACAACAATAAGATCTTCGCGTTTTACTCCGATCTTGTCGGCAAAATAGGTCTTGGCTATTGCGCCAAACATCTGCTGAGGCGAACGGGCTGTTGATGGAATATCTTTTAATTCGGGGAATTGCTTTTCGAAAAAATTAACCCACGCCGGACAACAAGAGGTAAGCATCGGCAGCTTTACAGTTGTATCTCCATTAAGATGTTTGGTCAATCGCTGAAGCAATTCAGTTCCTTCCTCCATAATGGTGAGGTCGGCTGCAAAGTCGGTATCGAACACATAGTCGAAACCCAATTCCTTGAGCGCTGCTACCAATTTTCCTGTAACGAGTGTTCCTGCTTCGAGTCCGAACGCTTCGCCAAGTGCTGCCCGTACGGCCGGTGCCGTTTGAACTATAACCGTCTTCTTCGGATTGGCCAGCACCTGAATCACTTCGTTCGTGTGGTTTACTTCGGTTAATGCGCCCGTGGGACAAACCGCGACACACTGTCCGCAATAGGTACAGACAGAGTCCTGAAGATCCTGCTCGAAAGCGGGTGAGACGACGGCCATAAATCCACGGTTCACACCCGAAAGTGCGCCGACGGTCTGCACTTCGTTGCACATTGTCTCGCAACGACGACACATGATGCATTTGTCCATATCGCGTATGATAGAAGGAGAAAAGTCTTCGCGATACGTGGATTGTTCGCCTTTATATGATATCGTCCTGATATCGAAACGGTGGGCCATGCTCTGAAGATCGCAGTTGCCCGATTTGACACAAACAAGACAGTTAGCAGGATGATCGGAGAGAATCAGCTCAAGCACCGTCCGACGTGCATTCAGTACACGGATGGAGTTGGTCCGCACTTTCATTCCTTCCGTGACAACGGTAACGCAGGCAGGAGCCAGGTTGCGGCGTCCTTCGACCTCAACCACGCAAATGCGACATCCGGCAGGTTTGTTCTCAATCCCCATGTCGTGAAGTTTCATATGACATAAGGAGGGGATATCAATTCCAACCTGTTTGGCCGCATCAATTAGCGTTGTATTTTGGGCAACTTCCACCGTATGCTGATCGATGGTGAGTGTGATCGTATTGCTGGTGATCATTAGCTTAAGATTATTGCGTTAAACTTACATTTGTCGACACACGCCCCACATTTGATGCAGATTTGCTGATTGATGGCATGTAGCTGCTTTTTCTCCCCCACAATGGCATTTACCGGACACACTCTTGCACAAGCGGTACATCCGACGCACTCTTCGCGGTCGATGTAATATCTTAATAATGATTTACACCTGCCTGCTGCACATTTATGATTATCGACGTGATCATTGTATTCTTCGAGGAAGTTTTCCATCGTTGAAAGAATCGGATTTGGTGATGTTTGTCCGAGTCCACACAGCGAAGTGTCCTTGATTACTGTACACAAATTCTTTAAGGTATCGAGTTCAGCGCGCGAAGATTTCCCTTCAGTAATTCGGTGGAGTATTTCGTGAAGACGTTTATTCCCGATCCGGCACGGTGCACATTTGCCACAAGACTCCTCGACCGTAAATTCGAGGAAGAATTTCGACATCGCCACCATGCAATCGTCTTCGTCCATCACAATCAGTCCGCCTGAGCCCATCATCGATCCGGCAGCAATCAGGTTATCAAAATCGATCGGGATATCGAGGTGTTTTTCCGTGAGACATCCACCTGAGGGACCTCCCGTCTGAACCCCTTTGAATTTCTTTCCCCCTTTAATGCCTCCGCCAATATCGAAGATCACTTCGCGCAGCGTTGTTCCCATGGGTACCTCGATCAATCCCACATTGTTGATCTTTCCGGCCAGGGCAAAAACTTTCGTCCCTTTTGATTTTTCCGTTCCGATGCTGCTGAACCATTCGGCTCCTTTGAGCAAAATAACGGGGATATTGGCAAACGTCTCGACATTATTGACGTTTGTAGGTTTGTTGCGATAACCTTTTTCGGCCGGGAATGGTGGCTTGACAGTAGGCTCACCCCGTTTCCCTTCCATTGAGTGGATCAATGCGGTCTCTTCGCCGCAGACAAATGCACCGGCTCCATATCGGAGTTCAACATCAAAGCTGAAACCGGAGTCAAGAATATTTTCGCCAAGTAAGCCAAATTCACGGGCCTGATCAATGGCAATTCTGAGCCGTTTAATAGCCAGCGGATATTCGGCCCTGATATAGATCAATCCATGATTTGCACCAATGCAATAACCGCAGATGGCCATCGCTTCGAGGACTGCGTGCGGATCGCCTTCGAGAATGGAACGATCCATAAAAGCACCAGGGTCACCTTCGTCGGCGTTACAAACCACATATTTTATATCGCTCACATTATTGCGTGCAATTTCCCATTTTAGTCCGGTCGGGAATCCACCGCCACCGCGACCACGTAATCCGCTCCGTTTGATCTCATCGATCACTGTCTCCGGCTCCATATGCTCCAGGGCTTTTGCCAGTGCCGCATAGCCATTTCGGGCTATCGACTCCCCGATATTTTCAGGGTTGATAAATCCACAATTCCGAAGCGCAATTCGAAGTTGCTTTTTGTAAAAATCCATGTGTTTCGAGTCGTCGATTCCCAGCTGACTTGTAGGGTCGACATACAGTAAACGCTCAATTTTGCGTCCTTTAATAATATGCTCTTCAATGATTTCGTTGGCATCCCACGGCGAAACCTGCGTGTAAAATGTGTTGTCGGGGATGATCTTGACGATCGGTCCTTTTTCGCAAAATCCGAAACAACCGGTAGTTACAACTTTTACTTCTTTTTCGAGATTGTGAAGGATCAGCTCTTTATTGAGGTTTTCGACCAACCTGTGGCTTTCGGATGCACGGCACCCTGTACCGCCGCAAACAAGAATATCATATTTTATAACTGCCATGGGTCAGATCCTCCTGTTATCCTGTTCAACATCTCTATGATTGACGGGGATGATGCCATCGATAAGTTCCCCTTTTTTGATATAGCTTTCGATGATCTCGTCTGCCTTTCCGGTGTCAACATGTCCAAAAACCACAGGTTGCTGTCCGGGAAGGATAACCTCAACGGTAGGCTCCGCATAACAGTAACTCATACAACCCGTTTGGGTGACAACCGCGTTGATTTGCCTCTTTTTAAGTTCCGAAACAAAAAAATCCATAGTCTCCTTGGCTCCTGACGAAATTCCGCAGGTAGCCATTGCAACACGGATCTGTACCACGCGGTCGGGATGTTCTGAGTTCTCGCGGATATTCATTTCCGTGCGCAACGAATCGCGCAGTTTCCGGAGATCATCCAACGTTTTAATCTTTGTCATATACTTGTAATTATATAGTATGCAATTAATTAGTCATTTTTAAGTCTGTCATGTTGGTTTGAATCAGCTCTTTGAGCCATAACATCACCTCGGGTTTATTCAAGGGTAATCCTTCCAGTATTTTGCTTACTTCATGACTGCTGAATTGAAAATTTCCTTCTGTAGTATCGATATTCAGCACAAAATCAATATCTGAATAGGAAGCGGCTATATTGACAATTACTCCCGCCACATCACCAAGCGGCTGACGGTCGATGTTATTCAATCCAAAAGAAGCTTCAACTTCGGATCCTTTGCCCGGCTCACTTTTTATATTGAATGCGCCACCAGTCTGCTCAGCCTGTTGTTTGAACAATGAGATTCCCATCCCGATTTTACGGGTCGAGCGCGTCGTAAAAAATGGGTCGGTCACATGTGTCATGGTTTCGCTGTCCATTCCACGGCCATTGTCGGTGACCTGAATAATGAGCAGATTATCCACTTCGTTGACATAAATATTCACTTCAATCCGGGTAGCTCCTCCGCTCACCGAATTCTCCATGATATCCAATATATGTAAGCTTAATTCTTTCATTTTTTCATTCTTTTGACACATGCTATGCCTCTATACAAGTACGTTAATTCCTTTTTAACCCTAAAACAGATCTTCCTTCTGAATTTTTCAGTGCAAGTTTTAACTCACTGAATCCGGCACTTTCCATCATAAGCCGTGTACTGAATTTCCCGATCTGATCGGTGAAATGGGCATCAGAACTGAAAATCCAGGACCGATTATCCCCTGTTTTATTTTCTCCGGAATATTTATCAGAATATGATCCGGGTGTTAATTCAAGTGCATCGTAATTCAGATTTTCGGGTAGCATTCCCAATTGGTGAATGATTCCATTCTGCCGGCGGTAAATGTGAGC
>JAAFHB010000281.1 GCA_010906965.1 Mariniphaga sp. | reverse complement strand
TGACCGCGCAAAGTGCCCTGATAACTGCTGTTGCTAACGATACGGACGCCAACCTCATTTTTGCGCAACAAGTTGTAGGTTACGGAAATGCCGGAGATATTTTGATTGCTATCAGCAGTTCAGGAAATTCTCAAAACGTTCTGGATGCGATTATTACCGCAAAAGCAAAAGGGATGATCGTTATTGGATTGACAGGGGAAACCGGCGGTAAAATGAAGTTAATCTGCGATATTCTTATAAATGTGACAGGTCGGCGTATTGCATTTGTCCAGGAATTACATTTACCTGTCTATCATACACTATGCCTGATGGTGGAAAATTATTTCTTTGGAAATGGGCAATGCTAAATAACTATCAACTAATACTTTTAAAACTGTAACCATGAAATAACCATAATTGAAAATCACAAACCGAAATGAGAATATCATCATGGCTATTCCACAAAACTTTTAAAAAAAAATTATTCACATATGGAAACTAAAAACTATCTAAAAGTAAATAATAACATTTCCCGTAGAACATTTATTAGTCGCTCAGCAACTGGTGCTGTGGTTCTTGCCTTTGCGCCCATAGCAAAACTCACTGGTAGTGAACTACAACAGGCGGTGCCATGGCCGGCTGATGCCACAAAATACAGGGCTCATATGATTGGGCATGGTCATATTGATCCCATCTGGTTATGGCCGATGTCGGAAGGTATTTCGATCGTTTACAGCACTTTCCGTTCAAATTTAGACCGGATGAATGAGATTCTCGGATTTAAATTTACTTCCAGTTCCGCACAATTTTATGAATGGGTTGAAGAAAACGATCCCAAAATGCTTGAGCAGATCCGCAAACGCATTGATGAGGGTCGTTGGAGTGTTGTTGGAGGATGGTGGGTCGAACCCGACGCGAATATTCCCAGCGGTGAAGCAATGGTAAGGCAGGGCTTATACGGTCAGTTAACGCTACAACGACTCCTTGGTCACCGTGCCACAACAGCATATAATCCTGATTCATTTGTACATACAAGCACATTGCCACAGATCATCAAATTGCAGGGAATGGACAATTACGTCTTTATGCGTCCCGGTCCGCAAGAGAAGACACTTCACGGCGATCTGTTCTGGTGGGAAGGTGTTGACGGAACACGGGTTCTTACCTACCGGATCCCGTTCAGTTATGGCGATGGAGGGTCTGTAAGAAACAGGCTGATACAGACAATGGCCCGGTTTAAGGATCAGCCGGCAAACAGCTTTGTGGCTTATTACGGTGCAGGAGATCATGGAGGTGGTGCTACAAAAGAGAATATCCGTTCAATTATAGAGATTCAAGGAGAAAAAGATGCACCAACAGTGCTTTTTAGTACGCATGATGCTTACTTTAAAGAGATGCGAGATGATAAGAAGCTCGAAATACCCGTTGTACCAGATGATCTTCAACATCATGCAAGGGGTTGTTATACTGCTGAATCAGCTATTAAGAAAGGAAACCGTCATTCAGAGGCTGCCCTTGTAGCCGCAGAAAAGATAGCAGCCATAGGTTCATCAGCATGGGGCGCCAGATATCCAAAGATGGAATTTTCATCAGCATGGAAAAAAGTATTGTTCCTACAATTCCACGACAGCCTTGCGGGAAGTTCGCTCTATGATCATTCTCAGACGGCCGTCGAAGGATACGGCTATGCAATGGATATCGCCCACCAGGCAATCTACATGTCAATTCAGAAACTCGAATTGCAAGTTCCTACCGAAGATCCTGAATCTCAATATATAATTACTTTCAATCCCCATGCCTGGGAGGTTCGGCAAAACATTGAGTACGATTTGAACTGGGGAACGATGCACAAAACATCACGTGTTGATGATGAACTGGGAAATTCACTTCCTCATCAGTGGACCCTCGGATCTTCTCAGACAGGATTGCGCAGGAAACTGATAATTAATACAGTAATTCCTCCAATGGGATACCGCCAATTAAGACTTTGGGATGGCGTGGACTTCAACCACAAAAATATTTCGGAAGCCAAAGATAACACACTTGAAAATGAGTTGGTCAAAGTTCGTTTCTCTCCCAAAGGTTCATTCGGAATAATCGATAAAGAAAGCGGTAGTGAAATGTTTGCCGGTGGCGAGAGTGGCTGCAAAGCTTTGGTAATGAATGATACAAGTGATACCTGGAGTCACGATATTAAAACCTTTGCCGACGAAATTGGTTCTTTTGGAAATGCAACCATCAAAATACTGGAGAATGGACCATTACGCGCGACAATACGGGTAATCACATTTTATAATCTCTCAATTCTTACAATTGACTGGACACTTTATGCCGGTTCCAGGAATCTTGAGGCAAAGGTTACTCTTGACTGGCATGAGCATCTCAAAATGCTAAAGTTCTCTTTTCCTATAAATGCAGTGGCTCCGACAGCAACCTATGAAACCCCTTATGGTCACATCGTCAGGGCGACTAACGGTGAAGAAGAACCGGGTCAGCGGTGGCTGGATGTGAACGGAACACGCGCAGGATCACCTTTCGGAATTACGGTTATTAACGATGCCAAATATGGGTACAGTATGCAGGGGAACGATCTCAGGATCTCAGTTGCACGCTCTGCTGTCTTCGCCCATCTAACCCGAAGGTACTCGATATGAAAAATGAATATATTTGGATGGATCAGGGAATCCAAACGATGCGCATGTTACTCGTACCTCATAAAGAGAACTGGCAGAAAAGCAATATTGTTAGGATGGCCGAAGAATTCATGACCCCAGCTCAAATTATTTATCAGGGAATACATGGCGGATTACTGCCAAAATCGGGTTCTTTCCTCGCGGTTGATACACAAAATGTGATTGTAACTGCTATCAAACAGTCCGAAAACGGGGAAGACATTATTGTCCGGTGTGTTGAAACATTCGGGGTGCAGACTTCAGCAACAATTGATCTGAAATTTGCCAAACGTAAATGGACAGGTAATTTTCGTCCACGCGAAATAAAGACGCTCCGCATCAATCAAAATAAGGGAACAATCAAAGAAGTCAATCTCCTCGAAGAGTAACCCTTTGTTCGTATCTGTTATCATTTAATTAACCAATTAAAACTTAAAATTGTGAGTAATTCGAAAGTTGAACTAAGAAAGATACTTCCGGTATTCTTGTCCTTCATCGTCATGGGGTTTGTCGATATTATCGGAGTCGCCACAGGGTATGTTAAAAAAGATTTTGAACTGACTGATTTTGCAGCACAGTTTTTACCAATGATGGTGCTGCTGTGGTTCTTCGTTCTTGCTGTTCCTGTTGGTGTTTTGCAGGATAAGTTCGGCAAGCGCAATATGCTGAATATCGGGATGGTCATACAAGCCATCGGTCTGGGGCTTCCGTTTATTCTTTATTCCCGCACGATGATGTATGCTTCCTTTATCCTCCTCGGAATAGGAAATACCATTATTCAGGTTTCGGCAAATCCCCTATTGCAAGATGTTTCGCCTTCGGATAAACTTGCAAGCTACATGAGTACTTCTCAGTTTGTAAAAGCCATCATTTCATTTACCGGGCCGCTTATTGCAACCTTCTTTTTTACAAGCTTTGGCGATTGGAAACTTGTATTTGCAGTTTATGGTGTAACCTCCTTATTAGCGGCATTATGGCTTTCAATGACACCAATAACCGAATCGAAGTCAGATCGTAAACCCGCTTCATTTGCCTCTTGTCTGGGATTGCTTAAAAACCGTTTTGTAGCGTTTATGGCATTATCGATCTTTCTGATCGTCGGAGCTGAAGTTTCGATCAATACTAATATTTCCAATATTCTTATTGCAAAATATGGGATAACGCTTGAAAAGGCAGCAATTGGAATCAGCCTGTTTTTTGCCGGTGAAACCATTTCGCGTTTACTTGGTGCTATCATTTTAAACTGGATAAAACCACGTGTATTCCTGATGCTGACTACCCTGGTTGCACTTGCCGGCGTGCTGGGCGTATTTTTTGCTCCTGGAAATACAATAGCGTTTGTTTCAATATTCATTATCGGATTGGGAATCGGGAATATGTTTCCAATCATTTTCTCGCTTGCACTCGATAAACTGCCTGAACGTGCCAATGAGGTTTCGGGTTTGATTATCATGGCGGTATCTGGTGGTGCTTTTATTCCGCTCGTGATGGGATTTGTAAGTACCACATTTGGACCAATTGCAAGTATCAGTGTAATTGGTGCATGCATGCTTTATATTCTTTGGGTATCCTTTTTTGTAAGAAAGAATCAATCGGCAGTTTGAACTTTAAAAGTATAGGAATGAAATTGCATGACTAAAAAATCCCAAACCGGAGTCGAAAATAAATCATAGCGATAGCTTCGTTGATCTTCGATTCTGTTTGACCATTAAAAACTAATTATTCAAAAATGAAAAAAGAACAATTGCAAAAGATTCTGAATGATATAGCTGCTGTAAAGATTGCAGTATTGGGCGACTTTTGCCTCGATGCCTATTGGTTTATCGACGAGGCGATGAGTGAAATCTCAGTCGAGACCAATCAGGCAACGCGACCCGTTGCACAACAGCGTTATTCGCTTGGAGGAGCCGGCAATGTGACCAACAACCTCGCTGCAATGAAGATTAAAGATATCCGTGCATTTGGTGTGATTGGGACAGATCCTTTCGGAGCCGAAATGGTCCGAATCATGAAAGAAACGGGCATTCAACCTGAGAATCTGCTGATTCAGGAAGAAAATTGGTACACCCATGCCTATGCAAAACCATATATCAATGACAAAGAGTTGAACCGTGTTGACTTTGGAAATTACAATCAGTTGTCAACAAAGACTGCCGATCGTTTAATTGAGATGCTGATCCGGGGAATTCCTGAAGTTGATGTCGTCGTTATCAACCAACAGGTTCCATCCGGAATACATACCGATTACTTTAAAAAGCGATTGGTGGAAGTGATAAGGCAATTCCCTAAAAAAACCTTTATCGTCGACAGCCGTAACTTCAATGATTATTACACAGGTGCTGTCCGTAAGATGAATGATACAGAAGCTGCAAGATTGTGCGGTCATAGCAAAAAACCGGATGATGTGGTTCTCTATTCCGAGGTAGTATCATCTGCCAGGGAACTGTATAAACGTTATCAAACACCACTTTTTATCACACGGGGAAGCAATGGCTCTCTCACAATTGATGAGACAGGTATTTCAGAAATACCAGGACTTATGATCCTGTCGAAAGTGGATACCGTTGGCGCTGGCGATAGTTATCTTGCCGGAGCCGCCTCTTCATTGGCAGCTGGTTACGATATGGAGACTGCTGCGCAAATCGGATCTTTTGTGGCCGGCGTTACAGTTCAGAAGTTATTTCAAACAGGTACGGCGTCTCCGGAAGAAATCCTCGGAATAGGGGCAGATCCCGATTTTATTTTTGCTTCTGAATTAGCTGAAGACAAACGACATGCCACCTACCTGACAAATACAGAAATCGAAATTATCAATAAATGGAAGGACAAACCACAGATCAGACATGCCATCTTCGATCACGACGGAACAATATCTACGCTTCGCGAAGGTTGGGAACTGATCATGGGTCCTATGATGATC
This sequence comes from Mariniphaga sp., assembly GCA_010906965.1. GTDB lineage: Bacteria > Bacteroidota > Bacteroidia > Bacteroidales > Prolixibacteraceae > JAAFHB01. Next base: position 312 of record JAAFHB010000281.1, on the reverse strand, counting down.
AAAGCAATTTTAGGTGATAAATTCCTTGAAGTGGACGAATCTTTATACCAGAATGTTAAATCAAGATCAGATGAGTTTATCGACAAGACAACGGGTATACAAACGCTTGTTCAGATGAAGGGACTTATTGAACTAATCCGTGAGTTTGGCTGTGTTCCCGAAGATAAAATATTGGACGAATTTGGCTACAAACAAATCTACAACGACGAGTTGCTGATCATGGTCAAAGTCCGCGAAGAAAAGTTCTTAAAGCGTGAACTTTCACTGGAAGATTTTACCTTGAAAAATGCTGTCCAGTTTCTTCAGAAATTA
>JAAFHB010000280.1 GCA_010906965.1 Mariniphaga sp. | reverse complement strand
TTTGGATAATCCGGACTATGCTGACCCCCTGGCATCCGGTAAAAAATTAGATTTTTCTGCTGTTTTTCATGATTGTTTTTCATGACAGTCCGGCAGATGTTGACCCCCTAAAATTGGAAAAAGAGGTAAAAAAATCCGGAGCATGTTGACCCCCTTTGAGTTGTCGGGTGGGTTGGGTAAAAAATCCGGAGCATGTTGACCCCCTCCACTGAAAAAATGGAGGACAAATCCGGAGCATGTTGACCCCTTTATTAATTTATCTCACAGGATTTTGGTTCATTGGTGGAAAATAAACCACTAAAATGAGATTCCAATGTCAGGAAAACTAAAATCTATGAGTCAGATTAAACAATTATTACAATTACACGAGTTAGGCAAGAACAAGAAGTTTATTGCCAGGAGTTTAGGGATGAGTAAAAATACAGTCAAGGTTTACCTTTCAAAATTAGCCTTGTCTGCGCTTGATATACAGTCCCTGCTGACATTGGATGATCCGATCCTGGAAGGGAAGTTCCATGCAGGAAATCCGGCCTATAAAGATGAACGTTTTGATCATTTCAAGACTAAACTGGAATACTTTTCAAAGGAACTTACCCGAGTAGGAGTAACCAGACAGTTGCTTTGGGAAGAGTACCGCAGTGATTACCCCGGGGGATACGGCCACACGCAGTTCTGTTATCATTTATCGCAACAACTGATTGCCCGTAAGCCTTCGATGGTTCTGCAACACAGAGCTGCAGAAAAGCTTTTTATTGACTTTGCAGGCAAGCGACTATCCTATATTGATAGTGATACGGGAGAAGAAGTTCCCTGTCAGGTATTTGTTGCCTGTCTGCCTTACTCTGATTATAGTTTTGCCATGGTTGTAAGAAGCCAAAGTGTAGCAGATTTTCTATACGCCTTGGGCTGTTGTCTTGAAGATCTTGGAGGGGTTCCAGAGGTACTGGTACCCGATAACCTGAAGTCGGCAATTGTAAAAGCAAGTTCTTATGAGCCTGATGTTAACAGGGCAATGGAAGACTTTGCCAATCATTACAAAACAACCGTGATTCCGGCTAGAGCATGTAAACCCAAAGATAAAGCACTGGTGGAAAACCAGGTAAAATTGATATATACCCGGATATATGCCAGGTTGCGTAATCTTACATTTTTTGATTTGCCTTCGCTCAATAAAGCCGTTAAAGAAAAAATCGGGGATCATAACCAGACCCGGATGCAGCAAAAACCTTATTGCCGGGAAGAGAAGTTTTTGGCCGATGAAAAGCATTTATTACAACCACTGCCGGATCAGCGCTTCGAGTTAAAATATTACCGTGACTTGAAAGTGGCGAAAAACAATCACATCTATCTTGCCCAGGATAAGCATTACTACAGTGTTCTTTATACCTATATCGGTCTGATGGTGAAAGTAATCTATACCCGTTCAATGGTTTATATCTATGCAAAAGGAGAGCAAATAGCGGTACACGTGCGAGATTACAAACAAGGCGGCTACACCACCGACAAAGAGCATTTGTGTTCTGCACACCAGCATTATATGGATCGCAGCCCTGACTATTACCTGAACAAAGCCAAATTAAAGTCGGAGGCACTTTATCAGCTCCTTGGGCATTTGTTTGCACAAAACCGGCATCCGGAACAACTTTACCGGACCTGTGACGGATTGCTCAACCTGCAACGCAAAACGGATGAAATGATCTTCGAAAAGGCCTGTATGATGGCCATTGAATATCAAAACTACACCTACACATTTGTTCTCAATATCCTTAAAAACAAGATGACAGAAGAGTCGGAAATAAAGCAGGCGAAACCACTACCTACGCATGAAAACACCAGAGGAAGAGAATATTACACACAATCAACCATTAGTTTTTAACCATTTAATTTTTACCATTTATGATGCAAATCGAATCTCACATGAGCCGTCTACATTTACACGGAATGAACCGCAGCTGGCAGGCCTTGGTTGAAACCAGAAGGCAAAACGAATTAACGCTTATCGAAGGTCTGGAGCTGCTTTTGCAAGCCGAAGAACAGGAGCGGACAAACAACCGGTTTGAGCGGTTGAGAAAGAGTGCCCGGTTCCGTTATCAGGCATCGATCGAAGAGATCAAAACAGATGCTTCCAGGGGGTTGGACAAGGGCTTGCTCTCGACACTTGCAACCGGGGAATATCTATCAAAAGGGGAGGCGGTACTAATTACTGGTGCCGCAGGTTGCGGTAAAAGTTTCTTAGCTTCCGCACTTGGTCATCAGGCTTGTGCACAAGGTTATAAAGTAGCCTATTATAACGCACAAAAACTCCTTCTAAAAACTAAAATTGCAAGGATTGAAGGTACCATCATTAAGTTTTTTGAGCATCTCTCCAAAACAGATCTGCTTATCCTGGATGATTTTGGACTGTCACACCTGGAACCGCAACAACAATTGGATCTGATGGAAATGATTGAAGACCGTCATTCAAAATCATCGACTATTATTGCAAGTCAGTTACCTGTAGCTAATTGGTATGATGTAATCGGAGAGGAAACCATTGCCGATGCCATTTTGGACAGGCTTGTACACACTTCGTACAGAATTGAATTAAAAGGTGAAAGTTTAAGAAAAAAACGGTAAAATTGTCAGTCATTAGAATTTTCTGAACCATCATTCCTGAAGGGGGGTCAATATGACCGGAGGGGGGGTCAGCATCACCGGAATATCCACTTATAAACTACAATCAATTGGTATTGAATTTTAGTCATCTCTTAACTTTCATCCCAATTGCAAAATTTGAAACCGTATTTTCTTCAGTTGTAGAAGAGAGTGTTTTGTTTACCCATAGTTTATTTGTAAACACACCTCGATAGAATGAATATTTTTTATCGACTTTGTATGTTGTTAATACAGATGGATAATTGTTCACTTTTTTTGTATTCTTAATTCCAGCATTGTTTATTAACCCAATCCATTCTATTCCAATAAAAACACCTTCAAGGGGGAATTCTATATTAAATTCTGAAATATCAAAATCAATAGTGTGGCTATTATACTTGCCTTCAAGATAAAAAATCAGATTTGACAGAACAAGGTCTTCCCCGGGTTCAAATAAATCTTCTTTTACTTTATAAATATGTATCCGAAAAGCATTTTTGACATTTTCGGTTTGCCTTAGTTTATAAAATAAATTAGTAATGAAAGGCTTATACCCAAGACTGTTTGGAATATATACAGCAATTTCCGTATTTTTAAAATAGCCTACACTACGCCAGTGATTACGCTTTACATATCCAAGGATAAATCCTCTTTCTCCTTGCTTATTTCGGTTTATCACTATTTCAGGCAGCATATAATGACCGATCTCTAATTTTACGGTATCCGATAGTTCTTTTTGTAGAGAAAAGCTTTTTGACACAAAGCCTAAGCAGGAAAACTCTATTCTATTAATATTTTCGGGGAATTGAATTTTTAGTATTCCCTTTTCATTGGCATAGTGTCCCCCAACAGGATTATCAATATTGTAGAATGTTACAATAGCAAATGGGATAGGATCATTATTATCTTTATTGACAATAATAATCGTTTTTACGTCGCTTGCAATTAAAGAAATATTAAAAAAAAGGCATAAAGACAATAGGTAAGTTTTCATAATTTACTGTTTTATGAAAGAGGGTCTGAAAAATACCATTCAAACTCCAAGTTTAAAAAGACACGTTAAATAAACAATGTATTGAAGATCTTCAAATGATGGAATAATCTGATACGTTTACTTTATTCAGAACCCTCCTACTTCAAATTAAGATAATAAAATTACCACCACCATCTATAATCATTGCAAGAGGCATAAGTCTCGTTCCAACAAGTTTTTACCCGTATCCAAAAGACATAATAGTCATTGCAAACAACAGTCTTCCCGTCTAAACATGAGCTATTCTGGTAATAGTCTCCTGTCCCGAAAAATGTACCACCTTGTACATTCTCCATTTGTTCAAAACTTAACTTTTTCATTTTTAATTGGTTTTATTATTTATGGCACTTTGCCCGACTTTTGCAGTTGCCGGTTGCAAAAGCCGTTCACTTACAGTAGCTTTGCGTTGGCTTTTAAAACAAACCATAAGCCTCCCCGGGCCAGGAACAAATATCGCGAGTACTTGCCCCCGGGGAGGCTACTAAATGAATTTATTGATACTCATAATTCGAATATATTGATGGTTTGTATGCAAATATTTTGGTTAAATGCGTATTAAGAAAGACAACAAAACAACAAGCCAATTTGAATTTATAACAAACTTTCCCATATTACTCGATTATTAGAGAAATCATTAGATTGCCTGGATTTGGGGAAAATGGCGGATCTCTAAATCTTTTGTGATCACAAAACCAATTTTTATCGTCAAAAAATACTGATTTTGAAAATGTTGACGACAAACTATGTTCAAAGGTTATACCAATTCGACTTTTACTTGCCTGACCTGAGGGATTATTTTTTGAATTCTGAATACTTGATTTTCCTGCATTAATCGTCTCTATTCCAATATAGAGTACTTTCTTATCACTAAATAAACTTAATTTTGAAAGATCTATCTTTCCATTCCTATTAACACTATGATTGACAATAATATTTTTATAAAGTAATTCGTTCCCAGGCATTCCGCCATCATCTTGGTCATAAATATGTAGCCTATACAATGGAAGGTGGTTATGATTAATACATTTGATTTTCACCGCTTTTATAAAATATGATCGAAATATTTCTGGAATCTCAATTTTTAATAATGTTTCAGAGTTATTCTCAAATGTATAATATGCAATTTTCCTACTTTTGATAAAACCGATTTCAAATTCCTTTTGTTTTTTTGGAAAAACTGTGATTTCATTTAGGATATATTGTCGTGGTTCAAGAAAGATGGTATCATTTAACCCCTGAGATATTTTTGGTTGATAACCTATAGCCGAAACTTTTATTGTGTCGTTAATCTTTAAAGGAATAATAAAATTACCGTTTTGATCGGCATAGATACCTTCATGTTTATTTAAAACAAAAATAGTTGCATAAGGTATTGGCAATTTGGTTGAAGAATCACAAACTAACTTTCCCTTAAATTCTTGACCCAAAATAATCTGGGAACATATAAAATTGAATATGACATTCATAAATATTAGAATTTTTCTCATAAGCATTGATTTCTATAATAATTGCTCCCTATAAAAATGGGGAGCAATTATAACGGTTATGTTAAAAAACTGAAAATACATTTTGGGACAAATAATTAATAAGCACAAGCATCATATCCTACAGCATAGTCGCAGTATCTACCTGTATTAATCCAAAATATATAGTAGTCATAACATTTTACTGAAGTTAATATCATACCTCCTGGTGTATATGTATTATTACAATTGACGTTTCCTTGTCCCCAGAATGTACCACCTTGTACATTCTCCATTTGTTCAATATTCAACTTTTTCATTTTTAATTGGTTTTATTATTTATGGCACTTTGCCAACTTTTGCAGTTGCCGGGTGCAAAAGCGGTTCCCGTATAGTAGCTTTGCGTTGGCTTTTACAACAAAGCATAAGCCTCCCCTGATCGGGAACAAATATCGCGAGTACTTGCCCCCGGGGAGGCTACTAAATGAATTTATTGATGCTCATATTTTGGACAGATTTGTGATTTATTTGCAAAATATTTTGTTGCATATTTATTAAAAAAGACCGCAGGAAAACTCACCAACTCGCGATCAATAATAAACTTTTTCATTTTACTCAATTATTAGGGAAACCATTAATGAAAATGGATTATTTATTGAGAAATTGTGTAACTACTCAGGTGCTTATTTTTTGATAAATTCTGCTCCAATTAAGAATTGCTAATTTTCCCCTGAACCCGTTCTGCGTAGATTGAGTCGCT
>JAAFHB010000279.1 GCA_010906965.1 Mariniphaga sp. | reverse complement strand
GCCCATTGATAAACCTTTAAACCAAATTGAAAGTGCCGAAGATATTCAATTTGATGAAAGCGCTTAAATAGCAATTTATTCCACCTGAAATCTTAATATGGTCCTAAGTCTTTCTGGTATAGTCTTTCTGGCATCCGACAAATAGATTTCGCGATGGGTAAGCGATTTGCGTTTTAATAGCTGCTCTTCCGCGAATTGTTCCATCAGTTTAAAACTTAGTGGTTCATTGTCGAAACTACCCATGTGTAACATCTGAACACAACTCCCTTCTTCGATCGTCTCAAATTTGACCTGATCTAAAAGTGCATGTGGCTTCTTCTTCTTCGTCAATTCAATATTTTCGGCAGCAAAATCAGCGGTTATAAAAGCAGGTTGTCTGATCATTAGTTTGTAGACAAATGTGCTTTTATCAAGCTTTCCATCCATTTTGCGCTTTGCTTCTTCATTCATATCCCAAACGCCTTCGAGTGGATAAACTGCATAGTCAGTGTAGTTTTTAGGCACTGCTTCTCCCGATTTCAGACCCATTTTAATGGCATACGATAATGAAAACAAGACGCTGACGTGTTCAGCAAAATGATCATCATTCGGGTTGCCCACTCCTTCAATCGTATAAAAGTTGAACTTTGGTACAACAATCTTCTCCGGTTTAACATTGGGAAAATAAAAATTCTTTTCCGTTTTCTTCCATTCGTGCTTCATCTGATACTATATTAGTTTACTCAAAAATCTGCTGCAAAGTTAAACACAAATTGCAATACATCGGAATATCATTTCTGAATGCAACAATTCCTAAAAAATATTCAGATGTGCCAAATACTTCTGAAAATTTAAAGACATTGTCCAAGTAAATCTTATTTTTGCTTCAGAGTAATCGTATTTCCAAACAAATCAATTAAATAATATGGAAAAGAAATCCCCAAATCGAAGAGATTTCCTGAAATCAACGGCAGCCATCGCAGCCGGAATGATGATTATCCCGCGCCATGTTTTAGGAGGACCGGGTTATGTTGCTCCAAGTGATCAACTTACAAAAGGGATTATTGGTGTGGGCGGCATGGGTCGCGGCCATATTCCTTATGAAGGGACAAAAGTGGTTGCTATTTGTGACGTCGATAAAAAGCACCTGCAACTGGCGCAATCGCTGATTCCTAATTCTGTGCAGACTTACCACGATTACCGTGAGTTGTTGCTTCGTCCCGACATTGATATCGTTCATATTGCTACACCTCCTCACTGGCATGGATTGATGGCGATTGAAGCAGCGCGTGCCGGAAAAGATATCTGGTGCGAAAAACCAATGACTAGGACGATTGGTGAAGGTCAGCGCGTTGTGGAAGAGGTAAATAAACATGGACGTATGTTCCGTCTGAATACATGGTTCCGTTTTAAAGACAATTTCTATGGTCTTGGAACAGAAGTTAAACCATTGAAGAAGGTGATCGAAAGTGGAATTTTAGGATGGCCGCTCAAAGTAACTGTAAGCGGTATTACGGGCTTCGACTGGAAATTCTACTGGCGTGGTGAGACCAATCTTCCAACAATGCCGGTTCCCGAAGAGCTGGATTACGATTTCTGGTTAGGTCCTGCACCTTTCCGTCCTTATAACCCTGAGCATGTTCACTCTAAGTTCCGTGGATACTGGGATTACGATGGTGGTGGTCTTGGCGACATGGGACAGCATTACCTCGATCCTGTACAATATCTTCTTGGAAAAGATCATACAAGTCCGATAAAAGTTGAGGTCGATGCACCGCAACAGCACGAATATGCGGTAGGCAGCTGGAGGCGAATTGAATATACCTATGCCGACGGATGCAAGATTATCCTCGACGGTGAGAATAAAGATAAGGATGCGGCTTATATTGAAGGACCAAACGGAAAGATCTTCAAAGGTTTTGAATCGAATATCCCCAAGCTGAATCAATTTATTGAAACACTTCCTGATCCTGAACCAAGAATCACAACATTTACGGAGTCAGTAAGAACACGTCAAAAATTTGCGTTGAACGAGATGAACGGATTCCGCTCGTGTACACTTGTGAACATGGGAATCCTTGCTGTACGATTGGGAAGAACGCTTCATTTCGATCCGGATCAGCAACAGTTTATCAACGATGATGCCGCCAACCGGTTAATTCACCAACCCATGCGTGCACCCTGGACAACAATTTAATTATAGAAAAAATAACAGACATATGAAGAAGATATTTAATTCTCTTTTAGTAATCGTGTTTGCTTTGTTGCTGGTCGAACCAGGTTTGTCGGCGCAGGAAAACAGGACCGTTACCACAAAAATAGCCGACTTGCTTGCTCAGATGCCAACAAATAACCTTCCGCAACGTGACAAACTGATGGAAGAACTGATCTCACTCGGCGATGAGGGATTTCAAAAACTGGCAGATCAGATGACCCCATCGGGAAAAGGGGACAATTCCGCTGTCGTTTTTGCCATTAACGGATTGGCACGTTACGCCTGTCAGAATTCGAAAGAAGATAAGAGGGCTTTTGCAGAAAAGAACTTTATTTTGGCAATGAACAAAACCCAGGATGCTGAAACAAAAGCGTTTTTCATGCGCCAACTTCAATTGGTTGGCAAGGAAGATGCTGTGAGGGCAGTTGCTCCTTTTTTGACAAATGGCGAGTTATGCGAACCGGCTACAACTGTACTAACAACAATTGCCAGCGAAACTGCAAAGAACGAACTGCTTAATGCATTGGCCAAAGTTCAGGGCAATTCACTCGTTACTGTTACAAAGGCACTTGGCGAACTTCGGTTTAAGGCTGCAAATGGTCAAATTTTAAAGACAATTACATCTGACAATCAGAATCTCAAAAAGGTTTCCCTTGCTGCTGTTGCTGCAATTGCTGCTCCCGAATCGTATCAGCCACTATTGGATGGTGCACGTAAAGCCGGATTTTTGTATGAACCTTCAAATGCAACGCAGGCTTTTGTAACCTATGCTCAACGTCTGGGTGAAAATGGTGAAGCAAAGCTTTTAAGTACTGCTTGCGAAGAGATGATGAAATTGAGCCTGCCAACTCAGTTACATACAAATGCAGCTGCACTTGCCATTTACAATCAATATTTTGAGAAAGAAGCACAACCCAAACTGTTGAAAGCTTTTGATAACAACGATAAACCATACAGGTTTGCAATATTGAATCTTGTTGAGAAAAGTAAACTGGCATCGACAAAACTATGGATCGCGAAAGCAAATAAAGCCAAACCCGAAGTAAAAGCAGAGATCATTACAATGCTTGGTAAGAAAGGAGACCTTTCGGCTTCCGACTTTATCAAAAAACAGTTTGCTGATAAGTCAGTTGAGGTGAGTGAAGCTGCAATTACAGCGTATGCCAAACTCAAAGGAAAAGAAGCAATTCCGGACCTTATTGCGCTTCTAAAGAAAGGCACTCAACCTGCATTTACTGCTACAACATTGATGTCGTTGATGGATGAGAAAAGCCTTGATCCGTTGGCTGCCATTCTGGAAAGTTCACCTGAAAGTTCAAAAGCACAGATCATCGGAATCATTGGTGCTAAGTCAGGAAAACGTTATTTTGAGATGGTTTATGGCTACACAAGTAATGCAAATGCTGAAATAAAATCGGCAGCTTACGCTGCGATGAAAAATAGTTCGTCTGCAAAAGATATCGATCAGTTATTGAAACTCCTGTTTGCGACAGACGACAATGTTAAGATTCAGAATATCCAGGATGCGCTGGTAAACGCTGCTTCCGATCTGAAAGGCGAAGACAACCAGACAGCACCATTGCTTGCCCAGTTACCCAATGCACCTAAGAAAGGTCGTATACTTGAAGTTCTGCCCCGTTTAGGAGGTATTCAAGCATTGAACGCTGTGAAAAGCTATGTCGGTTCTACCAATAAGGAAGAAAGTGATGCCGCTTTTAGTGCATTGATCAACTGGAAAGACGCATCTGCATCAGCTGTACTGTATGAGATTTGCAAAACATCAACTGGCGAAAAGCGTTCAAGCGCACTCAAAGGTTTCATTCGTCAGATCAGAAGCTCGGCATTGCCCGAAGATCAGAAGTTGCTTCAGTACCGAAAGATGATTCCGCTTGCCGCCGATACCAAAGACCGTTCACTCATTGTGAGATCAATGGGACAGGTCAGGACATTCCTTTCACTTGTTGCAACTGCATCCTTTCTCGATGATGCCAATTTAAGTTCAGATGCTGCACAGTCGATCATGGAAATAGCATTGCCAGCCGAGGGACAAAAAGGATTGTCAGGACTTGTTGTTCGTGATGCATTGAATAAAGCGCTTACCACCCTTAAGGGAAGTGAAAGCGACTACGATAAAGCGAGAATCCTCAAATATCTAGCTGATATGTCCTACGAAGATGGTCTCGTACCGATGTTCAACGGAAAGGATCTTTCGGGATGGAAGGGATTGGTAGGAAATCCAATCACTCGGAAAAAGATGGATTCGAAGGAATTCGATAAGAAACAGGCAGAGGCCGATCTTAAGTTAAAGAATAACTGGTCGGTAAAAGATGGTTGCATCACGTTTAACGGTGAAGGCGATAATCTTTGTTCGCTAAAACAGTACGGCGATTTCGAAATGGTTGTTGACTGGCGCATTACCAAAAAAGGGGACAGCGGTATTTACCTCCGTGGATCGCCACAGGTTCAGATATGGGATACTTCACGTATTGAGGTAGGTGCGCAGGTTGGTTCAGGTGGTCTTTACAACAATCAGAAGAATCCGGCAAAACCTTCAAAGGTGGCTGATAATCCGGTTGGTGAGTGGAATACTTTCAGGATTAAGATGATTGGTGACAAGGTTACTGTGATGCTGAACGGAGAATTGGTTGTTGACAATGTTACATTGGAGAATTACTGGGATCGTTCAATCCCTATCTTTCCAAAAGAAGCCATTGAATTGCAGGCACACGGTACTGACCTTGCTTTCCGAGATATCTATGTTCAGGAATTGAATAACAATGCATTCACCGTTTCGGACGAAGAGAGCAAAGATGGATTCAAACCGCTGTTCAACGGAAAGGATTTTGAAGGATGGGTGGGTAATACTACCGATTACCAGGTCGAAAACGGAGAAATTGTACTTCACATCGATAATGGTCCTTTACATGGTAACCTCTTCACAAAAGATGAATACGGCGATTTCGAGTATCGGTTCGAATTTCAATTAACACCCGGAGCCAACAACGGTTTGGGTATTCGTGCGCCACTCGAAGGGGATGCAGCATACGTGGGAATGGAACTTCAGATTCTCGATAACGAAGATCCAATCTATGCCACGCTTGCACCTTACCAGTACCATGGTTCTGTTTATGGTGTAATTCCTGCAAAGCGGGGTTATCTGAAGCCTACCGGACAATGGAACTACGAGGAAGTGGTTGCAAAAGGTTCGAAGATCAAGGTGACACTAAACGGTACTGTGATTCTTGACGGCGACATCAGGGAAGCATCCAAAAACGGAACCATGGATCACAAAGAACATCCGGGACTTCAGCGAGAGAAAGGTCATATCGGATTCCTCGGACACGGTTCTGTTGTTAAATTCAAAAACATCAGGTTAAAAGATTTAAGCAAAAAATAGATTTTCATAGCTGAAATCATATCATTATAAGTTAAGCCACTTTCTCAGTAATTAAAACTGATAAAGTGGCTTTCTTTTTGGGGAGAGAATTTATGAAATATGCTATTTCACATAAAGACTGTTTAAAAATTTCCCGTAGGGAAAATAGCCCGGTAGAAATGATGTTTAATTAGTCTACTGAAAAACGAATATATTTTTGACTTTCAATATTATAAAATCCTGAAGGGAGTTAATTTGAATAACCCCCAATGAATTGAAAATCAGCGAAGCTAAATTGGGGGAGAAGAATCCGATCACAATCGGAGCCCTGAATTGAAAATCGA
>JAAFHB010000278.1 GCA_010906965.1 Mariniphaga sp. | reverse complement strand
GGACCCAGGACCCCATCCTTAAAAGGGATGTGCTCTACCAACTGAGCTACTGAGTCATCCTTAAGTACCTCTGTTTTTCAAAGGCGGTGCAAAGATAACCTTGTTTTTAACTAATGCAAAACCCAAATCCAAAAATGTGCATAATCGATGGTTTTATTTGTAGTTTTGTTGCCATAATGGTGCATTTTAACCGTTCGAAGTGGAATCGCCAGACATTAAAATTTTGATTATGAAGGGTAAGGTAGTTGTTATTACAGGCGCATCATCGGGAATTGGAAGAGCTCTGGCAAAGGAATTTTTTTCGCGCGGAGCCAATTTAGCTTTGGGCGCACGACGGATCGATCAACTCGAAGAATTAAAAACTGAATTGCAAAATTCTAATATACTGTGTATTGAAACTGATGTAGCACAAGAGGCAGAGTGTAAGAAACTCATTGATCTTACTTTCGAAAAATTTGGACGCATTGATATTTTGATCAACAACGCCGGAATATCGATGCGGGCACTTTTTAAGGACATGGATCTTGCAGTAATGCACCGTTTAATGGATGTCAATTTTTTTGGAACGGTTTACTGTACAAAATATGCACTTCCTTATCTTTTGGAGACTAAAGGATCGTTGGTAGGGGTAATTTCCATCGCAGGTCATGTCGGATTACCAGGAAGAACAGCCTACGCGGCTTCAAAATTTGCTGTAAGGGGATTTCTCGATACAATCCGCATTGAACATCTTAAAAGCGGCTTACATGTTCTGGTGGCAGCACCCGGATTTACAGCCTCTGAAGTGAGGAAGGTAGCACTCACCGCCGACGGCACTCCACAGGGAGAAACACCCAGAAACGAAGAAAAAATGATGAGTGCTGAAACTTGTGCTTATCATATAGCCGAAGCTGTCAGAAAAAGAAAGAGAGAGCTGATTCTTACCTTTGTTGAAGGAAAATTAACCGTGTTTCTTGGAAAGTTCTTCCCTTCTTTATTGGATAAGCTTACTTATAACCACATGGCAAAAGAGCCTGATTCTCCCATCAAGTAGTGCTGTACTTCAGATATTTAAAATGGATACAAGGGTTCAACCTGATTCTTCTTCTTTCCACATTATTATAAAATATTACAATAAATTCGAAATATACAATCAACTAAAGCATTAATCTTTAATTGCTTAACTTCAGTATTGAAATTTCAAAACATATTTATGAAAATCGGCTTGATCATTCAAAAAATGAGTTTATCTTTGCACCGCCTTTAAAGATTACAAAAACAGTATGACTCTGTAGCTCAGCTGGTAGAGCAATTGACTCTTAATCAATGGGTCGAGGGTTCGAGCCCCTCCGGGGTCACGTAATAACAAATAAAGTTGTACTAAAGCACTTAAATCCAATGATTTAGGTGTTTTTTGTTTTAGGGAATATGTTCAAAACATGCACTAAATTTGATTAATTCAAAAAATGCAAAAACTCCCTGCAGAATTTCTTAGGCAGGGAGTTTTAATTTCAACCGAACAATTTAAGACTACTTTTCTCTATCTAGACTAACTAAAACTAAATCAAATAAATACGTATTTCAACAGCCACCATTTTAATTGATATACTCACTAAGCCATTTCCCCAATTTTTTGCGAGTGAAGAAGATTCTGCTTTTAACAGTACCTAGTGGTAAATCAAGTTTCTCTGCGATCTCTTTGTATTTAAAACCACTTAAAAAAAGTTGAAATGGTTCGCGAAACTCATTCTCAAGAAGATCAATCTTTTTGTAGATCTCCTTTTCTGCATGAATCGAGTCGGCAGCAGGTGAATAATCGTCTTTTGAAAACGACATCTGAAGCTTATGAGATGAACTATCAAGCGTAGTTTTTGCTTTTACGTTTCTCCGATACTCATTAATAAAGGTATTCTTCATGATCGTGTAAACCCAGGCCATCAAATTTGTATCAGCTGAGAATTTATCACGGTAGGTCAATGCCTTCAAATAAGTTTCCTGCACCAGATCACGGGCTTTGTCGGAATCGCTGGTTAAACTTAACGCAAAATAATATAATTTACTGTGAAGGCTTGTCAGTGAGTTCTGGAATTGTATTTGTGTCATAGCTTAATTTATTAATAAAAATGATCAAATAATGGTTTTCAATTATCAAACAACACTTCAAAGATACCAAACACATTTTTAATACGCAATACCTTGTCGACTAAACGATCATCAATATTGGTAATTATCATGATCCATTCTAAATAAGAAAACCGTAATTATCAATAAAACAATATGATCTACACTAAATTATTAGTCATTATAAATTAACTGAAAATCGAAATAAATCATCATACACATCATATCACCGATCAAACATGGCTTTTGGATGATCAAACCTGACTTTTGGCAATCAGGTAGGTCTATTTTTTCATTCAGGTTATGTATTCATTAAATTGGAAGAAGCCCTACCTCTTTATCAATTAAAAAGCTTAGATTTACCACTTTTAAAATCAGTTATATTTCTGAGGAGAAATACAAGAAGATTTTGATACAATTTTAAGGAGAAAATGATCATTTTTTCTATTTTTGCGGAACACAAAGTTTATTAAATGAAACAGCCAGCTCATATCTTATTCAAAATCAAAAAAACGATGGCTTTAAAACCATTTCCATTCCAATCAGCTGTTTTAATTGCTGTTATCATGCTCTTTGTCGTCCAAACTTCGGTTGCCCAATACAGCCGCCGGTCAGGATCGGGAGTTAGGAATAGCTGGGAATTTGGGTTTACCGGAGGGGCCTCCCAATTTCGTAATTCCATTAATCCAAATTCTGACGCTGATGTTAAGAAGTTTAATTACTGGAATTCTGACTATAACGCAGCGATCACAGTGTCGATCATTAAAAATTTTTCCCCCAAATTCAGCGCAGAGTTCGAATTTCTGACCACTAAACTTTCAGGATCATGGAATCCAAATAATGTCTATGGTATTCCACTCCCTGCAACTGCACAGAATCTCCCCCCTCCGTTCAAAACAGGGATCAACCAATTTACACTCATGTTTGTGCCTAACTTAAACAAAATTGTTGCACCCAACAGTGCAAATGAAAAATGGTATTTGTTCGTTAAATTAGGTATTGGAGCGTCATTTCTAAAAGATTACCAAGCTCTTTATTCGTATGGCACTGGTAATGGATATGAATTAGCATTTGCCTATGGCGGAGGATTATCTTACACAATCAATGAAAAAATCAAGTTAAAACTGGGTTCAATGTGGTATTGGGTCGATACGGACCGCCTCGATGGTGTGCATACCATGAGACCAATTCAATCGCCATCAGCGCGGGATGACAATTCAGTATTCTACTTCAATATAAAGGAGCGTTACATGTATCCTTATATTGGTATGACCTACGGATTTGGGCAGATCCAATCAAAGGCCCATTTTATCAGGGGAAACAACAGCAGGTTCCTCTGGTTTAAACCTTCGACCAGTAAGTATAGAAAAAGGCGGTAGCATGCCCATATGGAGAAATTTGCACAGTGGCTTTTCAATTTAAACTTTTTCCATCTGTACAACACTTTTTTTTGAAACCTATTTATTCTTACAACGTAATAATTGTAATTATTTAATTTATATACTGAACTATGTCTTCTATTCGCATTGCAGTAATCGGCCTCGGATATGTTGGCCTGCCCCTTGCCAGACTTTTTGCCACCAAATACCCGGTTGTTGGA
This sequence comes from Mariniphaga sp., assembly GCA_010906965.1. Taxonomy (GTDB): domain Bacteria; phylum Bacteroidota; class Bacteroidia; order Bacteroidales; family Prolixibacteraceae; genus JAAFHB01. Next base: position 2,233 of record JAAFHB010000278.1, on the reverse strand, counting down.
TTCGACGTCAACCAACATCGCGTTAACGAGATCAATAAGGGTATAGATCGTACACTTGAAGTTGAAGAGCAAATTCTTAAAGCTGCATTGGTTTCCGAAAATCCGGTACATACAGCATCGAATGGTCTCTTTTGCAGCTTCAATTCAGAGGATATTAAAGGTTGTAATTTTTATGTTGTAACGGTTCCCACTCCTGTGGATAAAAACAACCGGCCGGATCTTACCCCACTTGTTAAGGCGTCCGAGTCTGTCGGTCGAGTGATCTCAAAAGGTGATATTGTCGTTTATGAATCAACGGTTTATCCGGGTGCTACCGAAGAAGATTGCATCCCCGTAATCGAAAAAATTTCGGGACTTAAATACAATATTGACTTCTTTGCTGGTTACAGTCCCGAAAGAATCAATCCGGGTGATAAAGAACACACAGTTGAAAAAATCCGTAAGGTCACCTCTGGTTCAACACCCGAAGTTGCTGAGATTGTCGATATAACCTACCGTACTGTAATTCAGGCAGGAACGCACAAAGCCTCCTCAATACGTGTAGCTGAAGCTGCAAAAGTGATCGAAAACAGTCAGCGCGATATTAACATTGCTTTTGTAAACGAACTGGCTAAGATTTTCAATGCGATGAAGATTGACACCCACGACGTATTGGAGGCAGCATCCACCAAATGGAATTTTCTCCCGTTTAAACCAGGATTGGTCGGCGGACATTGTATTGGAGTCGACCCCTATTATCTTGCGCAAAAGGCACAGGAAGCGGGTTATCATCCGGAGATTATCCTGGCTGGCAGGCGTATGAACGACAGTATGGGAAAATATGTTGCGTCTGAGGTGGTGAAATTAATGATACAAAATGAGATCCCGGTTAAAAATTCAAATATACTGATGCTCGGAATCACCTTTAAGGAAAATTGTCCTGATATCCGAAATACAAAAGCAACCGACATTTACCACGAATTAACCAGTTATGGAATTTATGTCGATATATACGACCCTTGGGCATCGCCCGAAGAAGTTCTGCATGAATACGGCCTAACAATAACAAAACACCTCAAAGAATCGGTCGAATATGCTGCGGTAATTCTTGCAGTGGCGCACGATGAGTTTATGAAAATTGATCTTCAGGCATTTAAAACCCGGGGTGCAATTATTTACGATGTAAAAGGGATTTTATCACGCGAACTGGTACACGCACGTCTTTAATCGCTTCAAATTATATTAAAATCTTGTTGCTAGCAGTTTTATGCTTCGCGACAAGATTTTTTTTGTAAATGTCCATTCTGAGCATGACTGCTGGAATAAATAAACCAATAAAATTAGTTTGGATTGAATCTAACCTCAAAAATAGCTAATATTGCCGACTGAATCTGAACTTTTAAAACCTGACTGATCTGTAAATATTTCATTTTGGTGGTTCCGGATCTATTCTCATCTGCTATAAGTGGGAGTGAGCAGGCGAAGCTTTACGAAAATTCAATTTTGAGGCCTTTGGTTCTGAGTGCATCTCCTGAGTTCGCAGCTGGTCAGTGCCCTTAACCGGATACCATGGACGATCTCGGTGTTTATCTTTATCGTCATCGCAATAAATACAAAAGAATTCTTCCATTACTAAGAAGCCCGGCAAATACTGGTTCGCAAGATTGTCAATAATTCGTGCCTCTCGTAAATTCCTTTTACTTACTTTTGCCCAACTTAAAAAAAATTTTACAACTCACTATAAATTATCCTCTACAGGTCAAAATATGGGAGTGACCGTGCGAAGCTGTATAAGGATGGGGGAATTGCGTTCTTCGTGCCTCCTGCTAATAACAGTCTGAACTATAATTTATTTAATTAATGTGATTCACCTGATTTATTGCAGTACACAAACTAAAAAGTGATCGGATTTATTTGTCGGGAAAAGCTACACAATGTTTCACAGTGTTCACGCTGTGTTACATCCTATTTTTCAGCAAAAAATTTGATGCTGTAAAGTAAAACTAAACCGCGAAAATCTGCACTTTACCCTGGGTAACCCTGTGTAGCTTATTTTTCATTTAGCTTCTTCTGAGTTGAAAGGGCGACGAAGAGACGTAGATACAAAGTGACAAAGTGAGGGGGTTGCTAAAAATGTCTGAAAGGGAGAGATTCGCCTTTAATTCGTATTTACTGGAATTCATTCTTTTTTAATACATTTGGAACAGATAAATTCAGTCAGTATGGAAACAATAATCAGAATTAAAAAAAATAA
>JAAFHB010000277.1 GCA_010906965.1 Mariniphaga sp. | reverse complement strand
TGGGAAAAATGATCCTAATAAATTTTTAAAACGTTTGTAATTTAATGATGTCTTACTGCCCATGCAACTATCAGACTGAGCTAACAATGTAGTAGGTACGAAAACCCAATTTACACCGCGATATAAAATTGAGGCAAGAAAACCAGAGACATCTTGAACAATGCCTCCTCCAATTGAAATAATAGTCATATTCTTTTTTGCATTTGAACTCATAACAGAATCACACATTTGCAAAACACTCTCGATTGTTTTATTAGTTTCTATTGCATCAAACAAGATGATTTCTTCTTTCTTGAAATACTCTGCAAAAACAGATTCATAACAAGTCCATACATTTTTATCTATAACTACAGCTTTAGGACTTATTGAAGTCAATTCCTTTAGAAATTCAAAATCAGGTTGAACATTAATACTGTAGTTTTTAATTTTAGATTCTACATTTATCTGCATACGTAACCTCCATCAATTATTATTGTTTGACCAGTAATATAAGTATTCATGTCTGAAGAAAGGAAATAAACCAGATTGGCAATTTCTTCAGGATCAGCCAATCGTTTTAAGGGAATTAATGATGCAATGACTGCTATTTCACTTGCAGAATTATTTTGTTTGGTTAGTTCTGTATTAACATAACCCGGTGCTATTGAATTTACCAAAATATTTTTTGAGGCATATTCCAAAGCTAATGTGCGTGTTATACCATTTAAAGCTGTTTTTGCTGCACTATATCCACATCTGCCTTCCTTTGCAACAAAACTCCAGATAGAACTTATATTTACAATATATCCGGGTCTGTTATTACCCATCCTTCCATTCATGCATTGAATTATTTTTAATGGTGCCAATAGATCTATTTGTATCATTGAATTTAAGTCTACATCAGTAAGGTCATTCAATGTTGCAATAGTATTAACTCCAGCACAGTTAACAATCACATCTATATCACTATCAATTCTTTTGCAATATGATTCAATGGAAGAATTATTTTCCAAATTCATTTCTATACGTGATGGTGTTAATACTTTATAGCCATTACTTATAAACTTTTCAGCAACCGATTTGCCAATTCCCCGGCTACCTCCTGTTATCAATACGACTTTTCCCATTTAAAACTTATATAAAGTAGCTGTGATAAACTTAATATCTAATTCGGACTTCAATTTCGCTAATATTTTATCAACGTATGCATTAATCTCCTGACCCATTCGTTTTGAAAACTCGTATTCCATCTTTGAAGAAAAATAATCTGATTCCTTGTTTAATGAATAGCCGTCAAAACCGGCTAGTGCAATATCAGTTACTCCAATTTTCATCATAACTTTTAGAGCCATTATAAATGAATTGTCAATGAAAACAGCATCGCGATCAATCAGCGTTTCGTAGTCTAAATTTATATCAAACTTACCGGCAGCTTTTGTTACATTGGAAGTTGCAATAATTTTTATTTTATCAGAATTGTTCGAAATTTCTGTTGAATGCTGGACATAGCGTTTGGAATTTGTAAGGAACAAATAATCCACATCAAACATATCAGGAATAAAGTTAATTGATATTACTACCGGTTTTTCTGAATTAATAAAATCAACTATCTTTTCTTTATCCTGCAATACACTTTTACCAGGGCCGATCAAAAGAACCTTTCTTCCTCCTATTTCATTTTTCAGGGTCAAATAATCAACATCGTCTCTACAATTGTTTTTTTGATAATCAAAATAAAGTTCTTGGATCAAATCTTTTTTATAAAGTAACTTTTCTGGTCCTTTAACAATTTTTTGTATTATCTCATTGATTGACTTCACAGACAATGTTTTCTTGTTAAGTAAAAAAGATATATAATCCGGATGACAATCATTGGACGCAGAGACAAAACTCTTTAAAGAATATCCCCAATGTAATTGTTTATACAAATCAAGTACACTAACATCAATACCTTCCAGAATCTGATTAATATCATATTGAGTATTGAAATTTTTATTCATAAAAGTTACTAATAATTCCAACGGGGCATTTCCTGCTCCTTTGCCCATACCAAACATTGAACCATCCAGCACCAACATTCTAGGTTTTTCTTCATGTTTTCTCGCCAATTCCATACAATTGGCAAAGGCTAACTGAAAGTTATTATGAGCATGGAACCCAATTCCAATATTTTTATCCAAATTTGCATCCAAATACTGATAATAATGATTCAACAAATTAATATCCATTAATCCGTATGTATCTACAATAGAAAATGCATAAGGTTTTAGTTCATTTAATATCGTAATAATCTCATCGAGCTTCTCGTTTGTATAAGTCGTAAAAGATACAGCATTCGCAAAAACTAAGTAACCCATCTCTTGTAATTTTCGACAATACTCCAGAGCTTCGTGCATCAAATGCATTTTAAATATGACACGAATTCCATCTATAATTGTATCTTTTCGTGGCTGAATATTCTTTAAATCACAAGTTCCATAATCAATCATTGCCACAACCAGGGTGTTTTTTTTATCTAGTTTCCCCCAAATATTTTCAACACATGAAGTATCAGGCATAATACTTCGGTTAATATCGAACGGACGCCGGTCATCTAAAAAACCGACTTCGATAAAATCAATCCCAGCAGAGATACTTCTCTCAAATAAATTGATCAGCGTATTGTGGCCAAAATTCCAATCATTATTGTACCCACCATCGCGCAGCGTGCAATCTAATAGTTTAATATTCATTTGTAAATAATTATTAGGTTAAACAATATCAGTATATTAAAAGACAGATAAGAAGTTGAAATTTCATAACTGTATATTATAATTATTTCGAACAATTAATTTAATTGCATCAGCAAAAGATATCTCATTTGTAAATCTGATCGCATTTTCTGTTTTAGTTACAGATGGATTTAACGATACTTGCTTTGCAGGAACGATACTCCCATAATGAAGAACGCTGGAACTTTTAAGAACTGATTTCATCTCCTCCATATAATTTTTCAAAGAACGGGTATCTTTTGATGCAATATGGTAAACGCCTAATTTAAATTCAGATTTATTGAATAAGTATTGGCATAATAGAAATATTTGTTTCGCGCAATCAGTTACATAAAGGTAATTCCAGTTTTGTTTACAGGAACTTAATTCCAAATCTTCATTTTTTAGCATTTTATCGATGGCCGACATGATTAATGTCCAGGGTCTGTCATTCTCCCCAAATGTGCTAAATATTCTTAAATGCAAATATTTTAATCCTACAGATTCACATAACAAAGAGCCTTCATTAAATACGCGTAATTTTGCTTTTCCATATTCTAATTCAGGATTACAAGGAGTTTCTTCTGTAATTAAATCCTCAACAAATCCATATTCAGCTTGTGAACCGGCTTCAACAAAAAGTTTACATCCTTTTAAGGCAGCAACTCTAATGGCTTCTTTAGCATAGTCCACATTAAGCCCCTGTAGAATCGCACTATTACGCCCTTTTTGATCTGTGTTTGTCCAAGCCAAATTGATGAATACATCTGCTCTATCAATAACTTTTGCAATATCATCGATGTACTTCAGATCTGAATAGACTACTTTTATATTTGCATTAACAGGAAGGCGTTTAAGACCATTACTATCTTCCCGGCAGACTGCATAAACTAAATGACCATCAAAAGATGATAAATATTGGCATAGAGCAATACCAATCATTGATGTTGCTCCTGTTATTATAAACAATTTCACTTTTAAGCTAATTTATTTGTTATTCCCAGTCATCAGTTAAGATATTTTCAGATGGAACTCCTTTTCCTATTAGTATTTTCTTAAATGATTTAATCATTATCGGAGGGCCGGAGATAAAATAGTTTGATTCGTTTGCGCTCTCATTGATGATTTGGTGAATGTTGATGAGGCCGTCTTTGTCTTCGTAAAATGATTTCACAGATTTCAATGGATTTCGCGGATTATTCAATTCTGCATCATAGATGTTGTAATCCTTTGAACGGAAATCGAGGTAGATATGCGGGTTGATATACTCGTTGAAGGATTCGTGGGTAAAGAGCGATAGGAAAGGGGTGATGCCGGTTCCTGCTGCTATAGCGAATTTTACGAATCGGAGATCAGCGAAGCTAATTTGGATAAATTATACGAATTCCATCTGCACTGGACTACCTGCCCCAATTTATCAGGGAATTGGTTATAATTTATCTAATTGATCTTTAAATCTGATAATAATTAGCAGCAGTAAACCAGTTTTTAGTTGTTTGCTTCATAAATGATTGTTCCTGTGCTGAGTATCTCTCTTTTAAAGTTACTGTTTAATTGAATGAACTTATCGTACATGGGTTTTGTATGGACGATGAGATCTATATCAGCAAAATTTCTCAAAGAGTGAAGCGCTGAAGCGATTTTAAGCTTGATCTCCATCTTTTTTGCAAATGATTCTGGCAAAAAATTATCATTGGTTACTACCAGTAAATCAATATCGCTATCAGTAGACTGTGTACCTTTGGCATAAGAACCAAATAAGATCACTTTACTGACATTTGAATGTTGCAATGACAATTGTATTTGAGCTATTATTTCATTTGTTGTCATAAGGCAAATATAATAAAAATAAATAAAAGAATTCATAAGTGCAAAGTTCCAATCTAAGAATAAAACCTTACCAAGTTCTGCTAAGAACAATTTCACGAATTTAGACGAATCGAAGATAAACGAAGTTAATAACACGAATAATCTTATTCCAATTTTTATAAAGGATGAATTTCCCAGTGACCACCTTTGTCGGAGCCTATCCTCTTAATTTTACCCTTATTTTTGAGTTTTTCAATATCTCTATAAATTGTCATTCTTGCAACATTTAATTGCTTACTTAATTCATCAAAAGATATAGCTGGGTTGTTTGCCAATAGTATAAGTATTTGTTCTGATCTATTTTCAGTAACATTTTCAGTAACATTTTCAGTAACATTTTCAGTAACACTGCTAACCAAAGGAACTTTTACTATAAAAATATCCTCCTCAAGAAAGATTACTTTTTCGTTTCCAGTGTATGCTTTTGAATATTTAAACACGTTTTGCAGGCCGGTACCAAGTTCTTCGGATCGTCCCAATTGGGTAAACAATTGTGCCAAATGAGGATTTTTAGGAAATGGCTGAAAAGTGTCGGGAAATAACTGTCCATACGAATGAGGCTTATTTGAACTCCGGAGGAGTTTCCCAAAAAGACATGAAACAGAATTGTATGGGGCAACTCTTACAGAGTTAATTTCGTTTTTCATTCTCTTCCTCCGGTTAAAACCGGAGGTTATTTACTGGTAACTCCAACGGAGTTATTCTAAACTAAACGACATTGAATTATGAATTACGAATTATGAATCGACCGAAGATGATTAGTATTCGACCGAATGCGGGTTTAATATCACCGAAGGTGATTTGTCTTCTTCAATATAGTTTATGTTAATTCCTTTATCAGTACCATCGCCAAAATAGTTCATGATTTGCTCCGATAGGTAGCGTACCGAGATAGTAATAGTGTCAACGCCAAAAGTAATTAAACGGTCAATGTTGTGCTCAATAATTGGTTTGTCCCCTAAAAGCAACATCGGTTTGGGCGTTTTATCTGTCAGAGGTCGCAAACGCTCACCTTTACCCCCAGCCATGATTACTGCATGAAGTGGTAGAATCGATTTTAACCGGGACAAATCGTAAACTCTTTCAATTTGTCCTGTTGCTGTCATCTGAAAGATTGTAATACTCTTGTTCGTCTTTAAAATCAATATTAACGGGGTTCAGGAGCAAATAAATTTATCCCTTCGATGAAAATAAAATCTTTGGTATTCAAGGTGTAAAGCGGTATATTTTCACAGATTGCGGTTGCGGCAATTAACGCATCAGGGAGCGAAAGTTTATGTGACAATGCGTATTGTCCAATCAATTCAACAGATTTTATTGAAATATCGGCTTGTATATGCAAGATTTCCAATTTTTTTAAGTCTCGAATGATCGTTTGAAGTTCTTTTTTATTTCGGTCGCCAT
>JAAFHB010000276.1 GCA_010906965.1 Mariniphaga sp. | reverse complement strand
TTAGTCTTGAAAAGATTCAATATTTAAATGAAATCTTTTGCTCGCTTTCCTTTATTTTCTGCATACTCGACAAAAACAGACAGATTGTTTTCACAAATGATATTCTTCTAAAAACATTAGGAATTGATACTGTAAAACAGATCCTTGGTAAACGATTTGGAGAAGCGATCAACTGCCTTTATTCAGATAAAGAAGAGGGAGGATGTGGAACTTCAGAAACATGCCGCTATTGCGGAGCTGTAAATGTAATTCTGGAAAGCCAGAAAACGGGTGCCAAAACGACTATGGAATGCAGAATCCGAAGAATGTTAAATGGGACCGAGAACTTCCTTGATATTGAAGTTACTGCCACACCTTTTCTTCATGAAGATGAAAGCTTTACGATCTTTTCACTCCTCGATATCACTGATCGTAAACGTAGGGCTATCATTGAAAAAATATTCTTTCATGACATTATGAATGCTGCTTCCGGGGTTCATGGTTTTTTTGAAATATTTGACTCTATTGATAAAGAGGAACAACAAGATTTCATTCAAATGGGAGCATCACTTAGTCAGCAGATTATTGACGAGATTGTCGCTCATAGATTACTCACTCAGGCAGAAAATCATGAACTATTGGTTAAACGGGAGACGATTGACAGTTTAGCCTTTATCCGTAATATTGCCGGTGATCTCAGGTATCATGAAGTTGCAAAAGGAAAGAATATTGTACTCAGCGAAAAATCTGATTCCGTAAGTTTTGAAAGTGACCCTGTACTTTTACGTCGTGTTCTGAACAACATGATTAAAAATGCACTTGAGGCAAGTTCAGAAGGACAAACAATTACGATTAAGGCAACCAAATTGGATCAAAAAGTAAAATTTTCGGTTCACAATCCCAAGTTTATTCCAAAAGACATTGAGATGCAGGTATTTATGCGTTCATTTTCAACCAAAGGGGCACAGCGGGGTCTTGGAACCTACAGCATGAAAATCCTGGGGGAACAATACCTTGGAGGAAAAGTTGATTTTACTACCTCCGAAACAAAAGGAACAACATTTTGCTGTATCCTGTAAAAAGTTAGGTTTCATTTTAAAGATTTGCTACATCTCCAAAATGAAACCTAATCATCCTTTTAAAAAATATCTATTTTTGATATGCCTCGATCACCTTTTTAACCGAGCCATGGATCAATAACAACCTTCTGGCTTCGTCCGTTGGTATATTAATTTCATCCACAATCATTTGGGTTCCACGCTCGATCAATTTTTTATTCGTTAGCTGCATGTTCACCATCTTATTCCCTTTTACTCTTCCTAATTTGATCATAATGGAAGTTGTGATCATATTGAGAATCATCTTCTGGGCAGTACCTGCTTTTAGTCGCGTGCTGCCAGTTACAAACTCCGGCCCAACAATGGCCTCGATAGGAAATTCTGTGACTCTGGCAATTTCACTTCCCGGATTGCAGGTAATACAACCGGTAAGGATTCCGTTCTCACGGGCATGGGTGATTCCTCCTATCACATAAGGAGTTGTTCCTGATGCAGCGATTCCGATAACTATATCATTTTTATTAATATTGAAACCTTGCAACGAAGCCCACGCCTTTTTTGGATCATCTTCTGCCGCTTCGACTGATTTTCGAAGTGCAACATCACCGCCTGCTATCAAACCGATAACCATACTTTCAGGAACACCGAATGTTGGGGGAATCTCTGAGGCATCCAGAACCCCAAGTCGGCCACTTGTTCCGGCACCAAGGTAAAAGACGCGTCCCCCTTTTTTCATTCTTACTTCTATTTGCTCCACCAAATTTTTAATCTGCGGAAGCGCTTGTTTAACAGCGATATGAACCTTTGAATCTTCCTCATTAATATTTGTAAGTAACTCTTCTATCGACATCTTGTCGAGATTATCAAAATTAGAAGGCGATTCAGTAACGCTTGTTTTGGTTTTAGTTGTTGATTTCATGACTAAACTTCTAAATATTTTATAATGATACGTTGTTGTTATGGTATCTGATAAGTCCTTTCATCGGAGCACGTTCAATCGTTCCCAATATCAGATGCTGTTCTTCAATGGCTTTACGAAGTTGATCTTCAAAATAAAATGCAATGCTACCCGTAAAATGAATTGGAGTTCTTTCGATTCCCGGGTATTGAAGTAAATTCCTGGTCAAAAACTCACGGAAACTTGTTACAACAATATTCTCAATTTCAGGATGTTTGATGTTTTTCGAAAGAAATTTAGTGAAATTGGCCAAGTAACGGCTCGGAAATGGTTTCTTGTAAACATTCTCAAGAATTTCAGCTGCAATAGTATTATATGTTTCAAAAAATTCTTTTATCAGCGACAGCGGCAACTGCTTTTTCAAAACATCACCAATCAGTTTTTTCCCCAATACAGCTCCGCTACCCTCATCGCCAAGGATAAACCCAAGCGGTGAAACATTTGCTTCGATTTCACTTCCATTATAATAGCATGAATTTGAACCTGTTCCCAAAATGCAGGCAACTCCAGGCTGATCCTGACACAATGAATGGGCAGCAGCCAGAAGATCACTTCCTATAAAAATATTCGAAGTTTCAAATATTTGCATGAGCGATTTTCTGACAATATTCTGTTTTTCCTGGTTAATGCATCCGGCGCCATAAAAATAGATATAATCGTATTTCCGGGCCGCTGTAAACTCCCTGTCCAATATCGTTGAGATATTTTCTGCCTCCTGATAAAAAGGATTTATTCCCGAGGTTACCAAAGATTCAGTGGTTCCATTATCTGCTATTATACACCATTCTGTTTTGGTAGTCCCACTGTCTGCGATTATGATCATTAGTTGTAATTATTTTGTGTTTTATAACATGTATGACAAAAGTACAAATTTTTTAAAAATTAATTCTATTTTTGATGAGTATTTTTAAAAGCTTATTGATGAAGAAATTTAGTCGACTCCACATAGGCATTATCGTAATGATCATCTTGATGACACCGATAATTGGTTTTTCACAAACAACCAGACGGTCCCGAATGATCATCAAAGCCGAAAACCGTCTGAAAAATATGGATAATCCACTTCCGGAATGGTCGCATGTTGGACGTATTCGATTTGATTCGCTGTCATTTCTTTCAGAGAAGCAGCTCGTTCAGGTTTTTTTCACCTCTTCCCTTTCGTATACACCTGTAAGAGAGAATAAAGTTGCGCACATTGAAAACTCAGTCAGAGAAGTTTTAGGCCGGAAGTTTAAAAATTATCCGATAGAAATTTATACTGATCATCATTTATTAAAAGAGTTAGTTCCCAATTCGTTGCGAACGGCTATTCCTATCGACCAAAACAGAATTTCAGGAGACAAATCTAACAGAATTCCTGTTGTACAACAATCCGGTAAAGAAAAATCGCTGTCAGGCTTGTACAACAATAACATCGCATTATGGGATAGTCATGGGTGGTACTACGAATCGAAACTCGACCGGTGGGAATGGCAGCGAGCCCGGTTATTTGGAACCGTCGAAGATATGTACACCATGAGCTATGTTTTGCCATACATCGTTCCGATGTTGGAGAACAGTGGTGCAAACGTTTTCCTGCCGCGCGAACGTGATTGGCAGTCGCAAGAGGTGATTGTTGATAATGACAAGCCCACACCAGATTCAGAACTGATTATTTCGGATGGAATTGCAGTAGAACAAATAGTTAAAGGCTTTATAAAGAATGATACATTGTTTTCGGGTGACAATCCGTTTCAAATGGGAACCTCACTCCGCTTTCAGAATTTGAAGGACAATAATCAACTGATCAAATACATCCCTTCTTTTAGTGAGAAAGGCCGGTATTCTGTGTCCGTTTCCTACCAAAGCGATGATGCTTCATTAACTGAAGTAAAATATACCGTTTATCATGCTGGTGGAATAACCGAATTTTTGGTGAATCAAAAAATTGGCGGAGGAACCTGGATTTACCTTGGAACATTCGACTTTCTTGTGGGCAAAAACCCTGAAATGGGAATGGTAACCATCAGCTGCACAAGCGAAAAACCAGGCTTTATTTCTGCAGATGCTGTCAAATTTGGTGGTGGAATGGGAAATGTTGCGCGCCGTCCGCCAGAAGAATCAGTGCAGAACAAGAAGTCGCTCGCAGAAAAAAACACAAAAACCGAATCAGTTAAAAACAACCCCCAATTATTTGATTACAAATTAAGTGGTAAGCCTGGTTATCTCGAAGGTGCAAGATACTATCTGCAAAGTGCCGGGTTTCCGGATACATTAACATACAATCTGAATAAAAACAGCAACGATTACAACGATGATTACCAGTCGCGGGGTAAATGGGTTAATTACCTGATGGGCAATCCAAACATTTCAGCTAATGAGGGTGATCTCACAGGGATGCAGATCCCGATTGATCTTGCCTTTGCTTTTCATACCGATGCAGGAGTAACTCCAAACGATTCAATCATAGGAACACTGGGTATCTACAGCACGACGGCCAACCAAGGTCTTTTTCCAAATGGAAAATCCCGATTGGCGAGCCGCGATTTAACCGATTTGATTCAGACACAGGTGGTTGATGATATCCGGCAAATCTATAATCCGCAATGGACACGACGAGGACTTTGGGACAAACAATATTCCGAAGCGTTGCGGCCAAATGTACCGACTATGTTGTTGGAACTGTTCTCGCACCAGAATATTGCGGACATGAAATTTGGATTAGACCCGCGGTTCCGGTTCGATGTGAGCCGTGCCATTTATAAGGGGATGTTGAAATTTCAGTCATATCAGGAAAATCGTCCTTTTATTGTTCAGCCATTGCCTGTTAATGATTTTGCCATTACAAAAACTGGTGATAACTCTTTTAAGTTAAGCTGGAGTGCTGTGAATGATCCTTTGGAACCAAGTGCCAGACCGGATAAATACAAAGTCTATCAGCGCATTGATGGCAAAGGTTTTGACAATGGTGTTATTGTTGATGATACCACCCTCGTTTTAAAACTTGATCAGTACGACCAAATTTATAGTTTCAAAGTTACAGCCCTGAATAAGGGTGGCGAGAGTTTTCCGGGAGAGACGCTTTCTGTTGGACAAAAGAGTAATAGTAAAGGCAATATACTGGTTGTAAATGGCTTTGATCGCATTTGTGGCCCGGCAATCTTTGATAACGGTATCACAGCCGGAGTTGCCTGGTGGAAAGATCAGGGTGTAGCCGATCGGCAGGATATCAGCTTTGTGGGATTTCAATACGATTTTGATCGTAAATCTGCATGGCTTGATGACGATAGTCCTGGCTGGGGAGCAAGCTATGGCGATATGGAGGGAAAAGTAATTCCGGGCAACAGTTTCGATTATCCTTTTATACATGGAAAAGCAATTATGGCTGCCGGATATTCATTTGTCTCAATAAGTGATGAGGTTTTTAGTGAATCAAAATTCGATATTTCTTCCTATTTTGCAACAGACATTATATTAGGGGAAGAGCGGTCTACACGCAGCTTGAAAGATACGATGTTGATTGATTACAAAATCTATACGCCAGGCATGATATCAAAATTATCAGAATTGACAGAAAATGGCAGTAAGCTTTTTATTTCAGGCGCTTACATCGGATCTGAATTCGGAGAAAGCAAGGACTCCATTACTGCCAATTTTGCCAAAGACGTTTTGCATTTTACCTGGAGAACAGGACATGCCTCGAAAGGTGGTTCTTTTTATACAACCGACTATGCCCGTCGATGGCTCAATGGAAAATGGAATTTCAATGTCGAATATCATCCTGAAATTTATACAGTTGAGGCACCGGACGGGATTGAGCCAGCCGGAAAGAATGCGATCACAGCATTCCGATATGGCGAAAATAATGTGAGTGCAGGTGTTCTTTTCAACGGGAAATACAAAATCGTTGCAATGGGACTGCCTTTTGAGGCGATCACAGATTCAACTGACCGTGTAATACTTATGCAGCAAATCATCCATTTTTTCGAATCAAAATAAATCAATTAAAAATATTAAAATGAAAAATCTGATCACTTG
>JAAFHB010000020.1 GCA_010906965.1 Mariniphaga sp. | reverse complement strand
CGTTGTACGCTATGTTACCGCAACACCCTACGACTTTAAAGTTTTTATAAAAACAATTAAACCTTTTGACATTTAAGCAGTCAAATACAAAACTAAAATTATTATGAAACCAACAGTCTATTTATCTGCACTTTTTTTGACACTAATTTTTGGTAGTTGCGAAAAATCAGACCCAACCCCAACCTCGACTACTTTTTCCTTGACAGTAAACAATGGCGAAGGTTCAGGAACTTACAATATTGGCGACACCGCTTATATTTTTTCAAACCCTTCAAGTAGTACACAAGTTTTCGACAAATGGACAGGTGACATTTCAGCATTAACAAGCCCTAATGAGTGGAGAACAACTTTAAAAATGCCATCTGCAAACGTTAACGTAACAGCTACTTTTAAGACAACAGCCCCAATAAATTTTACAAATGTTGTTATCAACGGAAGTCAAGTTTTTTATTTTGTGCCAGCAACTTACAGAGGAATTATAATTCCTTTCCACGGGGCGGGAGGTAATGCTGTTGGTTGGACAACATCTAAGGGTATAGACAACTTAGAATTTCTTCGATATGCAGCAGCCAATGGTTATGCAATAGTTGTAACCGAAAGTAAAGACAGAGTAAATAAAAGATGGGAAACAAGTACAGGTGCTGCAAGTGTTGATATTTCTAATATTGATGCAATAATCAGTAGTTTACAAACGTCAGGAATAATTGCAGCAGGAAAACCATTTTATGGTGTTGGTATGAGTCAAGGCAGTGGGTTTTTAAGCCTAATTAGTACTGTGAAAAATTATAAAGCCGCTGCACTTTACTGTTTAGGTGGCATTGACCAAATTTATGATAACACAACCGTTCCTACAATTTGGAATATGGCTAAATTAGACATAACAGAAGACCCCAATAGACTTGTTTCAGCGAAAGCAAATTATCAAAAATTACAAACAAGAACTATCCCAAGTGCTTATTACGTAAATGAACCAACACCTATTTTTCCAAACCGTTTTACTATTATCCCAGGAATTGATGCAAGCGGTTCTGCTGCAATTTATAATTCTCTAAAAACTGCAGGTTACATAAATGCAAAAGGATACTTTACAATTGACCCAAGAGTAAGTTCTGTTTGGTATTCAGCAGTTCCTGCACAATACAATAATTCAACAATGATACCAATGATTGACGACCAAATTTATATCAGTTACACACAACACAAGTTTTACAAAGACAGTGACTTTAGAACGATAGAATTTTTTAACAGATTTTAAGATTTAAAAAATATGCAGCGATAAGACCTTTTGAAATTTCAAAGGGTTTTGTTTTTTGTAATATCACAAATTGGACAGACCAACAACACAGCGTACAACATCGGTTTGGCAATATGGCGGGTTTAGTGCTAAATTCAAGTTCAGTTTTTCAATTGAACTTTAGTGCAAAGTTGAAGTTTTGTGCTTCGATTTCCGCCACATCGCCAAAAAACTCAGAAGCTGGATGTCGGAGAGCGGATTGTATCCGGTGGAGGCATCGATTGAACCAATATCTATAAATGGATTTAAAGGCAAACTGCTTACTTCAACGTTAAAATACAATGATGGCTTTGGAAACCCAAATGCAGGCTATAAATATGGAAATGCACATATACATGGTTATGCAATTCTTGCCGTTGAGGATGGTTCGAGGATGTTAAAAATCAACTACACGGTCATAGCTGGTAGTTGCTGGGACAACAAGACTGCTCAAATTTCTAAAACAGAGGCCATGGCAGGAAAAAATGAAGCAGAGAATGTTGTTCTGAGCCTTACCATTTCCGGGGCTAAAAACAGCGGGTCGGTTAGCGTTGCCGTCAATACCCCCAAACAAAATAGTGCGCTGCCCACAAAAAGCACAACGTATGCCGATCCAAAGAATCTGACAGAAAATAAACTCCGCGATGAATTATTGCGCGAACTAACCAGTGAGCCGGCTACCAGCCAGGAAATTAAATTTTGGACAGACAGGGAGAAAGAAATAAAGAAAAATCCCGTTCAACCTCAGACAAATAATGAAACGACAACTGCAAATGTATCATCGGTTGGTGCACTTGCAGGCGACTGGGATATTGTTGCAAACGGCTTTTCCGGGAAAATGGAGATACGCTATGTTGGTTCGGCATTCCAGGGAAGAATATTTTTTAATGCCCTTCGTAAATGGGAGCCATTGGAAGATTTACGATTTAATCCTTCAACCAGACAATTTACATTTTATAGGCCGAATGCCAAACAAAAACATGAAGGTGTACTAAATGGATCAAATCTCACCGGAACCTTCAATGGCACATCAAAATGGAAGGCAAATAAAACCGCGGCGGGTTTGCGGTAATTAATGGTAATACTGCATTAATATACAGACACATAGTTGCTGCCTCCATGGATATTTTTAAAAAAAGAGAATGACAACCTTTATAAGCAGAAAATGGGATATAACCACAATGATCTTGTAGGATTTTCGCAAAAAATCAATCACCCGGCATTGGCCAAATACGTAAAAGATACAAACAGATGGTCTGGTATTTTTTCGCTTATACTGGCTTTTGCTGCCGTCGCAGGGTTTTTTATTGCCGGTGAAACCAGTTCCGATATGGAGAATCCGGAGGCCTTGTATATCGGGTTAGGCATCGGAAGTATGTTTTTGCTTATTGCTTTTTTTCAAATTGCCGGCAGAAATAACAGCACTACCTGGGATGGGAAAATCGTTGATAAGAAAATAGAAAATAAGCGCAGGCGATCCAAAGATGATGAGTCGTGGATAGACTATACAAGATATACGGTCTGCATACGCAG
The DNA here is from genome assembly GCA_010906965.1 of Mariniphaga sp. Lineage (GTDB taxonomy): Bacteria > Bacteroidota > Bacteroidia > Bacteroidales > Prolixibacteraceae > JAAFHB01. The sequence continues at coordinate 35,429 of JAAFHB010000020.1, read as the reverse complement.
CGACAAAGGAAAGATACACACCACCACCGCGGAAGATGACGATACTAAATACAACTACTACAAGATTGGCGACAGGGTGAGGCATCACAAGGGTTTGAATACCTATGAAAAGGAAAATAAATCGGGAGACACCATCATCTTTTGCAACGCCTGTGCAAGTCTGAACGACATTAACGAGAATTTCTGCTTCCGGTGCAAATGCCCCCTTCTCAAATGAAAAAATATTAATTTGAATGCAAAATAAAAAGATCAGCCCTAATCAGAAAACGAAACAATGATGCTGAGTTACAAGGATTCAGAAAAGATCGCATGGACAATTCGTGTACCCATACTTCGCAACGCTGTTATTTTAAAACAACTGGCGATAGCAATTGGGATTCCATTTGGTTTGCTGTTAATTTTCCTGTTGATTATTAAAGCCTACTACGGTGTCGGGCTTATTGCACTTTTATTCCTGCTCACTTACCTGTTCATCAATATCGTCTGGGGAGGGAAGTATGATGTCGGCTTTGAATTGGACAAAACGGGCATACGTAGCTTTACCTTGGAAAATCAGGCAAAGAAAAATAGTATTCTAAATGCAATAACGGTTGTTGCAGGGTTACTCTCAGGCAAACCTGCTGTTGCCGGTGCCGGATTTCTTGCACAGTCGCGACAGGACATCATGATGAGGTGGCGTAATATCAAAAAAGTGAGCTGTTATCCCCAAAAACATACAGTGATAATAAGAGGTGGTCTTACCGAAAGTATTGCTGTATTCTGTACAAAAGATAACTATCATGATGTAGATGCTTATATCCGGTCCCGGCTCCGGGGGCAACCGATTAGGATCCTATAGAATAATATTTTCTGCGCTACCCAAATCGATATAGATGAGATAACAGCAATATAGTATGTCAGCAAACAGTAAAAAAAATTAACCAAAAAGGGAGAATCTGAAAATGCCAAAATCAAAAATAAAAATCATCATAACGCGGTTTTTCATCACGCTGCTGGGTGTTGCTTTTATTTTATGGGGACTGTCAACCATACTATTAGGTATATACGGAGAAAAAACCACTGCGGTGATCACCAGCATCAGGCGTGAAGGGGGAGAGCGTAACGAAATGGTCAGGGGACAGTACACCTACAACATAAGTTATTCATTCAAACTACCTGATGGCAAAAGTGTAGATGGATACACAAAGCGTATCGGCGATGCGGTTTACCTCAAAGCCGACGGAAAGTCAAGAGCTTTTGTGAGGTACTTTTCGTTTTTTTCTTTCATCAACACATTGGAGCAGGATACCAAACCAGGTATTGGTCAGTTGATACTTGTCGGGATAGGCTGTTTTTTGATTTTTATTGTAAACCTGCAAAAAACTAATGTGGTTAAATAACACGGGTTATTATCTTTTAAAAATTGTAAACCTATGATGACAAAAGACAGGCTGATTTTAAGCTGCTCTGCAAGTAAAAGAACGGTACAATCATAGTAAATAATGGAATAGCGTTCATTAATGAACCAGCGCATAATGGATTTCATATTGGTTAAAGGACCAAAAAAACGCATATCCGGCGGTATATTTTATTGCTGAGTTAGTCCGGTTTCAGCGTTTCTGCATCTAATAACCTTTTGTTTAACTGACAGGTAAGTGCCTCGAAATCGGCATCAAAAACATACTGCCTACCATTAATAGCAAACCTTAAATAGGAACTCCATTAATTGCAAAATATCAATAGTACCTGACTTCCTGACAAACGTAACGTGTGAAATATGCAATTAATTAAAATGATTGTGTAAAGATGAATGCAAAATAATTGATAATTTTAGAGAATGTTAAATCTAATAAACACTTAAAAATTTGTAAGATGAATACATTTAACACGTACTATTTGATTTATTGGTTAACAAGGGTAAAATAAAGATGGATCAGAATATGAAACAAGAAAAGCAATCAATAAAGTTAATCGGATTTTTTCTGCTGTATACTTTTTCAATAACCTGGCTGAGCTGGTCAATTATTATTATCGCGAATAAATATTTTAATACGCTCTGGAATGGTGAGTTTTTATGGTGGATTCCTTACACCATTGGCAGCTGGGGACCAGCCATTAGCGCATTTATTATCTATCGACAATTCAAGGATGATTTTCCTGAAAAATCTTTTGGTAAGTATATTTTTGGTAAAAAAATAAATCTGAAAGTTTGGCTGATATTTGGCGCCTTTTTTATTTGGCGTTTTTTGATGATTTGGTTTGCCTTTGGAATTACAAAGCCGATATCCATTCTCGCGATGCTTATTAATTTTCCGTTTCTTATCCTTTTAGGTGGATTAGAAGAATTGGGGTGGCGTGGAATTCTGCAACCCAGACTGGAAAAGGTATTTAACTATTTACCTTCTGTTATTATGGTGGGAATTATATGGGGCGTATGGCACTTGCCGTTGTGGCTTATTAAAGGGACAGTCCAAAGTGAATTTCCAATTGGATTGTATTTATTGTCTGGAATTATATTAACTTCCAGCTTTACAGCTCTTTATAAATACACAAATAATATATTTCTCAGTGTATTAAGTCACGCGTGGTTTAATGGATGTATTGGGTTAGCTTTATTGGAAGGCAGTAATGGGGCACTTCAGCTAAATTTGAACTGGAAAGTAATCGTAGTTTTTTTAATGGAGTTAATAGTGTCCGTTATTTTAGGAATACGATTCAATCGTAATAAAGCAATAAAGGTTTAAGCATGAATCTTTTCGATAGGTTGGCGTATGGTCAGTTGAAATAGTTTTGAATTTTGGGATGGCATATCCGCTCCAACTTCAGTATTCAGGAGTGGGGTGGGTTTTATATGATCATCGGGGAGTGAACAGAAAATGAGTTGCAGCGTCTTTAATTGACATTGCAGCGATTGTTTCGTTTCAAACAACTGATTTATAAAGCTATATAAATGAGAAAAGGTTGGAAACGTTTGAATAGCCTTGGTTTTGTCCGACTAATAAACGAGTTGTGCTGCAAGCTGACAGTTGTGTGTAATTTAAAAAAGGTTAGCTTTATATTGGAAAGGGTTTTAAAGGTCATAAATTTTAAAAATGTAAAAAGATGAAATTTAAAGTTTTATTAATAGCTTGTTTGTGCGCTTCAAATTTAGTAATTGGTCAAAATTTAGAAAAAATGAATTGGTTAAATGAACCTTCCTCTTGGGAAGTTAAAGATGGCAATCTAAAAATGCAAGTAACACCTCAATCAGATTATTGGCGCATAACCCATTATGGTTTTACAGTAGATGATGGACCATTTTACTACACAACAAGAGGTGGTGAGTTTGAAGTTTCAGTAAAAATAACAGGACATTACAAAACTCGATTTGACCAAATGGGATTGATGTTGCGCATTGACGAGGAGCATTGGATAAAAACAGGTATAGAATATGTTGATGGGGTTTATAATTTCAGCACTGTGGTAACCGATGTTCATAGCAGTTGGAGTGTGGTAGAGTTAGATAAAAAGCCCAAATCACTATGGATAAAGGCAATAAGGAAAATAGATGCTGTTGAAATTTTCTATTCGTTTGATGGCATTAACTACAAGATGAGTAATATAGCCTATCTATCCGACAATAAACCTGTGATGGTTGGTATGATGGCTGCTAGTCCTGACGGAGATGGTTTTGAGGCTATATTTGAAGAGTTTTCGGTTAAACATTTACCTGATATGCGACGTTTAGATTGGCTTAAAAGGAATAAATAATAGCTTAGCCATAATTATCTAAAATGAATTTTACGACTTTCAGTTCTTTTAAAAATCGAAATTTCAGATTGTTTTTTATGGGGCAATCGATTTCCTTATTGGGTACCTGGATGCAGAAGACTGCTGTAAGTTGGGTTGTATATTCTCTGACACAGTCAAAATTCATGTTGGGAGTATCGGTTTTTGCGTCACTATTCCCTACAGCCTTGGTTTCGTTATATGGTGGAATTATTGCCGACAGATATAATCGGTATAAAATTCTATTGTCAACTCAGATATTATCATTTCTGCAAGCTGTATTACTAACCCTGGCGATTGTATTTTATAAACAAGATACAGTTTGGGTAATCATTATTTTAAGCGCAGTACTCGGGTTCATCAATGGTTTTGATGTACCTGCGCGGCAATCGCTTATTAGAGAGCTGGTGACAGATAAAAATAATTTGCCTAATGCTTTGGCATTAAATTCATCAATGGTTAATTTATCAAAACTTATCGGACCGGCCATCGCTGGTTTTGTTTTGGAAAAGTATAGTTATCAGGTTTGTTTTGGATCTAATGCCATCAGCTTTATCCCTGTTATAATTTCTTTGTTATTAATAAAATTACCAATAACAGAAATAAGGCCCAAAACGGAAAAGAACCTAAAAAAAGAGTTTACAGAAGCATTTGTTTATATAAAAAATACGCCAGTTATAAGTTCAATCATTATTTTTACAGGGATAATGAGTTTATTGGTTTTACCTTTTACCACTTTAACTCCCGTTTTTGCTAAAGATATTTTTAATGGTTCTGCATCCACTTTAGGAATTATTGACGGTGTTATTGGATTTGGTGCTTTTATAAGTGCTTTGTTTTTAGCATCTTTAAAACAAGGCACAGATTTAAACAAAATATTAGCCATAAGTACAGTAATATTTGCGATTGGTCTTATCCTTTTTTCGCAAACTGCAATATATCCCCTTGCACTGGTGTTTATTTCGATTGGTGCATTTGGTATGATGCCAATAAGAACGATCAGTAATACAATCGTTCAAATTAATGTTCCAAACCAATTCCGTGGACGGGTTATTAGCATTTATTTTATGGTCTTAACTACGATGCTGCCAATTGGCAGCCTAATAATAAGTACTATTTCTCATTTTATTGGTGTAAGAACAACTGTTTTGTTTGAGGGTTTTATTGCATTAATAATAGCTGTTTTCTATGGACGTTATTTAAAAAAAGAAAAACTTAAAAAAGAACAACGAATCCTTTTGGACCAACTATCTGAAGAAGAATTAATACAGGCATAACTTTAAAATAAATTTAACAGGGTAATTAAAACAGATAAAAACACCGTTGAAATTGATGCGATTAACGACAGAAATACTGAAGCCGATCAGGATGCTTTGATAAACATCTTTTTCAAAATTAAGTAAAGCCGGAAATGCAATTAGAATTATGCAATAGTTAAAAACACGAACACACAATAAGTAAGGCTTCGAGTAGTGCGTCGCCCGTAACGCCCAACACAAAGCCATTGTTGACCGAAATCCGCTACCGGACGGTTCGCCTAAGGTTTTGATGGAGCTATAATAATTCAGGCGTTATTTCAGATAAGAAATCAACGGATTATTACCGTCAGTTGTAATTCATTTTTGCGCAAACCCGCGATTCGTAATCCTTCTACTTTAATGTTCAATCGCTTTTGAAATAATATTGAATTTTGAGATGTCATACTTGCACCAGCGCCGGAAAATAATTTTGAGGACTCGTTTGAATAACTAACTTTGAAAATATAAAGCGGAAATGCCTGCAATTGGCGGATGCAAAAATGTTGACGTTCATTGCAAAACGACAGCAACGAAAGACTGTCAATTACTAATTGAATGAATATGAAACCAATTAATCTGGACAAAAAAATAGCATTGCTTTTTTTGGCATTGACAATTTTATTTTTAGTCGTGTCAATGACTAATCAAACATTCTTTGACTGGGTTTTCGACCGACATCATAACCAATGGAGTTGGTATATAAGACCAATTTTTTTAATTCCATTTTGCTTTTTTGCATATAAGCAAAGCTGGACAGGAATTTCAATAACGGTATTTTGTATTTTTACAAGTATGTTTTGGTTTAATAGACCAGAAGTCGTAAGCGACAATGTTAAGACATTTCTCCAATTCGAAAAAGACTGGTTATATGGCGAATGGGATTTCAAAAAATTAATGTTAATTATTACGGTTCCTGTTTCATTCATTGCTTTAGGACTTGCCTTTTGGAAACACAGTTTGTTTATGGGTCTTGGAGTCGCTATTTTAATAACGACAGGAAAAATAGTTTGGAGTATTCAGAATGCTGGTGAATCAGGTAAATCGATCATTGTTCCTGCAATACTTGGATTAATAATTTGTATTACACTAATATTTTATGGATTTAAAAAACTTGAAAAAAAGAAAACAACGAATCGCTAATACATAGTATCTTGTATGCAGATTTCAGCGGTTCTCGAAGGTCTGTGACTCGTAAAGAAAGTAGGAGAACTGATAGTGAATTGCCTTATTATACCGCATAAAACAATGCCATCAGGCATTAGCGTTAATGCGAAATAAGAAAAACATCGAGGTCTCTAAAATTTCAAACGTAATAAATGAACTGGATTTTATTAATTATTGCTGGATTTTTTGAAGTGGCTTTCGCTGCTTGTCTTGGAAAAGCCAAAGATGCTACAGGAATTATCGCAACTTATTGGTATTTAGGATTTCATCTTGGAAATCCCATGACTTAAATAACATTTTAACTCATTATTCAGACGATATTGAGATAACTACACCTATGTGATTAAACTCGATACTTGAGGTGCGGTAGATTCTTTGAAAAGAAAAGGTCAAGGAATATTGGCAGAAAGCGTTAGATAAAATACCTGATTTGCATTTTGAGTACATAGACATTACTGAAGGAGTTGGTTCAGTTGTTATACACTACAAATCAATCATGAATAAGAAGGCTATGGAGGTAATATTTTTTAACGAAGAAGGAAAAGTGAATAAAATGTATGTTCACTATAAAAACTAACTACATTAGGAAAATTTAATAACATAATGGCCGAAAAGAAAAATATATTTGTAATTATTGGTAGTGCAAGTTCAAATTCTGCAAACTTAAAACTTGTTGAAAAAATCGCAAGTATGGCAGTAAATGAATTTAATTTCACAATTTTTAACGACTTAAAATCGCTGCCACATTTTGACCCAGAACTATCAGTCAACAATCCACCAAAAAAAATTGTTGAATTTAGAAATTCAATAAAAAAATCGGACGGATTGATAGTTTGTACACCCGAATATATTTTTAGTATTCCAAGCGGACTAAAAAACGCAATTGAATGGTGTATTTCGACAACAGTATTTTCAGAAAAACCAAGCGGACTGATAACTGCTTCTGCAAGTGGACAAAAAGGACATGAAGAATTGCAACTGATTATGAAAACAGCAATGACGAAATTTACCAACGAAACAACTTTGTTAATTCAAGGTGTGAAAGGAAAATTTGATGAGCAAGGTATTTTAACCGACATTGAAACACACATACGATTACACAATTTTTTAAATGATTTTATTAATTTAGTGAACGACAAATAGACAAAGGAAAAACAACGAACCGCTAACAAGAGTTTGCCAAAATGGAGGCAGAAGTATTTATTTCAACAATTTAAAATAGCAACATTATGGTTTCAAATATTCAAAAAGAAAAAGCTGAACAGTTTCTGAAATTTCATCATGACAAAGAAATATTGGTTCTGTTAAACTCTTGGGACATTGCAAGTTCTAAAATAATAGAAGCGAGTGGTTATAAAGCTATCGCAACAACAAGTATGGGAATAGCTGCCTGTTTAGGCTATCCTGACTGCCAGATCATAAAGTTGTCAGAAATGATAACCGCAATAACTGGAATTGTAAATAATGTACAAGTACCGGTAAGTGTTGACATAGAAGCCGGTTATGGCAATAATTTAAATGAAATAATTGATTCTGTCAAAAAGATAATTGCAACCGGAATTGTTGGAATAAACATCGAAGACAGTCTTGATTTAAATCCTGCACTAATTGACGAAATGGAATTTTGTGAAAGAATATCAGCCATTCGTGCATTATCAGATTCACTGGGTTTTCATCTGGTAATTAATGCAAGGACGGATTCATTTTATACTTCTTCAGGTTCAACGCATGAAAAATTAGCTGAATCTATTAAACGTGGAAATAAATACCGGGAAGCTGGTGCAGATTGCATATTTGTGCAGCCGGTATGGGAAAAGGAAACGATTGCAACATTGGTTAAGGAAATTAATGCCCCAATTAATATTCTATCGAATCCAGGAATAGGAGCAGGAATACTCCCCCCATCCGTGCGTGAGCTTCAGGATTTAGGTGTTGCCCGTTTAAGTCTTGGTTCAGGTTTGATGAAAGCTACACTGGCATTAATTAAAAAGGTTGCTGACGAACTTTCTGAAAAGGGAACTTACAATATTTTAAAGGACACATTAACCCCCCTTCCGGATGCGGCAATAGCCTATAAAATGGCAATAGGGCTAAACAAATTCTGACGTTAATACATCCATGAAGTCATCAATCTTACAAGCTCTTGCGGATTTGCAATTTAATGACGAATTGCTTTTAAAATAGTTTTGAATTTTGGGATGGCATATCCGTTCCAACTTCAGTATTCAGGAGAGGGATGGGTTTTATATGATCATCGGGAAGTGAACAGAAAATGAGTTGCAGCGTCTTTAATTGACATTGCCGCAATAGATTCGTTCCAAACAACTGAGATCTAAAGCTATATAAATGAGAAAATTCTGCAAAAAATATACTCACTGTTTGATGATTTGTAAATTTCATCTTATTATATTTACCAAATAATAATGTCTGACAGATGTTAGACCTATACATCCAAAATAGCTGAATAGGTCTCATTTGGTCAGACTTAATACACAAGTTACCCAATATAAAAAAAATGAGACACCAATATTTCCATACAAAAACAAAAGCATTCTTTTCGGTTGAATCCATTTCCGATTTTAGAAAGGATACATCACATTCAACTCCGAATAAGTGGTTTACAATCCTAATAAGTACGAAGGTAAACGGAGAAATGATCATTGACGATTTTAAGCTGTCATTAAATAAACCTAATGCAATTTTTATAACACCAGGTCAGCATTTACATTTTCCTGATAAAACAATATTTGAGGTTTTTTCTATTTCATTTAATAAAGAATTTTATTGTATCGAATATCACGATAGTGATGTTTCGTGCAATGGATTGCTTTTTGTTAATAATTTCAATTCAGTACATTTTGTTTTAGAAGCACAACAACTTTCCATTTATACCAATACTGCTGAGGAAATGGTTGCCGAATTGGAAAACCAAGCCTCGTTACAAGATGAGATGTTAAAGAATCTCCTCAAAAACCTTCTTATTCGTTCCAATAGGCTCTTTCGTGAACAGATGAGTATTGGCGAAATAGATGATGCAAATATTGATTTTGCTCGTAAATTTAGTGGTTTGGTCGAAAAACATTTTAAACAAATTAAGATGGTAGTGAACTATGCCGAAATGATGGGCATAGCACCGGCATCACTAACAAAAAGACTCCAAAAATATGGCATTGAATCCCCTTCGAGAATTATTAAAAACAGAGTTGTAACTGAAGTTAAAAGACTGTTGATGTATACTGATAAATCTGTCAAAGAAATTGCCTCAATAATTGGCTATGACGACCAATATTATCTTAGTCGGCTATTTACAAAGGACACTGGAATATCGCCAAGTGAATACAAGAAAAGCCAATTAAAACTATAAAAATCCCAAATTTGTCCATTATATAAGAAAGTATATCCATTTCTAAAACAACTATCTTGCTGTAATTTTGTTTCATTATAAACAATTAAAAAATACAAATGTATGAAACAGAACTCAAAACAAATCTTCGGATCTATTTTAGTTGCAAATAAAATATTTCTTTCGGTACTAATTTTCGCCTTCACACTTGCTGCATGTTCCGGGAAAAAAGACATCACAGACCCGATATCCATGGGAGACCCAATATCTATGGGAGATACCGCTCCTGCATTTACACTAAAATCATTAGATGGGGTCGATGTAAGCCTTTCTAATTTCAGCAGTAAAGTAGTTGTGCTTTTCTTTTTGGGCAGTAGCTGCCCTTCGTGCAAAGCTGCTGCTCCCAGCGTGCAAAGCATGCTGGTAACCCCTTTTGCGTCTGAGGCTAATTATATGATACTTGGTCTCGACCAATGGAATGGAAACGCCGCCGCAGTACAAGCTTTTAAAACAGCAACCAATGTTACATTCCCTTTACTGCTTAATGCTGCTGGAGTGGCTACCATTTATAAAACCACCTACGACAGAATTGTAGTAATTGACAAAGCTGGTAAAATTGCATTTAATGGAAATCAAGTAGCAGCGTTAGATATTGCAACTGCCAAAGCCAAAGTAACCGAACTATTGGCTAAATAGAATTTTATAAGCTATTTAAAAACAGCATATTTATGAAAGCAACAATAGTTATAGCATGTACTTTATTTGCAAGTTTTGGTACGACAGCTCAAAATGTAAAAAATTTTGAATTTAAGGATATTGAAAACATAAGCCGTAGTTTTAATGAGCTAAAGGGCGAAAAACTGACTCTTATCGATTTTTGGGCTACCTGGTGCAAGCCTTGCAATAAAGCAATTCCTGAGCTGAATAAAATATACGATATATACAAAACCAAAGGTGTAGAGATAATTGGCATTAATTGCGATGGACCACGCAGTATATCCAAAGTAGCTCCATTGAGCAAATCCTTACAAATAAAGTATCCTGTTTTAATAGACATTAATTCAGAATTAAAAGCCGAATTAAATGTGCTGGCATTTCCTACGCTACTAATTGTAAATTCCAAAGGGAAAGTAGTTTGGATTCACGAAGGCTTTGTGAGCGGCGACAACGAAATTATAATTTCAGAAATTGAAAAACAATTGAAAGGAGCCTGAGTATGAAATGGAATTATGTGTCGTTGTTGATTATAAGCATTTTATTGAGTTGTCACATTCGTTCGCAAGCCCAATTGAGTGGAAATAATTTAGCTGAATTTCAATATGGGCAATTGCCTAACGACACATCTTCCATATCTACAATTTACGATAGGCTGGTGCTCAATTACAATTACAAATGGCTGAAAGCAAATGCCACTATTGAGCAGTTTTATTCGCCAATTGGTAAAAGCAGCTATGTAAACCTATCACAATTTTCGGCGCACTTAAGATTTAAGCCTTTCGAATTTAAAGTCGGCAATTTCTACGAAACTATTGGAAGAGGATTATTATTACGCTCTTTTGAAATACCGGGTGCAATCCTCGAAGATTTAAGTTATCGGTCGCGTCATTATTTCAATCGCGATATACTCGGTGTAAGTGCCAGGTATAATTATAAAAATTTCAATACAAAGTTGATTTATGGTCGACCGCTAAATTATGTTTTCCCCCCCACACAGGCTTTTAAAAACAGAAGGCCTGACGAATTTGCGGCCGTTTATTCCGAATACAGTTTCAAGCAACAAACAATGGGACTGGCGGCCATGCAGCATTCCAATGGTGGAGTTGGCAAAACATTCCTTATGGCTACAGCTTCGGGCAATATCTCGCATATCCTTTCTTATTATACCGAATTGGCCAAAAATGTAAGCGACTTTGGTTTAGGCGATTTTTCAAACATTGCCTCCTATGCTTTTTATAATGGTTTGAATTTTACAAAAAACAATTTTGGCATTAGTGCCGAGTACAAAAACTATAAAAACTTTCTTATCGGTTCGGGCATAAACGAACCTCCCGCACTGGTAAAAGAACATTCCTACAAGGTGCTGAATCGCAGCACACATGTGCTTCAGCTATTGAACGAAACAGGATATCAGGCTGAACTTTTTTACACCTTTCCCGACCTCTCGATATTAACGTTTAATAATACATTGGCAATAAATAATTTTGGCCAGAAATTCGTGTTTCAGGAGTTTTTTCTCGAATACGACTTTTCTATATCAGAAAAAGATGACATTAAGATATTTACCGATTATGCAAAGGATCCCTTTAAGTTAGAGAATCATCGTGTATCGGCTGGCATAAGCACAGATTGGAAGGTTCTCAAAAATTCGGCCATTCAAACTGATTACGAATTTCAATCATTTGAACGTATGGGCGAATATTATCAGAATCATGTTTTTGTTTTAGGATATGCCTATAAATCGAAGTTTATTTGCAATATAACAAGTGAATATAGTAATGATTCATTTTTTGTTTCTGAGGGTTCTAAAATTTGGTTAGGAGCAAATTTGAAATATCAGTTAAATAATAATCATAGTTGTCAGATTTTTGCCGGAGAGCGACGTGGAGGACCAGCCTGTAATGCGGGAGTATGCTATGAAGTCTTAGATTTTACAGGTATTGAAATGCGATTAACAAGCAGGTTATAAGCTTCTAAAGCCATATTAAAGTTCTATAAAAATATTATTTTGCAATAATAAGAAAGTTTATGCTGAATAATCGAGTAGCCCTTTTTTAATTATAAGAAACTATTATTTATAACATTTTTTTCGCATTTTTCGGGCAGAAGTGCATTTCGTAGTTCGTTGCCGCCAATGGAGCTTTAAAAATCCCCCGAGTAGCCTGGACTGAAAATGAAGTATAAACTTAAGTAGATCATTAGCTACACATTACATAACCCGTATATGAGACTACCTCTTTGTTTTGCATTTTTGTGTAGAATCCTTTTATTTAAATGTTCAATTGCTTTTGAAATCATTTTCAGTTTTTGGAATTACAAGTGCTATGTCAATAATAAGGAATATGTGGTATTGCCAACTTAGTGGAACTTGGTGTCTTAGAGCCTTTGTGGCTGATTTTCCCCCTCCACTTAGACTTTAGTACCCCGAAGAAACACAAACAAATCCTTAACTTAACAGCATTGCCAGAAAGCGACACCATACTTGCCGGCAGTGTACAGTTTGGCACAAACCATACCGCTGCAAAAATAACCGGATATCAATCAGTTCCTTAAGATTTAACTTCAAAATGGGTTCGACGGGGCCAAATACCTGGCAGCACAATGGCGTGTTCCCCGGCACAGATGGCCGCTGATGAGAACCAGCCAACTGTACAATTTTTTTTCGTTATGGACTATTAAAAAAAACCAATTATTAGTATATTTGTGTTCCTAAAAAACAAGAATTATGCATATCAAAACATCTGACCAACCCGAACTCAAATTAGGTATTGGCGATTATACCTGCAACTGGGGAGTTCATATTTGCGGTTTATACGAAACCGAAAAAGAACGCGATGAAATAATTCTCGGCTTTCTGGGAGAAGGCGATATTTCTGGCGATTTGCAACTTTATTGTCCGGTGGAACAAACTGCCGACGAATTTAAAGAGAAGTATTATTCTAGATTTCCACAATGTAATTGCCATGTGGATATGCCTGAACATTTCAGCGTGTTAGATGCCAAAGAGTTATACTATCCAGACGGAGTTTTTTCACCCTTGGAAATGGACAAAGGATTGAATAACTTTTTTGAAGAATCGCAAAAAGACGGTCAGAAAAATGTGCGGGCAACTGCCGAAATGGTTTGGGCATTAGAAGCTATTCCGGGTGTAGAACATTTAATGGTTTACGAATCGCGTTTGAATTATTTTATTCCCGGGAAACCATGGATAAGTATTTGCATGTACAATGTAAATAAATTTTCAGGAGCCACAATTGTAAATGTTTTAAAAACACATCCTTATGCCATTAGCGGTGGAGTGATCACACAAAATCCGTATTATGTAAATCCTGATAAATGGTTGGCTGAAAATGCGCCCCAATTTTTAAACGTTTAAAATTATCGACATGGCAAATCTTGCGTTTGAATTATTTTTGCTTTCTACCAATCTTTCGCAGTTCAAAAGTAAAGTTTTAATAACCAAATTGTTTATCGAGAGTATCAATTCCTTGTTTGAGGGACACAAATTTAGCTGGAGTGTTGAGGATTGTAATATTGCCGAAACAAAAATACAGGTTTGCACCCGTTTTAAAAACTACGGATATATTCATTTTAACAAACAATCCGCATTTACCGACGAAACCTTTTCGTTGCTTCAAAATGCTGTTCAATTGCTGGCGATACAACTCGAAAAAATTGATCAGGAAGAATTATTAAAAGACCAAAAAGAGCATTTGAACATTTTGGTTCAGGAAAAAACAAAAGATTTGATTGAAAGCCAAAATGAACTTATTAAGCAAAATAATGAAATAGAAAGACAAAATAAAGATTTATTAAATGCCATAGTAAAAGCTGAAGAAAACGAAAATGAATTAAATCAAGCCCAGGAACTATCACATGTGGGAAGCTGGACTTATGACACGGTTAGTCAAAAACCAATATGGTCGGATGAAATGTTCCGTATTTGTGGATTAAATAAAGAATTGGGAGCACCTGAATATAAAGAACATAAAGAGTTTATTCATCGAGATGACTGGGAAATTTTTGATTTAGCTGTAAAAAATGCAATTGAAAAAGGAATTCCATATAATTTAGAATTGCGTATTTGCCGCGCAGACGGCCAAATAAAAACAGTTATTACAATTTGTAAACCCATTATAAATCCTATAAATGGTAAAGTCATTGAATTAAAAGGAACAAGCCAAGATATAACTGAAAAGAAACTCATTGAAAATACTCAATCCTTTCTGCTGAAATATGATTACCTGAACACCAATCAAAACTTTTTTGAATATCTTGCCCGTTTTCTTTCCGAAACTCTTAATATGGATTACATCTGTATTGATACCCTACACGGCGACTTACTTTCGGCAAAGACACTTGCTATTTATTTCGATGGCAAGTTTGACAAAAATGTGGAATATACCTTAAAAGACACTCCTTGCGGCGATGTTGTTGGCAACAACATCTGTTGTTTTACACATGGAGTCCGTCATCTTTTTCCAGACGACATTGTTCTCCAGGAAATGGTGGCAGAGAGTTATATTGGCACTACCCTTTGGGGTACCGACACTAAACCGATTGGCTTAATTGCAACAATTGGACGAAAATCAATTTCAAATACTTCAACCGCTGAAAAGATCCTTCAGATAGTCGGATTAAAGGCCGCATCTGAAATCGAACGTATGCAGTCGTTGCAAGAACTAACTGAAAGCGAAAACAGATTAAAACTTGCAACATCTTCTGGTAAACTTGGAATTTGGGATTGGAACGTGAAAGAAAATGTGATGATTTGGGATGATAGAATGTTTGAACTATATGGAGTTACCAAAGATACATTCCCAAATAATAATGATGCATGGACAAATGGACTACATCCTGAAGACAAACAAGGAGCAGTTGATGAATGTAATTTGGCACTAAATGGTGAAAAAGAGTTTAACACAACATTCAGAGTTGTTCATCCGGATGGTACTATTTTACATTTAAAAGGTGACGGACTTGTTATCAGAGATGCTGAAAATAAGCCTGTTCGCATGATTGGAATAAATAAAGATATTACAGAAAATAAGCAGGCAGAAATTAAATTGCAGCAGAGCGAAGCCACCATCCGCAATAAGCTCAAAGCCATTACTGAACCTGATGGCGATATGGCCACACTCGAACTTTCCGATATTATTGATACCCAAGTGCTGCAGTCGCTGTTGGAGGATTTTCATAAGCTTACCGGAATATTAGGGGCTATACTTGATGTATCAGGAAAAGTATTGGTTGCTGTTGGCTGGCAGGATATCTGCACAAAATTTCACCGTTGTCATCCCGATACGCTCAAAAACTGTATCGAAAGTGACACCATTCTCACCCATGGCGTACCCGCAGGAACGTCAAAGGCTTACCGCTGTAAGAACAATATGTACGACATTGTTACGCCCATTATGTTAGGGAACAGGCATGTGGGCAATGTTTTTATAGGGCAGTTCTTTCACCAGGACGAGAAGCCTGATGTGGAGTTGTTCCGCAAGCAAGCAAGGCAATACGGATTCGATGAAACCGAATACCTTGCTGCGCTCGACAGGGTGCCACGTTTCAGCCAGCAAACAATTGATGCGGGCATACAATTCTACGCCAAACTCGCCAATATTATTTCGACTCTGAGTTTCAGTACTATACAACAATCCAGAATGCTTGCCGAGCGCAAACAGGCTGAAATAGAATTAATAATAGCTAAACAAAAAGCAGAAGAAAGCGAAGAAAGTTTTAGGAGGGCTGTTGTTGCAGCACCATTCCCAATTATGATCCATGCTGAGGATGGAGAAGTAGTTACTATCAACCAGGCATGGACCGACCTCACAGGATATTCGCATAAAGATATTCCAACAATACCCGATTGGACAGAAAGGGCATACCGGCATAGAAGTACAATTGTAAAAGAGTATATCGACCAATTGTACTCTTTGAACAGAAAGGCAGAAGAGGGCGAATACGAAATCTTGACTTCTAAAGGGAACAAAATTATCTGGGATTTTAGCTCCGCCCCGATCGGGAAGATTAGTGACGGGCGAAGGTTAGTTATTTCGATGGCAAGGGATGTTACCGAACGCAAACTTGCGGAATCAGAATTAATTGCAGCCAAAGAAAAAGCTGAAAAAAGTGAGAAATACCTCGATAGCATTATCAACAACATGGGCGACCCTATATTTGTTAAGGACGATCAAAGCAGGATTCTCCTTGCGAACGATGCTTTTTGTTCACTCTTTGAACTTTCAATGGATCAGATAATAGGCAAAACACTTGCCGAAGAGGTTACCACGGATGAGCGGGAAAAATTTTTAAGAGATGACATGCTGGTACTTGCAGACGGAAAGGAAAATATAAATGAGGAATCATTGACAGTAAGAGGTGGCAAAATGCGGACAATATCGACAAGGAAGACAAGGTTTATTGACAATAATGGGAATAAAATTCTCATTGGGGCTATCCGAGATATTACCGAACGAAAACTTGCTGAAGAAAATTTGAAAACAAATCAAATTCTCTTGAGGTCGATAATTGATGGCACAACCGATGCTGTATATATTAAGGATCAAGATGGAAAATATGGCATTTTTAACAAAGCAGCATCAGCAATGGTTGGCAAGAGTGAAGAGGAGGTTATTGGGAAAAAAGACATAGATATTTTCCCTTTGGAAGATGGAAAAGCTGTTATGGAGGCAGATCGCAGGATTATGGAATCCGGGAGTGTGAATACAATTGAAGAATTTGCAACATTGGCAGATGGAAAGAAACATTTCTTCCTTTCAACAAAGGGTTCGTTAATCAATAATGATGGAATAGTTACAGGTCTGTTCGGCATTGCACGCGACATCACAGAACGCAAGCAGGTAGAAGCAGAATTAATTAAGAGCAAGCTATTGCTCAGCGAAACTGAAAAAACAGGTAAGATTGGAGGTTGGGAATTTAATGTAGAAACGCTCACTCAAACCTGGACCGATGAAACTTTTCGCATCCTCGAAATTGATACTACGCGAGGAGAGCCAAAGGTCCCCGAAGGTCTTGATTTTTTTGCTCCCGAGTGCCGTACAGAAGTGGCTAGCGCAGTATCGAGGGCAATAGAATTCGGTGAGCCTTACGACCATGAATGGGAAATAATTACCACCAAAGGCAATAAGCGGTGGGTCCATGCCGTAGCAAGAATTAATAAGATAGAAGATAAAATCATCAGTGTGACTGGTTCATTTCAGGATATCACCGATCGCAAACAGGCGGAAGAAAAAATACTAGACCAACTGAACGAACTTCGCCGCTGGAACGATGCGATGCTCAACCGCGAGGAAAGAGTCATGGAGCTGAAAAGTGAAGTAAATCAAATCCTAAATGAAATCGGGAAACCTTTAAAATACGAATCAGTTGGACTTGTGACGGACAGCTGAGATTTGGAAAAAATTTAAATAAATAACACAATCACGCAGTTGTCTTTTATCGTTTGTATTAGGAATTAAGAATCAGAGCCTTAAATATGATTTACTAAAAAAAACCAGCTTATGAAAAATCAAAGTTTTAAGTTGTTTATCGCTCTTCTATTTGCTTTTTTTATAGGATTGCTGGATGTTTCTTCGCAAAACAGAAATATTACAGGCAAGCTTATCAATGCCATTGACGGGAAAATTATTCCTGAATTAAAAATTGGTATCAAAGGATCGGGGTTCAATGGCATCAGCAATAATTTCGGCGAATTCAATATGAATATTCCCGATTCTATTCAAAAAATAGAATTTAATGAATTTCCTGATATGGAAATACTTGAAATTAAAGCTGTTGATGAAAACACCTATCAAATCTACCTCTCGCCATCCGATTTAATAGAATTGTCTTTCGAAGATCTGTTTAAAATTAAGGTAAATGTATCTTCAACCAAAAGCGAGAGCGTTTTTCACACCCCCTCTTCTGTCAGTATCGTTGACCGGGAAATGCTGAATCAGTATAATTTTCTGAGCGTTGCCGAAATGCTTCGTACAGTGGTTGGCTTCGACATTTATCAAACGAACCTCGATGATAATGTGGCTACTGCCAGAGGAATTCTTCAGAATTATTATGCCAATAAAATATTGGTGATGATCGAGAATATTCCAACTTACCAACCCATTTATGGAAATACAAACCTCGACCGCCTTGATGTAAATGATATAGAGCGTATCGAAGTTCTGAAGGGACCAGCCTCTGTGCTATATGGCAGCAATGCTTTTCTGGGAGTGGTAAATATTATACTTAGAAAAGGGAAAGATGGCGATGTAAATGTTCGGTTAGCAACTGGCTACCATCGACTTGGTTCCGCTGGTGCTAACGTAACCTTCAATAAAAATGATTTCAGTATGTTTATTTCCGGGAACAGTAGTTATGAAATTCAAAAACCCTATGAATTAACCGGGAAGCGACAGGATTTATATCAGGGCGACTCAGTCATTAATTTTCAGCGGGAGGTTAAATCAAGCAATTTTAATGTTTTATCGACTTATAAATCGTTTACTTTCCTGCTAAATAATTACGAATATCAGCATACTTTTTTTGGAATAAATCCGTCATTTCTTTCGGGAGCAGGTAAGCCAATGACCGACCGCGGTTCATTACTGGCTATTAAATACCGAAAAGCGCTCAATGAAAAAACCAACCTCCTTGCTGATCTGGCTTTTGATTATTTTAAAAGGGATTATGCCTCCAACCAGGATGGATCAACCGCGCTGATGCTTTCCGGGAATCGGATTGTTGGCACAATTAAGCTCAATTACCAGATCAGCCAATCGCTCGATCTGGATGTTGGATTGGATGTTGAACAGAGAATGAATGGAAAACATGTTTCCGTTGATGTACTTCATGATCAAATACTCAAACAAAACCTTAAGAATGCCGGTGATATAAACGAAATATCATCCTTCGCACAGCTACATTACAAATCCAGGATTTTCAATCTTCTTGGAGGATTCAGATACACGAACAATTCGTTTTCTGGCGATAATTATTCAGGAAGAATTTCTACAGTTGTAAATTTTTCAGAATATAATTCACTGAAGCTTATTTTCGGGCAATCGTTCCGCGCTCCTACAATGCTCGAGCTATTTTTCGACCATCCAACTGTAGTCGGGAATCTGAATCTGAAACCGGAACAAGCAAATTCTGTTGAATTGGCCTACGTGCATGGAAAGAAGAAGCTCTATATTCAAATGCTAGGCTATTATCAAAATATCGAACATTTAATTCAACGTTACACCCCTCCAACCGGGCCTCCATCCATGTACCAAAACCTCCACTCAATTAAAGGTTATGGATTCGAGTTTGAAGCCAAATATCAGCTAACCAAAGAGCTTAATGGATTTTTTAATTACAATTTCATGGATGGATTGGGCGAGGATTCAAAATTGAATTATCAACATGTGCCTAAGCATACCTTTAAAGCCGGGTTGAATAAATCCTTTGGCAACTTTTTTGCTTCTGTCAATGGTTATGCTGTTTCTTCTGTTCTCGGAAATCCAAAACTTAATATACCTATCGACGGACAATTTATGATGGATGGCCATCTGGGATTTAATCAGACCTTACGTGGAAAGAAATTAACATTGAGACACACCATAAGTGCAAAAAATGTAACAGCATCGCAAATGTTAATTCCCGAGTATATCCGGCAAACAGACAATATAAACAGTCAGGAAACTACCGGATTTGGCAGAAGATTTATTTACACACTGGCCATTTTATTTTAATTAAGGTATTATGAACAATTTACCAAAAGGGAGTTTCGAGATAGTTAAGCACAATAGAATACCTCTGTTCATTTGGCTATTGCTTTTAATTTTGCTGTCGCCGGTTATTACAAGATCTCAATCAGTTGAGTATAATGTAAAAGCTTCGCTAATATTCAAAATAGCCCAATATACCGAATGGAATTCGACTCAAAATTCAGAAGCATTTCAAATTGCAGTGTTGGGGTTAAGTCCTTTTAGAGGGGAACTCGAGAAACTGGCATCCCGGTTTAAAATCAAAGGCAAGTCAATAAAAATCAAATACATTAAAGATTACAAAGAGGCGGAAGGGGCACAAGTACTATTTATTTGCCAGACAGAAAAGAAAAATATTCAGAAAACCATTCTCGCTTTTCAATCAAAGAACATTTTACTTATTTCTGATTCACCTGATTTTTCAGGCGAAGGTGTTCATTTTAATTTCTTTACGCAGAACGATGAAACCATTCACTTTGAAATTGATCTGGAAGCCTTGAAAAATTCAGGACTTAAACCTGATTTGCAGTTGGTATCCATTGGTAAAATAATTCATTGAACATGAAACTAATTAACAACATACGTTTAAAAAACAAAATTATTCTGATAATTGTAATAATCGGAGCTGTTTCCAGTATAGCCGGAAACCTGGTCAACTATTTTTATGAAATTAATCAAACACGCCAACGTCTTATTTCTGATACTCAATTACATGCTCGTTTGATCAGCGAATATTGCAGTTTGCCGCTCGAATTCAACTATCCGGAGAATGCCAAAGAAGTTCTTCAAAAGCTTTCAATTATAGAATCAGTTTGCGATGGAATCCTTTACACATCAGAAGATATAGTCTTTGCTGAATATCATCTCGATCAGAAAATGAAACTCAGTATGCCGCCACAACTAAAAACTATTGATTATTTCATGGCTGATAATTATATCCATGTCAGGCACCTGGTTCGATCAAAACAGGGCATCGAGGGATATATTTATTTGCGCTCAAAAATCGACTGGAAATCCATTCTCTTAACTCAGTTTATATTAGCTTTAGGACTTACGGCGCTGATGGTTTTGATCATTTTTGGAATGGCATTTTATTTCGAGAGAAGCATTTCAGAGCCAATTATCAAGCTCACCAGGCAAATGAGGCTAATTGCCAATTCAAATAATTATATTTTGATAGAAAATTATCAGGCAAAAGATGAAATAGGTGAATTATATAATGGATTCAACCTCATGATTGATCGTATTATGATCAGAGAGAAGGAAAAACTGGAAGCACAGGACGCTGAAAAAGAAGCATTGGCAGAAACCAAAAAGCTTCTCGAAATAGCCGATCGATCTGGAAGAGCTTTACTTAGCGTGGTTGAGGATCATAAAAGATCGAAGGAAGAAGTTCAAAAGTTGAACGAAACCCTTGAACAGCGGGTTTCTGATCGAACCTCCCAGCTTGAAGCCGCCAACAAAGAACTCGAAGCTTTCAGTTATTCAGTTTCGCATGATTTGCGCGCGCCACTGAGGCATATCAATGGATTCATAGACATGTTTACGAAGCAATTTCCCGATTCTCTACCCGAAAAAGGTCTGTATTATCTAAACGTCATTAAAGATTCTGCCAGCCAAATGGGATTATTGATTGACGACCTCCTACAGTTTTCAAGAACCGGCAGGCAGGAATTAAGGAAATCCACGATTGATATGAACCTGGTTTTTGGGGATGTACTTTCAGCAATGAACCGCGACACAGAAGACCGAATAGTTGAATGGATCACGAAATTTTTGCCAACGGTTTATTGCGATCAATCGTTAATCAAACAGGTCTGGGTCAATCTCTTAAGTAATGCGGTAAAATTTACTCAGAAAAAAGAAAAAAGTGTAATCGAAGTCGGATATGAAGAAAATGAAAAAGAATTCGTATTTTTTGTGCGCGATAACGGAGTAGGTTTTGATATGAAGTATGCAAACAAACTGTTTGGTGTATTTCAGCGGTTACATTCCAGGGAAGATTATGAAGGAACAGGCATCGGACTTGCCAATGTGCAGCGCATCATTCTCCGGCATGGAGGACGTGTATGGGCTGAAGCAGAACAGGATAAAGGAGCTATATTCTATTTCTCATTACCAAAATAAATTAGAAACGGATGAAATTAGAAAGGATAAAATAAACAAGGAATAAATAATAAGAAATTAGGAATGAGAAACTAAAAAAGGAGCAATTATGAATGAAAGGAAATATGATCTGGAAGATCGCTTAATTGACTTTGCTTTAAGAATAAGTGAGGTAGTGGAAGCAATTCCTAATACAAAACTTGGAAATCATATAGGTGGTCAACTAATCAGATGTGGAACTTCACCCGCTTTGAATAATGGCGAAGCTCAATCGGCTGAATCGACAAACGATTTCATTCATAAATTAAAAATTATTTTAAAGGAACTAAGGGAAACGCGTATTTGCTTGAAAATCATCGCTAGGAAACCACTTGTTGAACCAGAACGGATTGATGATATCCTGAAAGAAAATAACGAATTAATCGCTATTTTTCTGAAAAGCATTGAAACTGCAAAGAAGCGAAATTCCTGATTTTTTGTTCCTTATTTATTATTTCTTGTTTAAAAATGATTTAAAATACAAATTAAAGTATGAATGATCTAAAACCAATTTTACTCGTTGAGGATGATCCGAGAGATGCTGAATTGACACTTCGGGCCCTGGCTAATTGTAACCTTGCCAACCGGGTAACTTTAGTGAGCGATGGGGTGGAAGCAATGGAATATCTGCAATATGAAGGCAGCTACAAAACGCGAAAAAAGGAAAATCCTGCGGTAATGCTGTTGGATATTAAAATGCCCCGAATGGATGGCATTGAAGTGCTTAGGGCTGCAAGGAGTGATAAAAACCTCAAAACGCTACCAATCGTTATGCTCACCTCTTCGCGTGAGGATCCTGACTTGATCGAATGCTATGCACTTGGGGTGAATGCGTATGTAGTAAAACCGCTTGATTTTAAAGAGTTTATGGATTCAGTAAAAAACATAGGCATTTTTTGGGCTTTGATCAATGAAATTCCACCCGAATCGGACAAATAATTATGGAAAAGCAGCACGATTTAACTACGGCATTAAATATACTTTCACTGGAAGATTCTCCCGAAGACTATAAAATAATTTTCGAATTACTACTGGCTGCGGGAATTGATTTTACGATGAACCGTGTTGAAAATGAGCACGATTTTGTATCAGCATTGAACTCGGCAAAATACGATGTTATTTTAGCTGATTTCAATTTGCCACAATACGATGCCTTCGAAGCATTAAAAAAGGCAATCGAAATATGCCCTGAAATTCCCTTTATCTGTGTCTCCGGCTCAATTGGTGAGGAGACAGCCATCGAGCTGATTAAACTTGGCGCGGTTGATTATATTTTAAAAGACAAACCGGTGAAACTTCCATACGCCATAAAACGGGCAATCCGGGAGGCAGAGGAAAACGAAGAACGTAAGCAAATTGAAGATGAACTGCGGAAAAGCGAAACACTTAAAAGTAAAATGGTGGCCAATATCGGTGATGTTATTGTTATCATCGACCACGAAGGAATCAACCGATATGAAAGCCCCAACGCAGAGAAATTATTTGGGTGGAAACCCGAAGATAATGTTGGTTTCAGTGCCTTTGATAACGTTCACCCCGATGATCTGGATGATGCACAGCGTTTTATTGCATCTATAGAAAGCGAACCCGGCAAGGTAGGAACTACCGAAGTAAGGTACAGGCACAAAGACGGCCATTATAGCTGGATACAATTTACGTGCAGCAACTTAATACACGACCCCGATATTCAAGGGATTTTGGGAAATTACCATGATATTACTTTGCGCAAAGAATCTGAATTAGAATTAATCATAGCCAAAGAAAAAGCAAATAGAAACATGGAGATGATTCTCAATTCGCAATCATTGGCACATATATGTTCTTATTCAACAAATCTGAATGAAACTGATTTAGAAAAAAGCTCATGGGTATGCTCGCCCGAATTTTATAAAATATTCGGGATAGACGAAACGTATCCTCATACAATAGCAGGCTGGGCAGGCTTTATCCATCCTGACCACCGCGAAGAATTGGTTGCTTACCATGAATACGTTGTAAAGAATAGAATTTCTTTCAGACATGAATATAAAATAATCCGTATCAACGATGGCCTAGAACGGTGGGTTCATGGTACCGGTGAACTGGTGTATGATGAGCAAGGGAAGCCTGCCAGAATGCAAGGAGCAATACAAGACATTACCGAAATCAAGAAAACTGAAGAAGAACTAATTAGTGCCAAAGAACAAGCTGAAGAAAGCGAAGAAAAATATAAGCAGATATTCGATAATACGTTTGATATAATGTCTATTTATGAGGTAACGGAAGATCATAGATATAAAGTAGTCACTTTCAATCATGCTGAAGCAAAACTAATTGGCGACTTAGAAAATTTTCAAAACAGATATATCGATGAATGTATTCCGCCTGAATTGTACAATCAATTTACGCAACATTATGAGAGATGTATTCAGGAAGACAAACGAATTGAATATGAAGAACATATAGCTTTTTTAACTATCAATAAATCATTTAATACGCAATTAATTCCGTTAAAAAATGCTGAGGGAAGAATTCACCGTATTATTGTAATTTCAAGAGATATTACAGAAAATATAACTTTGAATACGCAATTAACAAGTCAAAATGAGGAGTTGAAATCACTCAATTATGATTTAACTATTGCAAAAGAACATGCCGAAGAAAGCGACCGTCTGAAATCTGCTTTTTTAGCCAATATGAGTCACGAAATACGTACCCCTATGAATGGCATTCTGGGTTTTGCCGAATTATTGAAAGAGCCCGGTCTGTCAGGTGAAGAACAACAGGAATTTATCAGTATTATTGAAAAAAGCGGAGCACGCATGCTCAATATTATCAACGATATTGTTAGTATTTCGAAAATAGAAGCTGGACTGATGACAGAAAATATTCAGGAATCGAATATCAACGAGCAAATCGAGTACATTTATACCTTCTTCAAACCCGAAGTTGAAGGGAAAGGAATACAATTTTCATTCAAAAACTCGTTGCCTTTCAAAGAAGCTATCCTGAAAACCGACCGTGAGAAAGTTTATGCCATATTGACTAACCTTATAAAAAATGCCATCAAATACAGTGAAAAAGGTTCGATAGAATTTGGCTATATTCTAAAAAAGGATAATGAGCCTGTCGAAGTGGAGTTTTATGTGAAAGATACAGGAATTGGTATTCCGGTAAACAGGCAGAAAGCCATATTCGAACGGTTTATTCAAGCCGATATTGCCGATAAAATGGCACGGCAGGGAGCAGGTTTAGGCTTGTCAATTTCCAAAGCATATATTGAAATGCTTGGAGGAAAAATATGGGTGGAATCCGAAGTGGGCATAGGAAGCATCTTTTATTTTACCCTTCCGTACAAGAGCATAAAGATGGAAGAAAAAAATGCAGAAAATGAAGTTTTGACTCCCGTTGAAGTGACTCCTGTGAAAAAGTTGAAAATTTTAATTGCCGAAGACGATGAACCTTCAGAAAGGCTCATTTCGCTAGCTGTCCATAAATTCGGAAGAGAAATTATTAGCGTAAAAACCGGAACAAAATCAGTGGCCGCTTGCTTAAATAATCCAGACATTGATTTGGTGCTGATGGATATACTGATGCCCGAAATGGATGGCTATGAAGCCACCAGGCAGATACGAAAATTTAACAAAGACGTCATTATCATTGCACAAACGGCTTATGCTTTAGAAGGCGACAAGGAAAAAGCAATAGCTGCCGGCTGCAATGGTTATATTACGAAACCTATTAAATCAGAAGAATTGAAACAGATGATGATTAAATACCTGAAGAAGAATGATTAAGAATTCAACTGATTATTTCCGGTAGTTGCAATTCATTTTGGAATTGAACCCGGATTTGTATTCCCTTTTATTGAGTCCACTCCTATAAGTCAAAAGATAAAGAATGCCACTAAGTCTCCAAGACGCTAAGGTTCACAAAAAAATGAATATTAGATATTTAAACTGAGTGAATCTTTGTGCTTTTGTGCCTTGGTGGCAAAATAATACTTTTCGGAGTGGACTCTTTATTTTAATATTCAGTTGCTTTTGAAATAATTATGAATTTTTGGATTGCATATACGCTCCCGCTACAATTCTTCCAATCGTTCCATCAGGGTACTCTAATGAATTTTAAGGATATTTATTTGGTGGTGGTTAGTTTTTCGTTTGCCTAATAGCCAATATAGATAAATCCCTTTACAATACGGGTTGTACCTCCCAGTTTAAGCACGTAGTAATAGACGCCACTTGGAATCGTTTGAAGGTTGGTCATTGATTTTTCAATGGTTTTACCGTCCCAGTCATTTTGGTAGTCGAGACTTTGGTAAATAAGCTGACCCGATCGATTGTAGATAGAGAACTTCGATTGAGGATAATTTTCGAGTCCACCGAATATAAGATGGTCATTTATACCATCTCCATTCGGAGAAAAACCTTCCGGAATAGTTGTAATGTCATAAATGTCGATTGTTACAGAAGCCGAGGCGCATAAGTTCACCGCATCGCACACTTCGTAAACGAACTGATCGCGGCCCGGTCCTCTTTCTCGTGGAGAATAGGTTATTGAACCATCGACATTTACTTGTGCGACACCTCGTGCAGGCGGTACGGTAACGTGTAATGTTCCAGGAATGAAACCAGCAGTTGACACGTCATTTGCCAATACATAAATGGTCGTATCCTTGACCCACGGTAATTTGGCAAAGTCTGGATTTGCACGTATTTGATAGACTTCAGCCGGGAAATTAAAATTCTTCCTAATTACACATCCATAATTATCGGTTATTTCGAGCGAGTAGATTCCCGATCCAAATAATTTTGCAGTTGACGCATTATCGGGACCAACAATTTTCCCTTCGGAAGTATACCACCTATAGTTCTGAGCACTGCCAATAGTAATAACCGCATCAACGATCATTGTGCCGTCTTTATCAATTTTGCCCGAAGAGTAAACCTCCGCAATTGGAAGCTGATCGACTTTGATGCTGATAATATCACTTTGCGTATTCCCCAGGCGATCGGTCACTACAAGTTTAACATTGAAATCGGCAGGAAGCGAGCCTGTATAAGAAGGTGAAAGCTGGAATTCTGTGGTTAAACCATTTCCCCTGGTTAATGTACCACCCTGATTGATTGATGACCATTCATATTTAACTAAATCACCCACAGATTCTGATGCGTCAAGCTTTACCAGCCGGCATGCACCAGCTAACGACTCTCCGGTTATGATGGCTTTCAGATCAACATGGAGTACTTTTATCATTCCTATTTTAAAGTTCATGACGCATTGAATAGCATCATGTACCGTAATTTTATAGAAATAGATGCCTGGTTGCAGCCAATTAACATTCACGCTGGCTGCAGTATTGCTTCCTGTAAAAGTGGCTGAAGTCGCAGGACAATTGCCAGGAACCTTCGCAAAGTCGACGGTTAAATCACTGTACAATTCCCATTCGTAAGTGTTGCCTGGAAATTCAACTACAGACAATGGAGTTATTTCGCCCTGGTACACGACGGTCTGAGCCATGGCGGGCGCTAAAGCCAGCAACAGTGGTAGCATTACTACCAGCCCCAGACGCATAATATCGTGTAACAGACGTTTCATTTAATGATTGTTCATTGATAACTGTTCACTGATAACTGTTCATTGATAACTGTTCATACCTTTCCTTTACCGGCAAAATAGACCGATTAAACGACATGCTGTGAGCACATTCAGTTGATGCCCTGCTTCGTTTGCAGTTGCCGGAGTAAGGATCACCGCGAGCCTTAAACTTCACGTAGGGATCGCCTCTGGCCCGGCACATGGGAGGTACATCTCTGTTCTTAACCACTTTGCTTCTTTTTCAATAAATAATCAAGTCCAATAAACTACGGGGTTACAAATAAACCAGTAGGAACCGACACGATAGTTGGACGTTTTGTTAAAGTCTGTGTTGCAGTATCTTCAAAATCTGTTTGTGTAATACAAGCTGTATTGACTACATCTTTTTCGCCGGATGCATTTATTCCATTAACAGCTAATGTGATAGCATCGTCAGTTAACGTTTCATGGGTACCGTTGGCGATTGTTAACTTTACATAAACCGAAACCCCGTTTGTTGTATTTGTAACTGATGCATCAACAGTAAGTGGTGCAGCTGGACTATAAACTCCGGCAGTTAAAGTTGTTGGAATCGCAGTTGTGGCAAAAGCTGCGTCGGTATACAATTCAAGTGAAGCAACTGTTTGACCAGTTGGTGCAAGACCTGCAACCTGGAATGAAGGAGTGTAACTGCCAGTGAAATTTGAAGCCACAACCTCAAAATAGAGTACATTTTTACCGTAATCAGTAACCACCACTTTTGAAACTGCATCATATTTTGCACTGGCTATGTTGGAGACACATGTTGAATAGGAAGCCGCATATGCAAGTGATGCTTTCGCCTGGTCCATGTTCTTGATATCAACTGTGAATCCATTGATGGGTAGAATTGGATAAACTTTCAGATTGTTGGCGCAGGATGGAGTTGCTGCATCATACTGCACAACCACAAAAGTTGGGGAGGTGACAGTAGTACCTGTTATTGTTGCGCTTGACCATGTAATATCTACATTATCTGTGGTAGATGTAGTACCATAGCTGGCACTCGTGGAAATCAGATCCGTTCCAACCGTAAGTTTTTTATCTGAATTATTGACAGTGACGCCAGCATTGTCTTTTATAAAGTCAAAATCTTTAGTAGCCCACCATTGATAATTTCCTCCTGTTGGAGTTACCGCAGCCTTATAATTGTAAGGTACCCCTGCTAACGGATGCAAAGCATCATTTGTACATCCTACCAACGGTAATGGTGCGGAACCGGCTTTCATTTGCCCAAAGGCAGTTACAGAAACGAAAAAAGCCAAAACGAGTAATAAAATTTGCTTTTTCATGACCTTAAAAATTAAATTGTTATAAAAATTAAATATTGATTGTAATTGATTTGAAATAATTCTTTATCATTGATTATTAATTGTTTGTGGGCTTGTTGATCATAGTCCCCTATCAGTCCTCCCAGGCTGCTTTCCCGGAATGCGTGACCTGTAAGGCGGACTCTTCCCCTTGTACAGTATCGGCAAGATATTTTGCAAACCCTGGTTGAATACGATGCGGGTTGATATTCTGTACTGACATGGACAGTTGTCAGTGATACCACGGCTATTTTGGTTGTGCACCTCTGTTTTACACCTGTTAATCTGTTCCATTTTGTTTAATATTTAATAATTTCATTCATTGACTTTTATAATATCTTCGGTCTTGGTTTGATCGTTATAGTTTGGGTATTTGTATAAGAAATATGGCCGTGACAATCGACAATCTGATAAGTTATCGTGTGAACTACGTCGTTGAAATCTACCCCATCACCTGGGAATAGTATTTCGCTTCCATAGGTGGAAGGCTGACCAATGCCGGAAACAGATGGTTTGGTTACCAAATTATGTGTTATATGATCTGGAGTTGGTGAAAAATCAATCTGCCAATGGATTTCTATTGGACACGGTGACGGGATGATGTCTGCAAAATTGGATGGGCTTAAATCGAGCCTTGTATCTCCAGAACTAAATGTACAATAATCAGGACGATCAATAACAATCTCTTTATTAACAGCATTGTAGAAGGCATTGTGAATGTTTTCGACACATTCAGTAAGACGATCTGGCAGCGTAAATTGGTAAACATACACCTCTCCCGTTTGTGCAGGGCCATCGCATCCCGCGACTGAATGTTCCTGCACCGACAATAAAAATTTTCCGGCATTGTTCCAGGTGAGATCAATTTCATTTGTGGATGAAGATTGTACGATTCCATCAATTTTCCAGGTATAGGTTGAGCCGGAAGTAGGATTAACATTATAATGCTTTGTGGATCCCATATATACATAATCCGGCATAGCCATCTGCGCTCCAACTTCCAGACAACTAAACAGCACAATAGCCAACATGATCATATGTCGAAACCATTTCAACATAAATTTCAGGCTTTATAAAACCGGTATTCTGAAACTATCTCATAAGCTTCCAAACAGTACCAACCTTGATATCGTCTGATTCTAATGCAGATCTGGTGCCCTTGGTTGCCTGCCAACCAAAAAGCCACGGACATACCGCCCAACTGCCATTGAGGCAGAGGACAGTATGTTCTTCATGGTTTGATTTATTTTATTATCCATGTTTTTAAACAAATTAGTCGTGCCAGATTGGCGATGTAGTTGGCGTTGGGTAAACAGTCACCGTTAGTGTTGTAGTAACAGGACCATTACATCCTGCAGCACTTGCTGTAATGGTGGCCGTTCCACTCCAGCCTGCTAAATAAGTTACTGCACCAGTTGCTGCATTTATCGTATTTCCACCGGCTAAGGCTGCTGCATCCAGGCTGTAGGTGATACCTGTTGAGTTAGTTGCAGTAGTAGTGTTTGTTTCCGTACCTGCTCCCTGACAACGTGTTGAAGTTGCGGGTAAGAAAGCAGATATGGTTACCGTCGGTGTTACAGTTACAACATGAGTAGTAATTGCCGGTCCGTTACATCCTGCTGCACTAGCAGTGATGGTGGTCGTACCACTCCAGCTTGCTACATAAGTCACTGCACCAGTTGCTGAATTTATCGAATTTCCACCGGCTAAGGTTGCGGCATCCAGACTGTAGGTAATACCTGTTGAGTTAGTCGCAGTAGTTGTGGTTGTTTCCGTACCAGCTCCCTGACAACGTGTTGAAGTTGCCGATAAGAAAGCGGATATGGTTACCGTCGGTGTTACTGTTACAACATGATTAGTAGTTGCCGGTCCGTTGCATCCTGCGGCACTGGCTGTGATGGTGGTCGTTCCACTCCAGCCTGCTACATAAGTCACTGTACCAGTACCTGCATTTATCGTATTTCCACCTGCTAAACTTGCTGCATCCAGGCTGTAGGAGATACCTGTTGAATTTGTTGCAGTAGTAGTGGTTGTTTCCGTACCTGCTCCCTGACATCGTATAGAAGTTGCAGGTAAGAAAGCGGATATAGTTACCGTCGGTGTTACTGTTACTGCAACAGTAGTTGGCGGACCATCGCACCCATTTGCTCTTGTAAAAACTGTAACAGTATACGGTCCACCCGAAGAAGTCCAATTAATGGAAATGCTACGTGTACCATTTCCGGCAGTTATTGAACCTCCGCCAGAAACTGACCAAACATATGTTGCTCCGGCAATTGGACTTGCATCAACAAGATATGGTTCGCTTCCAATGCACACGGTCTGTGTTGTAGTTTGGCTTGTCTGTGCCCACGCTCCAAATGTACATAGGGTTAGCATAAGCAGCACTAGCAATCGTGAAAATTGAAGTTTTGTTTTCATAATTTGATCTTTTAATAATTTATATTTTAAGGTTTTATATATATCGTCTAAATGCAGTAGTGCCGTAGTTCGTCGGAACAAGGCGTATTGCGATAACCGGTACTCCTGTCCACCGAGGTAGGCCGGGAAATGCAACAGGCTAAGCCATCGTAACTGTTTTATCCGAATTTTCATGATTAATCGTTTTTAATTGATTGGTTTTAATTCTATTTGTTAATTACTTATATCTATCTTAATGATGATTAATGGCAGATGTCGTCGGCAATGGATTAACTGTCAACTGTACCGAATTGGATGCCGTAAGACAGTGAGTTGTTGAATATGCTTCACAATAATATTGAATCCCATTCAGCCCCATCGAACCGATTATGATTAATGATGGGGTTGTTGCCCCGGAATAAGTGCCTGCCAAGTCCGTTACATTTTGCCATACACCTCCGTTCAGCCATTTCCATTGGTACGAAACAGCTCCTGTTGCTATTATTGATAATGGAGTAGAGGCACCAACGCAGACTGTCGCGCTACCTGGCTGGTTAGTGATTGTTGGAGGGGTTGCAGAGTAAGTAACAGTATGATTACCTAAATGAGAGAAATCATCTATCAGGTATTGATCCCACTCTGTACTTAAAGTTGGAAAAGTACAAGGCGGAGGATTGGATGTTATTCCGTTAAATATATTGGGTTTTCGCACCAGCGTAACATCATTGGTTTGTAGTCCGCCAGATTCCCATCCGACACCCGGATCGCATCCGATGTTCCCAAAAATATCAATATCAGCTGCACCCTTTTTCAGAACAACTGCATCATTACCATTAAACCAACCTATACCCGTAATTTGATTTGCATATGTCTTTAAGGCATCCGTAGCATTGGAGGGTACAACTACCCATACTTGATTGTTAGGAAGTTCAACATTTGGTAGTGTGATAAATGTATTTGGCGAGGAATTGCCGTTAAAATATCCCGCAACAGTATAACCCGACAAATTGATCGCATTGCCTGTAAAATTTGCTATTTCAATTGCTTTGTTATTAGAGGAGCCTTCAATATATTCTGAAATGAACAGGTCGGTCGCTCCCGTCGTACAGGAGTTTTTGAGGACATTAAAACTTCCCATGCTTGCTGCGGTGCATGACTTATAAATCGTAATTGGTCCTGAATTAGCGCTTTCAGGTACGGTCGCAGTGATTGAGGTGGCCGAATTAACAGTAAAAAGCGGAGAGAGTATTCCATCAAAATAAACCGCAGATACACCTGTAAAGTTAGCTCCTGTTATTGAAACGATTGTACCAGCTGGTCCTGCAGAAGGTACATACCCTGAAATACTCACATTGCAGGTCGAATTGGCGCTAAGGTAAAAGTCATCAATTCCTAAACCATCATCAGATCCTGCTGCATCAACGTCATTCCATCTTATCCAAAAACTGGCTCCACCCGGAATACTAAGTCCGGTAATTGTTGCTGTAATATTTAATTTATTCGCTTCGATATTGCCATCTAATGCTCCAACAATACCAGCAGTAATTGGAGAAGTAAAGTCAAGAGCGTCAACATCTATCCAGGCGCCGATCGTGAGATTGGTTGCATTCAAGCTATATTGAAAATCCAAACGGTCAACTCTGTCTGCCGCACCGAGCCTCCATTGTTCCCCAGTGTATTCAATGGTGATTTCGTTAATGGTACTTCCGGTATTGTTGGTAAATGAGGCTCCAATTATAGGAACGAGATTGGTTGACCGCAGACCTCCAAACGCCCTATCCGTTAACGTACCAGTTCCAAAGCTATAAGTATCACCTGTTGAAATTGATCCATAACCCGCAGCATAATTTGAATTTGCGTTTGATCCGGTCTCATTAAACGCCCATCCCTCTGGCAATACGGTTGATGAACCAGTATTTACAAGGGTGTTAAAATCCTGAAAATAGGTTGCTGAGGTTATTGATATCTGCCCTCTTGCAGGAACCCATAATAAAACCATTACGCTTATCAACGCAAGTAAAATGCGATAATTATATTGTCCCGTAGCGATTCCCATGAGTTCAATCAATTAAATGGTTGAAGCATTAAAAGGCATTACTGGCATTTATTGTCGTAAGAATTTTAGTTGGTCATATCGGGATTGGCAGCATAGGTTACTAAAATTAAGTAAGAATCACATTTACAGTCGGATATTAACCGAATACTTTCGTTTAATCTGCGAAATATTCGGTAATATCCGTATCAAATCGGTTAAATTGTTAAAGATTGATTGCTGCAACCGGATTTGATGTGTATTTTTTTAACCAATAAACTGCTACATTTATATTTCTTAAAAACCGTAATCCCATGAACTTAAAAAGCATTTTTATTTTCATTTTTTGCCTGATAATCAATTCTTCATTCGGACAACCGACATCTTCCAAACTGAAGGTTGCTTCTTCGCCCTCGGGAAGTTTATACACTCAAATTCACAAAAAGGGGGAAACAGTCATTCCTAATGGCCGTTTTATCACTCCTTTCGGGAGATCGGTTGAAGTGGCGCCTCATCCGTTCGGATTAACACTGAGCGCTGACGGAACAGTTGCAGTAACAGCCAATTCAGGTACCTCACCAATTTCAATTTCAATTATAAAAAACCTTAAATCAGTTCATCCTACTGTTTTGCAGGTTCCTCCGGGTCCGTCAACTGATGAAGGAGTGCTGGCTTCCGTTTTTATGGGACTGGCAATTTCTCCGGATAATAAAATCGTTTATGTGGCAGGAGGGCAGGAAAATAAGATTTATATGTTTTCTGTCGATTCGGGGGCTAAACTTGATTCGATAGACTGTTCAATATCGGAAACAGGGCAGAAAGCTCCGAATGGATATATTGGCGATATGAAACTGAGTAAGGATGGCAGGTATTTGTACACTGTCGATCAAATGCTATTTCGTTTAATCGTGATTGATACGCAACAAAAAAAGATCATCGGAAGTGCAAAAACCGGGCGATATCCGTTTGGTGTGATTCTTTCGTCCGACAATCAAAAAGTCTATGTTGCCAATGTGGGAATGTTCGAATACAGCAAAATAGGGAATATAGAAGCCGAAAAAGATTACAAAAAGGCACTCGATTTTCCTCCATTTGGTTACGGAACGGAGGAGATGAAGAAAGGAATTCGCATTGATTCACTGGATGTTCCGGGACTCGGTGACCCGAATGTGCCCGAATCATTTTCGGTGTGGGCGTTTTCATTGAAAAATCCGGCCAAACCCGAAATTCGGGCTAAGATAAAAACGGGTGTGCTTGTAGGTGAAATTATCGAAGGGATTCCGGCAGTTGGTGGAGCGAGTCCTAATTCAATGGCTGTTACCGACAAATATGTTTTTGTAAGCAATGGAACAAACGACAATATTTCGGTGATCGATGTCATTCACGATACAATTGCCACAGAGATATCGCTTAAATTGCATCCTGCGGTGAAACAGTTTCGTGGTGTTATCCCTTTCGGACTGGCCATCTCACCCGATCAGAAAAGACTTTATGTCGCCGAATCAGGAGTAAATGCTATCGGAGTTATTGATATTCCTTCACTTAAAGTTATTGGTCATATTCCATCAGGCTGGTTTCCATCAAAACTTGAAGTTACGCCCGACGGCAAAACGCTGGTGATCAGCAATGCAAAAGGTTTTGGAAGCGGTCCAAACGGTGGTAAAATATTTAAGGAAGGAAATGCCGGAAGCTACATTGGCAATTTAATGAAAGGAACGGTTTCTGTAATGGATATTCCTTCTGACAAACAACTTCAAGGTCTTACCGAACAGGTTATCAGCAACAATTACCGAATTGAAGATTATCGCAAAGTGCAAAAGCGAAGAGCTGGAAATCCTATTCCAATTTATGGAGGCGAAAAAGAATCGCCGATCAAATACCTGGTTTTTATCTCGAAGGAAAACCGCACTTATGATGAGATTTTCGGAC
>JAAFHB010000275.1 GCA_010906965.1 Mariniphaga sp. | reverse complement strand
TACTAAAACACACTTTCAAAAAGCCTGCATTTTTCATTATAAGCCTGTGAATATATTATTGAAAGTCAAAAATATATTCGTTTTTCAGCAGACCTTAAATTATAATCTCCACAATATTTCCATCCGGATCGGCAATGGCACTTTCATAAAAGCCATCTCCCGTCCATCGTGGTTCACCGGTTACTTTAATTCCTGCTTCACGAAGTTGAGATGTGAACAAATCAACCTGCTCTTTTGACCCTACCGAAAAAGCAAAATGAGCCAATCCTGTTAATGCATCCGATTCCGAATGATCCAGATTGGGCTTATTCATCAATTCCAGACTGCAACTACCGTTTTCAAATGTCAAAAAGTAAGAAGAAAATTGTTTAACTGGATTAAAATACTTCTCATTCGGTTTGGCTCCGAAGTAATTACAATAGAAATCGCGTAATTTTTCCAGGTCATTCGTCCAAATGGCAAGATGCGTGATTTTCATTCTGTCAGAAGTTAGTGTATCGTAAATGAGGCGATCTCAATCTTTTCTTTGATCTTTTCCATCAATAAAAAAACTTGTATCTCGTCATCAAGACTGAATCCCGGGTTATTCTTTTCTGTAATATTCTTCACAAAGTCGGTGATCTGCTCCTGTAACGGATCGGGAGATGTCTTTGATACGACGCTTTTTAATGCTGGAATAGGCGAATGGGATATTTTATTCTTTATAAAATTGAAGGTTGTTACCTGACCACGCGCATGAATCGACAAAATATGTGCCTCTTGCTGTTCAATAAACTTCAATGTTAATGTTGCAACCGAACCGTTTTTGAAATTAATATGAATATTTAAAACATCAGGTTGCCTTGATGGAACCGTGCCGCAAAAAACATTCAGCTTATGAATAGGGGAGGCGGCTGCTCTTAAAATCATCAGTAAATTGTTTTGGAGCAGTTCGTTCAATCGATCTGGCTTGGCCGGTGCTGATTGCGTTGCTTCAATAAAAATAGTACGGTTGTTTTGACTTCTTATTTTTTCCTGAAAAGGATGAAAAAGAAAGTTGTTTTGAATCTGAATATAAGTTCCCCCTTCATTGGCAAGATTGATAAGCTGTTTGCGCTCTTCGGTTGTAAGTATTAGTTTATCCGACAAAAACAAATGGCATCCGTTTCGTATGGCAAACGAAAGATAATCCGAGGTGCAGAAGGCGGGGTCTACTACAATTAACAGATCACAAATTAAAGGGATGATTTCGGGCGATGAAAATATAAGCGACCGGTCAAAAGCAGGGTGCGTTTTCTTCCCGGAATAGAAAATTCCATCCCATTCCACTCCTTCAATCGCACGAAGTGAATCAAAGGGGAGCATTTCTGCTTCTCCGGGTAGTATAATTGCCGCGCTTAACATTCTGAAACAAATATACTTTTATCCTTTGACGGTTTATCATGATCCTTTCGGTTTTTATCAACCGTTATATGTTGACAAAGCCCGATTTTATGGTAATTTTGCAATTCAACATTTTCTCAGCGCAGATCTTCAGCCTTATTTTGCAATTAATTTCTTTGCAGGATGTTTTATGGCAATAAAATGTTTTGCGGTAATTTATGATTTTAAACAATTAATGGTTAAGATAGACGATACTTTCAGGCATCAAGGAATGCGGCGCAAATTGGTCGCTGAAATCAAACAAAAAGGGATAACAGACGAGAATGTACTCGACGCAATTGGTTCTATTCCGCGTCATTTATTTATGGACAATAGTTTCATACAGTTTGCATACATCGATAAGGCATTTCCGATTGCTTCCGGGCAAACAATTTCACAACCTTATACGGTTGCATTTCAGACACAATCACTACAGATTAAGAAATTCGATAAGGTTCTTGAAGTTGGAACTGGCTCCGGCTATCAGTCGGCTGTTTTATGCAAGATGGGCGCAACAGTTTTCACGATTGAAAGACAAAGAGCGCTTTATGAATTTGCACAGAATCTCCTTCCGTCGTTAGGTTATCGGCCACAATTCTTTTATGGTGATGGTTATCTTGGACTTCCAACATATGGTCCGTTCGATAAGATTATTGTTACTGCCGGAGCTTCTTTTGTTCCTGAACCACTCAAACAGCAACTGAAGGTTGGAGGAATTATGGTTATTCCTGTTGGAAAAAGTGATTTGCAGATTATGAAAATCATTACACGGATTAGCGAAACTGAATATACGGAGGATGATAAAGGTGGATTTATATTTGTTCCGCTGTTGACAGGATTATCAGATTAAAATAAAACCGTAGTTGCAGGAGTTCAAAAAATTATTAAACACATTAACTTTTATCTTCTCCAAGTCATATTATGGCCGATTGATTAGCTATATCTGCACTCGATCGGATTGTACTATCTTTGTCCTGCCTTTGCATGCCGGAAATTGAAATTCCAATTTTATAGAATTGTGCAAGGGCACAACGTTATTTATTTATGATGAAGCGAAAAATTAAAGATATAGAACTCGCGTTCTTAACTATTGATGATTATCAGGAATTAAAACAGGCAATGATAATTGCCTATCAGGCGATTCCCGATCCCTACTGGGAAGAGACTCAAATCCAAACCTTACTCAACAAATTTCCCGATGGTCAAATTGTGATTAAGGTAAACGGACATATTGCCGGTTGTGCGTTGTCAATTATCATCGATCACGAAAAATTCGAAGAACAGCACACTTACAAAAAAGTTACGGGGAATTACACCTTTACCACTCACACAAAAAATGGTGATACATTATATGGAATTGATGTATTTATCAAACCCGAATTCAGAGGATTAAGGCTGGGACGGCGCTTGTATGATTACCGGAAAGAACTTTGCGAAAAGCTGAACTTAAAGGGAATTGAATTTGGCGGAAGGATTCCCAATTATCACAAGTATCAGGAAGAGTTGAGTCCCAAGGAATATATCGAGAAAGTAAAATCGAAGAAAATTTCCGATCCGGTTCTCAACTTTCAGTTATCGAA
Organism: Mariniphaga sp.; assembly: GCA_010906965.1. Lineage (GTDB taxonomy): Bacteria > Bacteroidota > Bacteroidia > Bacteroidales > Prolixibacteraceae > JAAFHB01. The sequence continues at coordinate 3,097 of JAAFHB010000275.1, read as the reverse complement.
CGATTTTTATCCTGTAAGAGTTCTAAAAGGATATCTCGAAGGTGATGCAGCTTCGAGTGAATATGCTGTTCTATTAAAGTGGGACAATATCTATTACGAGAAGCCATCGAAAAGTACAAAGGATATTAAGAAAATAGTCCGTTTGGGTTTGGTGCAATGGCAGATGCGACCTTACAAGAATATCAATGAGCTGATGCAGCAGGCCGAATACTTTATAGATACATTAAGTGCCTATAAAAGTGACTTTGCATTGTTTCCCGAATTTTTCAATGCGCCGCTGATGGCTCAATACAATCAACTGAGCGAAGCCGATGCAATCAGAAAGCTGGCTGAATATACTGCACCTATTATTCAGGAGTTCTCAAAACTTTCCATCGCTTACAATATCAATATCATCACAGGAAGTATGCCCGAACTGGTGGGTGATACACTTTACAACGCAGGGTATTTGTGCCGGCGCAATGGTTCTGTCGAGCGATACGAAAAGCTACATATGACGCCCGATGAAGTAAAAGCATGGGGAATGACAGGCGGAAATAAAATACAAACCTATGATACCGATTGCGGTAAAATAGGAATCCTTATTTGTTATGATGTTGAGTTTCCCGAAGTATGCCGATTACTTTCTGATGAAGGAATGGATATTTTATTCGTCCCATTCTTAACCGATACCCAAAATGGTTATTCACGCGTGAGGTATTGTGCGCAGGCACGTGCAATTGAGAATGAATGTTATGTGGCGATTGCCGGCAGTGTGGGAAACTTACCCAAGGTTCACAACATGGACATTCAGTACGCACAATCGATGGTATTTACTCCCTGCGATTTTGCTTTCCCTACAACAGGTATCAAATCGGAAGCAACACCAAATACAGAGATGATCTTAATCTCTGATGTCGATCTGGATCTTTTAAGGGAGCTTCATAGCTTTGGCGGAGTAAAAAATCTCAAAGACCGGCGACTTGACCTTTATGAAGTTAAGAAAAGGTAGCTATTCGACATTTTTTGAATATTCTTTCATGTTCATTGGCGGGCATTGGCTCATGAGGGTTTCATTTTGCTGATTATTGGAATCTCTTTTAACGGTAAATTAATGATAGAAAACATGAATTGGATGATGCTTATTATAGCAGGACTATTTGAAGTTGGTTTTGCTACTTGCCTGGGAAAAGCAAGAGAAACAATTGGAAACGAAGTTTATTGGTGGTATAGTGGTTTTTTTATTTGCCTGACAGTAAGTATGCTTCTTTTGATTAAAGCAACTCAGACTTTACCAATTGGGACAGCTTATGCGGTATGGACAGGCATTGGAGCAGTCGGAACTGTATTAATAGGGATTTTTGTATTCAAAGAACCGGTAAGTTTTTGGCGAATATTTTTCATTATAACGCTTATTGGATCTATAATCGGACTAAAATCTTTATCTCATTAAGTCGCAAAACTTACCATGCGCTTGAACCGGTTTCAAAAGACAAGTCTGAAACAGAAGGTCCGAAAGAATAATAATGAGGTATGAAATAAATGTTTATTAAAACCGAGTATTGAGACATTCCTCTTCTTTTATTCAGTATTAAATTTTTTACAATTAGGGTAAATCGTAATCAGAAAAGGCCATCGCAAAACAGGTTTGCAATGGCCTTTTAAATTTTATGATGCGTCGGCTTATAATGAATTGTTTTTGATGAAGCTGAGTATTTCGTCGAGCTTGCAGAATGATTCCCAATCAAGATCATAAACTTATTTTGAAACTTCAAATCAGGTTTGTTAATTGTATTAATTTTGTATTAACTGATTTCGGGTTGGAGTCAAAAAAGATTGGAATAACAACAATCATGAAATAGAGATTGTTAAAAGGTAATGCACCGTAATTTTATAGATAAATTTCAAATGGATAAACAAAATTCAGTCAAAACAGTAAGTGGGAAAAACTGGCACGAAAAACATTCGGAAGCTCGAACTTTTGGTAGTCGTATAGCTGATTCTGTGGCTAATGGAATGGGTTCATGGAGCTTTATTATCATTCAAACAGTTCTGGTAATACTTTGGATGGGTTTAAACCTGATCGGTTGGATGTACCATTGGGATATTTACCCTTTCATATTGTTGAATCTTGTTTTCTCAACCCAGGCAGCCTATGCGGCACCTATTATTATGATGTCGCAAAACAGGCAAAGCGAAAGGGACAGGATGCATGCCCAGGTTGATTATAAAACCAATGTAGCAGCAAAGAAGGAGATTGAAGAATTAACAAAAATTTTGAATAAACTTGAAGTAGATAAATTAGATAAGATTATTAAAATACTGGAGGAAATGAATGCTCCGGTTAATGATGAACAATAAAGGGGATCTTACTGATACATTTTCTACCTTCGCCGCGTCTTCTGGCGCTGATGTTTTTACTGGTGTAATGATAGCTTCCGCTGAAGGCAGTTTGTTCTATTACATTTATTTATAAAAGCTTAAACCGATATACTATGAACATTAAGAAATTCACATTTAATCCAGTCGAGGTAAACGCGATCGTATTGTGGGACGAAACGCTCGAATGTGTGATTATTGATCCGGCTTGTTTCTATCCGCACGAGGAAGAAAAACTGCGGTTATTCATAGAATTACTCCGTTTAAAGCCAGTCAAATTGTTAAATACACATGGCCATTTCGATCACCTGATGGGAAATGGTTTTGTTGAAAAGACATGGGGCATCCAAAGTGAGATCCATCAGGAAGATAACTACCTTGTGGAGCAGGCATCCAATCAGGCATTAATGTTCGGCATGTCGATGCCGAAACCACCATTGCCTTGCGGCTTTTTCGCTGATGGCGATACCATAGAATTCGGAAATTCATCGCTGAAAGTCATTTATGTTCCCGGACATTCTCCGGGTGGTGTGGCATTTTATTCCGAAGATGATAAGCTGCTGATCGCCGGAGATATTCTTTTTTGTGGATCTGTCGGTCGTACCGATCTTCCAAAAGGAAATCATGAACAGTTGATTGCCGGAATTAAGGAAAAACTGCTGGTGCTCGATCCCGATACGAAGGTTTACTGCGGACATGGTCCCGAAACAACCATTGGCGCCGAGAAAAGCTATAACCA
>JAAFHB010000274.1 GCA_010906965.1 Mariniphaga sp. | reverse complement strand
AGTAACCGATTGTAAAAACTATAACAAAGTTGTGAAAGCCACATTAAAAGACCTACTTGCCGAAATGGGACATAAAAACGTGAAGGTGAATATTGCCGAAATTGAAAGTGCCAATATGATTGGGTCGGGAATTGCAGCTTTATCATAAATCTTTTTGAAAAGAAGGCAGCCATCAGGTTGTCTTCTTTTTTTCGTCTTTCAATCTAAACCATATGACATGAAAAAATGCCCGAACTGCGATACCGAAATTGAACCGGGATTTGAAATCTGCTGGAAATGCCAATATAGTTTTATTGATCAAAAAGTGATCGAACCTGAAGAGCCTGATCTGACACCGACGCAATACTACGCACAAATTAAATGCTTAAGATGTGAAATTCCAATGTTGTTTTCCGGCAATCACGAATTTCATGAAGGAACACGATGGGGAGCTTTTGGCGATCTTTTTGAACTTTTTGTCAACAAAGATTCCTTCGACCTCTTTGTTTGCCCTCAATGCGGCAAGGTTGAGTTTTTCATTCCCGTACTCCAAACAATTGAGAATAAAAAATTATGAACTGATTGATATGCTGTTTTCGAAACTGCAGCATCCGCAACACCTCTCCTCGCCTGAGCCCGCTCTCGCGCTGTTCAATATATGGATTCTCCGATCAAACCATTATCTTTGAATTAAATCAGTAATTATGAGAGTTGTTATCCAACGCGTATCAGAGGCTTCAGTAACGATTGACGAAGAAAAAATATCGTCCATCCGGCTAGGTCTACTTGTGCTGGCCAGTTTCGAAGCTACCGATACTGTTGATGATCTGAATTGGACCTGCAAAAAAATCACTCAATTGCGGGTTTTTGATGATCTGCAGGGAGTCATGAACTTATCGGTACATGATATTGACGGCGAAATTTTGGCGGTAAGTCAGTTTACACTTCATGCCAAAACAAAAAAAGGAAACCGTCCATCGTATATCAACGCTGCCCCACCCGATATTTCAATTCCGCTTTATCACCAATTTGTAGAAACTTTATCAGAAAATCTTGGTAAAAAAGTACAAACCGGCGTATTTGGGGCTCATATGGTTGTCGGGTTGGTCAACGACGGACCCGTAACAATCATCATCGATTCTAAGAACAAAGATTTTTAAAATGAGTTACTCCTGCCCGTGCGGGAATTCTTATAAAACAAAAAATTCTTCTGATGCATGAGAATACTACAATCAGGGATGCACAATCGGAGGTTCATGCCTGGATCACAAAATATGGTGTAAGATACTTCAGCGAGTTGACCAATATGGCCATTCTTACCGAAGAGGTTGGTGAGGTTGCCCGGATTATTGCCCGAAAATATGGCGATCAGTCGGCTAAAGCCGGCGAATCGGATAGCGATCTGGATGACGAACTGGCCGATGTGCTTTGGGTGATCATCTGTCTGGCAAATCAAACCGGGGTTGATCTCACCGAGGCATTTGTAAAAAACATGGCGAAAAAAACGGAGCGTGACCAACTTCGTCATTTAAATAATGATAAATTATTTGCTTAAATATTAATACGATAAAACTATGAAATGGCTTTTAGGTAATGTGGAACGGGAGTTCCCGGAAGGAGAGGTTGAAAAGGCAGTTGCGAATATTGTTGAAAAGTCGGGAGAATTGAAAAGCCGCCAATGGTACGAGTTGGCCCTTTCATGTATTGATTTGACCACACTTAATTCAACCGACAATCATATTCAGGGAGAAAAATTTGCAATGAATGTTTCCAGGTTCAAGGATGAATTTCCCGGATTACCCAACGTTGCGGCCATTTGCGTCTATCCAACATTGGTCGAATCAGTTAAAAAAAATCTGAAGACACCTGGAATAAAGCTGGCATCAGTTTGTGCCGGATTTCCTTCGTCGCAGACCTTTTTGGATATCAAGGTGATGGAAGTCAAAATGGCAATAGAGAAAGGTGCCACCGAAATTGATATCGTGCTGAACCTGGGAAATTTTCTTGCAGGCGATTATCCTGCTGTAATTCAGGAAATTTCGATACTAAAGAGGGCCTGTGGGGAAGCACATTTGAAGGTAATCCTTGAAACCGGCGCGCTGAAAACTCCTTCGAAAATTTGGAAAGCCGCTCTTCTGGCAATGCAGGCCGGGGCCGATTTTATCAAAACCTCCACTGGAAAGTCAGAACCAGCCGCTACTCCCGAAGCCGCTTATGCGATGTGTAGTGCCATCAAAAACTACTACGAAAAAACAAATAAGAAGGTTGGATTTAAAGCAGCAGGCGGAATTGTCGATCCAGCCGATGCTCTTATCTATATTGCGATTGTAAAAGAATTGCTTGGCGATGAATGGCTGAATAACAAACTATTCAGGATCGGAGCCAGCCGTCTGGCAAATAATTTGCTTACCGCCATTAAAGGGGAAAGTATCGAGTACTTTTGAACAATTCCTGAATTAAAATTATATACTTGATCTCTAATGCACCTGATGGTTTTTGACCATCAGGTGTTTTTTTTACATCTGAAAAAAAATTGCATTTTTATACAACCAGATACTGAATTATGTTTTAACAATGATTATCTTTCGGACATAATCCACTAATAAAACATTTATGAAAAACCTGTTCGTATCCATTATTTTTTTTGTATCTATCGCTTTATCAGCTCAGGAAGTTCCGTTGAATCCTGAAGTGTTGTATGGAAAATTAGATAACGGTTTAACCTATTACATCCAAAAAAATTGCCTTCCGAAAGAGCGTGCAATGTTCTATCTTGTCGTAAATGCAGGGGCAATTGATGAAAATGACAATCAAAACGGGTTAGCTCACTTTTGCGAGCACATGGGATTCAACGGAACAAAAAATTTCCCGAACAAAGACCTGTTGAATTACATGGAAAAAAATGGTGTCTCATTTGGGAGAGGTGTCAATGCTTTTACCAACACCAACATCACTTGCTTTAACCTCAATGATGTTCCTACAATCAGGGAAGGGCTTATTGACTCCTCATTGATTATTCTCCACGAATGGGCCACCAATGTTTCCTACACAACCGACGAAATCAACAAAGAACGCGGCGTTATTCACGAAGAATGGCGCACACGAGGTGGAGCAGGCCGCAGAATGAGTGATATCACCAACAAAGTCCTATATAATAATTCAAAATACGCTTACCGAAATGTGATAGGAACTTTGGATGTGATAGATAATGCTGATCCGGAATTACTACGCAAATTTTATAGCGATTTTTATCGTCCCGACTTACAAGCTGTTATTGTGGTGGGTGATATCAACGAGAAAGCCATACAAGGAAAGATTGAAAAACTATTTGGTGCCGATCCCAAAAGGAATGATCCGGCAGCTGTATCTAAAGTGATGGTGCCCGATAATAAGGAACTGATGATCGGATTTGCAACCGACAAAGAGGCACAAAATATTTCGATTACCCAGTTCACAAAATTTCCCGATCCTCCAAAAAAAGATCTGAACCTCTTAAAAAGCAATATTGTAAATTCGATGTACAATTCGATGATGTCAGATAGATATAGTGAATTACTACAAAAGGAAAATCCTCCAATGAATTCTGCCTACTCGGGTTTTGGTGGATTTACTGAATATCAGAGTTCCTTTACAATTTCGATCAACGCACTTAATGCCAATCCACTACGATCGTTAAAAGCCGCAATGATCGAAAACGAACGGGTTAAAAGATATGGCTTTACCGAAACCGAACTCGAAAGAGTCAAAAAAAGAATGCTCGTCTCTTATGAAAAGGCTTATTTGGAGCGCGATAAAACGATGTCGTCCAATTATGTGAGTGGTTACATGAACAATTTCTCATCCGAAAATCCCGCTCCCGGTATTGAATACATGGCTGAATTGGCAAAAACTTACATTCCCACCATTACCTTAAGTCAAATCAATGAATTACCGGCTAAATGGATGACCGACGAAAACAGGGTAATGATTGTACAGGGACCCGAAAAAGAAGGGATCAATCTTCCAACTGAGGAGGAGATCAAAAATACTTTAGCGGAAGTTCAGCAGATGACAATAGAACCCTATAAGGATAAAATAGTTGCAAGTCAACTTATTTCGAAAGAATTAAAAGGGTCACCTGTGGTTAAGGAAGAATTTATAAAGGCGTTTGGTGGCACAAAACTTACCCTTGCGAATGGAGCTAAAGTTTACTTCAAACCAACAGATAACAAAGCCGACGAAGTAATGATGAGTGCATTCAGTAATGGTGGTTTATCGCTCATACCTAACGAAGACCTCCCTTCAGCCAATTTTGTTACAATGGTTAAAAATGGTTGTGGAGTTGGGGATTTCTCAACACAGGATTTAAAAAAGATGTTAGCAGGGAAAGTTGCCAATGTTAGCTCTTTATTTATGGAGTTAGAAGAAATCGTAAATGGAAACTCATCAGTCGCCGATCTTGAAACGATGCTTCAACTTGTATATCTGACGTTTACTACCCAACGACATGATGATGCCGTACTTAAATCGACAATTGACCGCGTTAAATCGATGCTTGCAAACCGGAAAGCCGATCCGAACTCCGCCTTCTCTGACACGCTTTCGATGTTAATGAGTAATTATCATCCGCGGGTAAGCCTTATGACTCCCGAATATTTCGATAAAATAAACTTCGAAAAAGCGTATTCCATGGCCAACGACAGGTATCAGGATGCCAGCGACTTCAATTTTGTTTTCGTTGGAAATGTAGATGTGCAGAAAATGAAACCTTTGATTGAAAAGTATATCGGATCAATACCGGATATCGACAGAAAAGAGTTTTGGAAAGATCATAAAGTTTTACCTAAAAAAGGGCATAGTGGAAAAGAAATTTCTGTTGAAATGAAAGATCCCAAGGCAACGGTCTTTGTACAATATTTTGGTAATTATACCTGCACTCCCGAAAATGTAGAGTACCTCAACGCTATACAGTACATTCTTAGAATGCGTTTCACCGAAACCATACGCGAAAAAGAGGGTGGAACGTATGGAGTTAGTGTAAGCAATACTTTATGGGACAGACCGGTAAATAATTATAAATTTTCGATGAGCTTTACTTGTGCACCACAGAAAGCCGATTTCTTAAAAGGCTTACTCTATGCTGAAATTGAAAAGCTTAAATCGCAAGGTGTGACAGAAATTGAGGTAAATAAAACAAAAGAGAACTTCCTCAAAGAGGTGAGTGAAAAGTTGAAAAGCAATGGTTATATTATGGATCGGCTCAAGAGCTATGTAAACAACGGCATCTATACTCCAGTTCCTGAATATACTACCGACATTTTCAATAAACTGGATGGCAAAAAAATACAAAAACTGGCCAAAGATATTTTTAAGGATGATGTGGTTGAGTTGGTGATGAAACCATTAACACCCAAAGGTTCCGAAGCGAAAAAATTGTACGATATAAATCCCGTAGAGAATAAACCGTTAGTTCTTCTCGACGGTGAGCAGATTTCTAACGAACAATATAAAACTGCTAATCCTGAAAATTACAAATCAATGATGCAATTAAGTTCTAAAGCAGCACTTGAAAGATATGGCGAGAAAGGAAAATATGGCGCAATAATAATTAATACAAAACCAACTGCTGAGGATTCACCCATTGATTATACCGATGAAGCTGTTTTTATTAAACCAGAAATAATGCCTTCGTTCCCAGGTGGAATAAATGCTATGCGGGAATGGGTTAGTAAACATTTGGTTTATCCGGATCTCGCTAAAAAGAAGAGCATTGAAGGAACTGTGTTTGTTCGTTTTATTGTTAATACAAGAGGCGAAGTAGCAAAAGCAGAAGTTGTCCGAAGTTCAGATGAAATATTCGATAGCGAAGCTTTATTGGTTGTTGGTCTAATGCCGGAATGGAAACCAGGTTTAGTTAAAGACAAACCAGTAAATGTCTCATTCACAATACCAATAAAATTTTTGTTTAGATAAATTAAAAGGCTGTCAGTACAATCTGGCAGCTTTTTTTTTATTTAGGTCTGCTGATAAACGAATATATTTTTGACTTTCAATAATATATTCACAGGCTTATAATGAAAAATGCAGGCTTTTTGAAAGTGTGTTTTAGTATTCCTTGCACT
>JAAFHB010000273.1 GCA_010906965.1 Mariniphaga sp. | reverse complement strand
TTGGAAGATCGAAGCGCTAATTCAAGTTTTAACTTGATCAGATTCAGTTCATCCTCCTGCCGGCTTCGTTCAGTAATGTCCACACCAATACTAGCAATACCTGCAACATTTCCCCGAAAATCCCGGAGTACCGTATTACTCCATGCAATAAGCCGCTGCTCTCCTGTATGAGTCAGAATATGGTTTTCAAAGTGTGCAGGGATGTCTCCCTTTATTATGCCTTCCAGAAAGATTTGTTTAACCTTTGGTTCAGAATGGATCACCGTGTCAAACCAATTTTTTCCCAATAAATTATTGCCTGTCCATCCTGTTAAAGTAAGCGTGAAATCATTACAGAAAATGACACGTCCTTGCATATCCAGGCTGACGGCGATAAGGGGAAGGTTTTCAAGCGTTTCTCTGAAACGGTGTTCCGATTCATTCAGCAATGCATCCCTTTGCTTATTTGTGTTTTTAAATCCATGAAAATTAAATTTTATCATTTTCGTAAATTTAATTAATTAATATCTTTGGCTCTATGATGGATCGTGTGGAATTTTGCGACCGCTTTCAAATAATTCACCCAAAGTTACATCCTTTTTGTTCAATTAATAACCACCCTTTAAAGATTATTTCTAACTATTAGGGTCTTTAAAATCTATCCTTTCATTGTGTTTAATACCTCCAGAATGCAGGAGTAAACAATGCAAAGAAGGTGATCAATTCCAGACGACCGATAAACATTGCCAAAGAAACCATTGCTTTCGAAAAATCGTGAAGATGGGCAAAATTAGATACAGGTCCAACCGATCCGATCCCAGGTCCGATGCCTCCCAAAGCGGTTGCAATAGAACTGGCAGCACCCGGCACATCTAAGCCATCGAGTATTAACATCATTGTCATCACCACAAAAACAACAAGATAAAGCAATACGAATGATAGTATTGACCGGTTATGCTCTTCCGACACAACATTGCCATTCAGTTTTATGGGATAAACACCATTGCGATGAACTGTTTTATAAAGGATCGATTTAATATTTTTCAGCACAAGCAAGTGGCGCGCCATTTTTATACCGCCAGCAGTCGATCCCGTACTTCCGCCTGCAAAAAGGAGAAGAAAGATCCCCATCCATGCGGCAGTCGGCCAGAGCAAATAATCTTCAGTAGCAAATCCTGTACATGTTACAATCGAAACCACATAGAAAAAAGAACTCCGAAATGCCTCTTCAAATGGTTTATTCGTTTTTATTAGCAGGATTGACATGATAAATAACCCCGAAAAAACGATGACTTTGGCATAAAAAAGAAGTTCCTCATTCGAAAAAGCTTTCTTGAAATTACCCATTAAAAGATTGAAATGAACCAGAAAATTGACACCTGCCAAAAACATAAAAATTGTAACTACATACTGAATATAGGGTGAATAACCAGCTATACTAGTGTTTTTTGGAGAAAATCCTCCTGTCGCCACAGTACCGAAAGAATGGCAAATACTTTCGTAGAGGTTCATCCCACCCATCATCATCAGGATTACCTGCGAGAAAGTAAGCAATAAATAGATTGCAAGCAGGCTTCGCCCGATTGTTTTAATACGCGGATGGATTTTTTCCTGAAGAGACGACTCTAAAGAAAATATTCTGTAACCCCCTACATCCAATGATGGCAATATGATAATTACCAGTGATATAATTCCAATACCTCCAACCCAGTGCGTCAAACTTCGCCAAAAGAGAATCGACTTAGGGAGTGCCTCTATATCCCTTAATATAGAAGATCCGGTAGTTGTAAATCCCGACGTTGACTCAAAAATTGCATCAATGAAATGAGGTATACTTCCGCTAAAAATATAGGGCAGTATTCCAAGTAAAATCATTATAAACCAGCCAAATACCACAGAGAAGAGCGCTTCGTGGCTTTGAATTTCATCTTTTGTTTTCGACCTCGCTAAAAACCTGAAGATGAAAGATGGTAACAAAGCGACCAATATAGACCATAAAAATGGTTGAAGCGGTTCGCTGTATATGAAGGCAACCGGCAGACACATCGAAAATGCGCACGCCTCGATGAAGAAAATAAAACTCAACAATTTGAGGATGATTCTAAAATTAATTTTTTTCATTCTTAATAGATATCAATAAATCATCATAATACCAGTTTTCACACCAAAATTTTAAAACTTCCAAAAAGCAGGAGTTAACAACGCAAAAAAGGTTAATAATTCAAGGCGCCCTATAATCATTCCAAACGACATCACCACTTTCGAAAAATCGTGGAGATGGGCAAAATTAGATACGGGACCAACTGAGCCGATTCCAGGTCCTACATTTGCCAGGCTGGTAGCAGCAGAACTCGCGGCACCCGGAACATCCAACCCATCAATAATCAAAAGAAATGACATCGCAACAAAAACGACAAAGTATAGCAGTACAAATGAGATGATTGTCCGGTTATTTTCTTCTGATAATGTGAATCCATTAAATTTTATGGGATAAACTCCATTCTGGTGAATAGTTTTGTAAATTAACGATTTAATATTTCTCAGAACAATAAGATGGCGTGCCATTTTAATACCACCAGAAGTAGATCCTGTACATCCACCCACAGAAATAAGCAGGAACATTGTCACCCATGCAGCTGTAGGCCAAAGCATGTAATCCTCCGTTGCAAAACCTGTTCCACAGGTAATAGAAACCACGTAGAAAAAAGAGCTTCGAAAGGCATTTTCAACCGACTTATCGGTTTGAACCAGCAAAATTGCCATGACGAATAGTCCGGAGATCACTATTGCCTTGATATAAAAACGAAACTCTTCATTGGCAAATGCCTTTTTAAAGTTACCAATAAGTATGTTATAATGAACCAGAAAATTCATTGCAGCAAAGACAGAAAATATCGTAGTAATATACTGAATATATGGAGAATAATTGGCGAGGCTTGTATTTTTAGGGGAGAAGCCTCCCGTAGCGACTGTACTAAAGGAATGATTAAGACTCTCGTAAAGATTCATCCCGCCCAGCATCATCAGGATTGTCTGCGAAATAGTAAGCAGCAAATAAATAATTAGCAAACTTCTCCCTACTGTTTTGATGCGCGGATGAATTTTCTCCTGCAGAGACGATTCAAGGGAAAATATGCGGTAACCACCAATATCCAACGAAGGCAGAATAATGATAACCAACGAGATAATTCCAATACCACCAACCCAGTGCGTCATACTTCGCCAGAAGAGTATCGACTTTGGGAGTGCCTCAATATTCGTCAATATTGAAGAGCCAGTTGTCGTAAAGCCAGATGCTGACTCGAAAAATGCATTTACAAAATGAGGAATGCTCCCACTGAAGATATATGGCAAAACCCCCAATAAAGCCATTAAAAACCAGCCTGATACGACTGAAATAATCGCTTCGTGAGTTTGAATCTCATCTTTAATTTTTGTCTTGACCAAATTCATGAAGATTAAATATGGAATTATAGCGACAAGAATGGATAATAGAAGAGGACTCAGCGGCTCATTGTAAATCAGCGCAACAGGTAAACACAACGAAAATGCGCATGCTTCGATAAGGAAAATAAAACTCAGTAATTTGAGGATGATCTTAAAATTAATCTTTTTCATTCATTAGAGATGTTTACAGATCAAATTTCGAAAACCAATTCCCGAAGCCAAATCTCGTCAGTCAAAGGCAAAAACATGCAAAGTTAGTTATTGAGATCAGTAATTTTAAAAAGAAATCAATTTAATTAATGTTAAAATAATGTAGCTGTCACAATCAACTTATTGGAATGGAACCAAAATTAATATTAAGAATTGATAACCGTCTTTAATTACCGGGTTAAAGGTGCAGTCAGATTATAATGCAATGACTTACAGTATCATCCAAAATTTTCGTAAAAAAACTGTTGCCAGAATTAGAATACTGATATCTAATTGATTAAAATAATTTTAAAGGCAAAATGCACAAAAAAAATAGTATCGTTTTTACAATTTATGCGAAAGAAATTTAAAAAGGGTCGGTCGATGAATTTGCATACGTTTTAACCACCGAATAATTGATTACCTTTGCGGCTCAAAATTCATAGATGCAAAATATCAGAAACATAGCGATCATAGCGCACGTCGATCATGGAAAAACGACGTTGGTTGACAAGATGATCATGGATTCCAATATCTTCCGTGGCAATCAAAATCCCGGAGAATTGATCCTCGACAGTAATGACCAGGAGCGGGAAAGAGGAATCACCATTCTTGCCAAAAACGTATCGGTCGTTTACAATGGTACAAAAATCAACATCATCGATACTCCAGGCCATGCCGATTTCGGTGGTGAGGTGGAACGTGTTCTAAACATGGCAGATGGTGTTCTTCTGCTCGTTGACGCTTTTGAAGGTACAATGCCTCAAACACGATTTGTACTTCAAAAAGCATTACAGCTTGGTTTGAAACCGATCGTGGTCATCAATAAAGTTGACAAACCCAATTGTCGGCCAGATGTCGTACACGAACAGGTTTTCGAATTGATGTACAGTCTGGATGCGACTGAAGATCAGCTTGATTTCCCAACTGTCTATGGTTCTGCCAAGCAAAACTGGATGAGTAACGACTGGAAAGTTCGCACAGAAAATATTACGGAATTGTTTGATGCAATCATTGAGCACATCCCTGCCCCTATAGAAAACCCAGGTACCCCACAGATGCTGGTTACTTCGCTCGACTATTCACAATATGTTGGACGTATTGCGATTGGCCGTATTCATCGTGGAGAATTAAAAGAAGGAATGAATGTTTCGCTCGTTAAACGCGACGGAACAATCTCCCGTACTAAAATTAAAGAGCTTCATGTATTCACCGGATTAGGCAGAGAGAAAGTAACTTCCGCCAGCAACGGAGATATTTGTGCATTGGTTGGAATTGAAGGATTCGAGATTGGCGACACGGTTTGCGATTTTGAAAATCCTGAGCCACTCGAACCGATCTCAATTGATGAACCGACGATGAGTATGTTGTTCACAATCAACAACTCTCCATTTTATGGGAAAGAAGGAAAGTTCGTAACGAGCCGACATATTCACGATAGATTAAAGCGTGAACTTGAGAAAAACCTTGCATTACGAGTTGAAATAACCGATTCGGCTGACGCATGGAATGTACATGGCCGCGGAGTTCTGCATCTTTCGGTCTTAATTGAAACGATGCGTCGCGAAGGCTACGAACTTCAGGTCGGACAACCACAGGTGTTGTTTAAAGAAGTTGCAGGTGTGAAACAGGAACCAGTTGAGTTATTGAACATAGACTTACCTGAAGAAATGAGTGGTACTGCCATTGATCTTGTTACACGTCGCAAAGGCGAAATGATTAATATGGAACACAAAGGAGACCGTGTGAACCTTGAATTTAATATTCCCTCTCGCGGAATTATCGGATTGCGTACCATTATGATGACCTCTACACAGGGTGAAGCCGTAATGTCACACAGGTTTATCCGATATGAGCCTTTCAAAGGAGCCATCGAAACACGTTTAAATGGTTCTTTAGTTGCGCTTGAAACAGGAACAGCTTTTGCCTATTCACTGAATAAACTTCAGGACAGAGGACGATATTTTATTGATCCGCAGGAAGAAATATATGAAGGTCAGGTTGTAGGAGAAAGTAGTCGCGAAGGTGACCTTGCGATGAATCTAACAAAACCGAAAAAGCTGACCAATATGCGCGCTTCAGGTTCTGACGATAAGGTAAGACTTGCACCTCCGATCAAATTCAGTCTTGAAGAAGCACTCGAATATATTCAGAAAGACGAATACGTTGAAGTAACACCAAAGTCAATCAGGCTTCGGAAAATACAGCTCAACGAAAACGATCGTAAACGATCTTCCAAAAAAGTAGTTTAGATCGTACTATTCTTTATAATTAGAAACCCCTTAATTCGCAAGCAATTGTAAATTAAGGGGTTTCTGTGTTTTGTATATTGTGTAGAGACAAGGCATGCCTTGTCGCTACGCCTTGTCGCTATCCCCGGTTATTTACCCAACAGTTTTCCCAGCAACCATTTTTTCGATTTTTCGTTCTGCTCCGGATAGGTCCAATGCCCGGTTTCCTGCATAATTAAAAGTTCTTTTGGTGCCGATATAGAATTATAG
>JAAFHB010000272.1 GCA_010906965.1 Mariniphaga sp. | reverse complement strand
TAACTGTTTGCCAGGGACAAGGCAGTGTCGTCTACAGCGTCTCTGCAATTACCAATGCAACAGGCTACACATGGACTTTGCCTGCAGGCGCATCAATAACCTCCGGCAATAATACCAGCAGTATTACGGTAGCTTACTCCACAAGTGCTGTCAACGGCAACATAACCGTTCTGGGAACAAACGCCTGCGGATCGGGCGCTGTAAGTGCCAGCTATCCTGTAACTGTGAACCCGCTGCCGCTGGCTGCTGGTACAATAACGGGGACATCAACCGTTTGCCAGGGACAAAGTGGTGTCGTCTACAGCATTCCTGCAATTACCAATGCCACTGGCTACACATGGACTTTGCCTACTGGCGCAACAATAACCTCCGGCAATAATACCAGCAGTATTACGGTAGCTTATTCCACAAGTGCCGTAACAGGCAACATAACCGTTCTGGGAACCAATGTCTGCGGATCGGGTGCCGTAAGTGCAAATTATACTGTAACTGTGAACCAAATAGTCCCCAGGGCTTTAAGTGCCAATATGAATTATATCCAGTCCAGGACTATCTTAAAAGAAAACGTGCTTTCTGAGACCGCCATTGAATCTCTCACACCGGATGATCTGCAGGAAACAATTACTTATTTCGATGGGTTGGGGCGCCCGCGTCAAACCGTATCATGGCAGGCCTCACCCACAAAAAAAGATATGGTAATACCTGTGGGCTACGATAACTTTGGTCGTCAGGATACAACATACCTGCCTTACGCCATGACCACAGCAAACAACGGGGCATTTGTGACAAGTGATAAGCTTGAAAGCCGTTGGACAAACAGTTACGGATCGGCAGAGGATGGTTTTGCCTTTGCAATTACCAAGTTCGAACCTTCTCCGCTAAACCGTGTCCTTAAACAAGGTGCGCCCGGAGCTGCATGGCAACCCGACCAGCATCCGGTAAGCTTCGATTACCAGACCAACAATGCTACAGATGTAAAACTTTGGCAAATAGACGCTTCCAATAATTGTGTTTTAAGCAGTCTAAATAGTGGTTATTACAATGCCAATGAGCTTTATCTGAACAAGAGCACTGATGAAAACCTTAACCCTGTAAAGGAATACAAGGATAAAGAAGGTCGGGTCGTGCTGAAGTCTGCCTATGACGGTACAAACTGGCTGAATACATATTATATCTACGATGATTTTGGATTACTACGATTTGTGTTGCCACCCAAGCTGAATGCAAATTTAGGGGTAATCGCTACCCTGGCCCAAAGCAGTGACCTGGTAAAACAACTGGGCTATTATTACCAGTATGATGATCGTCACAGGATGGTTGTCAAACAACTCCCCGGGGCAGATCCAGTCTATATGGTTTATGACCAGCGCGACAGGTTGGTTGCATCGCAGGATGCAGTAATGAGAAGTTCAGGACGCTGGATGATTACCAAATATGATTGTATGAACCGTCCTGTGATGACTGCTGCAAAGGTTCTTGGCGATACGCGTGAGATCCTGAAAAGCTATTTTGACAATTATCAGGGTACTTATTTCGAAACGCGGATAGCTTCCGTTACAGGATATACACCGGGCGACAGTTTTGGTGATAAGCTCTCATTGACCGAGTCCGATCTGCTATCTGTCACCTATTATGACACCTATGATTATCCGGGAAAAAAGGATTTTGATTCTTCAGTCAAAATAAGTAGTTATTACAATAACACAACAGGCCTATCCTATTTCAACTTCACCAAAGGGCAGGTCACAGGTTCGCGTGTTAAAGTGCTCGACGGGACAGAAAACAACAGTTCAGGTTTCCGCTGGCTGGTCACCACCAATTATTACGACGACCGATACCGCGTCGTTCAAACACTGAAAGACCTCTACGCAACAGATGCAACCTATTACGAAGTTGCTTCAACACTGTACGACTTCCCTGGAAAGATTATACAGACAAAACAGTCACAAATTTTTAACAGTGTCGCCACCGTTGTTGATAAATATTACACATACGATCATGCCGGACGTTTGACAACAACTGAACAACAAATCACGGGTGATGCAACAAATGGCAGGGTGACCGTGGCCTTGAACAGCTACAACGAGATCGGGCAAATAATCAATAAGAAACTGCACAAGGCAAATACTTACGACTATGTGCAGAGTGTTGGTTACACTTACAATATCCGCGGCTGGCTCACGAAGATCAACGATCCCGATAACCTTGAGACAAACTTGTTTGGCATGAAACTGCTCTACAACGAACCAGATAACCTGAACAACACCACCCAATTTAACGGCAATATCTCGGCAATGGTCTGGAACACAGCCGGGAAAACCAAACAGGGTTATCTCTTTGCCTACGATGGAATTAACCGGCTTAATTCGGGTGATCATAAATCATTTACCACCGCATGGACTGATGATAACAATTACGAAGAAAAGTCGATCGCTTACGATGCAAACGGGAATATAAATACACTGGTACGAACAAACCCGACCGGTGGCAATATCGCCAATTTCAATTATACTTACAGCGGCAACCAGCTATCAACAATCACTGGTGGATTAGCAGCTTATACCTATGATGCGAATGGCAATACGACCATAGATGGTCTGCGCAATATAACAGTTGCCTACAATATTTTAAATTTGCCAAAGAGTATTGCCAAGGCAACGGATAAAATTGACTACATTTACTCCGCCGCAGGCGAAAAACTGGCCAAGAAGATGAAGGAAGGTACTTATCAGTATTATGCAGGAAATATGGTTTACGACAATGCCAAATCGCTGAAATATTTGTTGTTCGACGAAGGATTGGTCAATAAATCTTCGGGAGTTTACTCGTACGAGTACCACCTGAAAGATCACCTTGGCAATACACGCGTGGCTTTCCAGCCCAATGGCAGTGGCACAACAACTACCCAGGTGGCCGAGTACTACCCGTTTGGCAGCAGCTATCTGCCAATTTCACCTGCCGGAACCAATAAATACCTTTACAACGGTAAAGAGAAACAGGATGATGTTTTGGGTGGTACTGCTCTGGATTGGTATGATTACGGAGCTAGGTTCTATGACCCGACAGGTGTCCACTGGATAACGCCTGACCCTAAAGCAGAGAAATACTACAACGTAAGTCCATATGTTTATTGTTTGAATAATCCAATAAAGTTTGTTGATCCTGATGGCAATGAAATTCGTTTAATTATTAGGGGTGAAAGCAGACAACAAGATAGACAATTAATATACAAAGGTGGAAGTGCATTTTGGAAAGACACAAATAAGAAATATGATGGACAAGGTGGTAATAATACAATTGATAGAACTCTACAGGCATATCAAAAAATTGAAAAATCAGATGATTCTAAGCTTAAAAACCAGTTACATACCTTAGAGAAAAGTGATAAATTGCATTGGATTGAAGAAGGTGCATCAAGTGGTGTGATTAAAACTCAAGATGAAGTGGGCGTAAGTAAACTTGGTGATAAAATGGGGACTCAAACAACTTTAAATTTTTCAGAGGCGGAGAAAAAAAGGTTTAAAGAGATTGAAGGTATTGAAAATTCCGATCTTAGTATTGTTGTACATGAATTGAGACACCAATATGATTATAATATCGGGAATATGAAAGATGCTGCTGAAGAAAGTGATGAAAAAGACCCTTCAGAAATCAGAGCGGTTAATAATGAGAATAGGGTTAACCCTCAAAAAAGAACAACGTACGGAGGGAAAAAGATTGATCCAAAAAAATTAGAGAATCCGCCGAATGATTATTAATTGCACTAAAAAATTGAGAAGATGAAGAATATAATTATCATTTTACTATTGTTTACTGTTGTTTCCTGTAACAATAAATGGTATTTCAAAGAGAAAACAATTAAAGAACTATCTTCCAAAGGAGATCCTGAAATTCCCTCTGTTTATGGGTATCTATCAATGTTTGTTTTAGTAGATAGTAATCAGATCGCTAAAACTTCTATAAACCTTCTATGGACTATGTATAAATTTGAGTATGCCAAAACTTATAACAAGTTTGAAGATTTTCTATATAGTGCATTAAATCAAAAACTAATATTTAAAAAGGGTTACATTGAAAAAAGAAATGGAAGTGTATTCAGACTGAATGAAAAAATTAAGCTGGAATATAAAAAATCAGGAATTTCCTATTTTGTAAACCATTACTCTAAAAAATATGGCGAAAAGCTTGAGATTATAAGAAGTTCTTTAAGTGCAAATGAGTTACGTACAATTCAATATTATTTTTTCATAAATAATTATAAAATTATGGAAGATGACCTTTTAGGGACATATTATGTCGAACCTTTTTCTTTTTAGTAGAGTAATGGTGTCAACAAAACTGTACACAGTTCATCAGGCTATGCATAAAAGCCGGTGGCAACTGGTGCGGAACTGCCCTTCATTTGCAACGAGGGATAAATGGTTAAAAGCGTTTGTAACGCAATGAAAGATAAACAACAAGCCCGGCCAAATGGTTGGGTTTTGTTGTTATAGGGTTGCCACATTTTTCTGGAAGAACTCTTTAAACTTCTTTTTGGTTAGGAAAATATCGACCCGTTCGGGGTGTATCAAAAGTGAGAAAAATAAACCACAATGGTCGCAAGGGTAATTCACAAGGATCACAAATACTAGTAATACTGATTTTTAGCTTTGTGTCCCTTGTGCCTTCTCTGTGTTCCTGGTGGTAAAAGAACTTTTGAATAACCTCCCCGAGACCGGGAATTTGCTATTTCCAAATGAATGAACAATAATTGTGACTAACTCAATCTGATTATCTATATTTACTCCGCCGCAGGCGAAAAACTGGCTAAGAAGATGAAGGAAGGTACTTATCAGTATTATGCAGGGAATATGGTTTACGACAACGTAAAATCACTGAAATATTTGTTGTTCGACGAAGGTCTGGTCAATAAATCTTCGGGGGTTTACTCGTACGAGTACCACCTGAAGGATCACCTTGGCAATACACGCGTGGCTTTTCAGCCCAACGGTAGTGGCACAACAACCACACAGGTTGCAGAGTATTACCCCTTTGGCAGCAGCTATTTATCAGTCTCTCCCGCCGGAACCAATAAATACCTTTACAATGGCAAAGAGATTCAAAGCGATGCCTTGGGTGGTATTAATTTGGATTGGTATGATTACGGAGCAAGATTCTAAGACCCGGTAATTGGGAGGTGGCACAGCGTTGATCCATTGGCACATAAGTTTCCTGCATGGAGTCCATATGTGTATTGTTATAATAATCCAATTATTATGGTTGACCCCGATGGTAGGTCAGGGGAAGTTGTAATTGGTGAGCAAAACAAGACAGTTACAATAACTTCAAATGTAATTTTATATGGCAGTTCTGGTAGTGCTGCATTAGCTAAAAGTACAGCAAGTGATATTCAAAATCAATGGAATGCAGCTAGTGGAAAAACCACAATTGGCGGTACTGAATATAGTGTCAAATTTGCGGTAAATGGAAGTTATAACGCTAATTTAAAAGAAAGTGATGTTGCCGGAAATACGGACATTAAGAATAATTATTTTAAAGTTGTCGAAAGTGGAATAGCTATCTCTTTTGCTGATGGTGTTGGCTCTAATACTGGAGAATTCTTACTGAAAAACATTTCTTCTGATGGTTCTACAACTGAAGCTCATGAATTTGGACACGGCTGGGGAGCAGTAAAAGGCACAGCAGATGGTCATCCCGTAGATAAAGATTTGCGAGGTGAAGGACAACCAAGTATGATGAATGCAAGGGGAACAATAGTTGATGCTCAATATCAATATGACCCAAAAGCTAAGCCAGGAGAAAAAGGGGGAACTATAAATCCGGATAGAAGAAATGTAACACAACAAGATATTAATTATCTAAGCTTGGATAAACTAAAATATGACAAAAATGGCAAGGGTAATCTTGGAACGCTTTCCAATGACTATCATTAAAATAATCTGGGGCTTTCTTTTAGTTTTTATACTTTACGGTTGTAGTTTAAAAGCGCAGAAGGAGAATGTTAAAATATTAGGGAAGTGGGAGCTTACTGAAGAAAAATTTCGTAACTACTCAGGTCTTTTATTTTTTTTGGGGGATAAATCTGCTCCAAATAAGAATTGCTATTTTTTCCTAATAACTCATTCTCCTTAGATCGG
>JAAFHB010000271.1 GCA_010906965.1 Mariniphaga sp. | reverse complement strand
CCAAGGTGGTTATTTCGAAGCTTTTGCAAATGACTGGGGTGCACTCGAAGATTTCAGGCTGAGCCCCAAAGATGCCAACGAACCCAAATCGATGAACACCCATCTTCATATTCTTGAACCCTTTACGAACTTGCTGAAAATATGGCCTGATAATCAGTTGAGAGAGAAGACCGCCTCATTAATCCGTATTTTTCTCGATAAAATTATTGATCATCGTACACACCATTTCAACTTGTTTTTTGCAAACGACTGGTCGGTTCGCTCTTCGATTGTATCCTTCGGACACGATATTGAAGGGGCGTGGCTTTTATATGAGGCAGCGATTGCTGTTGGAGATAATCAACTGATTGCAGAAGTAACTGAAAACCTGTTGCAAATGGTTGATGTTACGTTAGCTGATGGATGTGATTTGGATGGGTCTCTTTTTAATGAGAAGAACCTGCTTACCGGCCATCTTGATACTGATAAACATTGGTGGATGCAGGCCGAAGCGATGGTCGGTCTTGCTTATGCCTGGAAAATTACGGGTAAGGATATTTATAAAAATCAGCTTGTCAATGTGTGGTCATTCATTCGCACAACTATGATTGATTGGGTGAATGGTGAATGGTTTTGGCGGGTTGATAAAGATGGAATTCCAATAGCTTCTGAAGACAAAGCCGGTTTCTGGAAATGTCCCTATCACAACAGCAGGGCAATGATGGAGGTGATCGGAATTGTTTCAGAACTTCCAGTCAAATGAATAGGCTGTGTCTTTTCAAAGTGAAATGAGGCTGCAGGTAGCGGATCGTTTCAATATTTTATCAACTAATATTATTGACTACATTTGAACAACAAACCAAATAATAACAAACTGAATTATGATTGAAAAAATCACCCTGAAAGAGAAAATCGGTTACGGATTTGGCGATGCTGCTTCATCCATGTTCTGGAAGATTTTCGGAATGTATTCCTTGTTTTTTTATACCGATGTTCTCGGAATCACTGCCGCTGCTGCCGGAACCATGTTTCTGGTTGCCCGTTTGTGGGATTCGTTCTTCGATGTTTTTGTAGGAATTATCAGCGACCGCACCAAAAGCCGTTATGGAAAATATCGCCCGTATTTATTATGGTTTGCTATTCCGTTTGCGGTCATGGGTGCCATCACGTTTTATGCTCCTGATTTCGGCCAAACCGGAAAATTAATTTATGCATACGTGACCTACTCCTTAATGATGATCGTGTATTCGATGATCAATGTTCCGTATGCTTCGTTGCTCGGAGCTATTTCATCCGATCCTACCGAACGAAATTCGCTTTCATCATACCGTATGTCATTTGCGTTCATTGGCAGTTTTATAACCTTCATGTTGTTACAGCCGCTGATTGACTTTTTTTCTAAAACATTTGGCACAGTAGACCTTGCTAAAACTTCCTTGGCTGCAGAATCATCAATAAGTACCTCTCCTGTTGGATGGGTGATGGGTGTTGGCGCGATAGGAATGATCTGTATTGTGTTGTTTCTGCTGTGCTTTAGCTGGACAAAAGAACGGGTAACCCAAATTGAAAGCGAAAAAAATGTTTCAATCAAGAAAGACTTGAAAGATCTGTTCCACAATGTTCCCTGGTGGATTTTGGTTGCAACAGGTTTGGCTGCCTTGCTTTTCAATGCTGTCCGGGATAGCGTGGCCATCTACTTTTTCCGAGACTATGTACAATCCAACTATAAAATGGCAGGAACAGGTTGGGATATGACTACTATTTACTTTTTGGTTGGTCAGGCCGCCAATCTGATCGGGGTAATGGCTGCACCTTCCATTTCCAGAAAATACGGTAAGAAAAGAACGTATATGATTGCCATGTTAATGGCCGGAATATTGAGTACTGGCTTTTATTTCATTCCGAACAACATCACCTGGATCCTGATTTTCCAGTTCATGATCTCCATTTTCGCCGGATATGTGCTGCCATTGTTATGGTCGATGTTTGCCGATATTGTTGATCATCAGGAATTACTTACCGGACGCCGTGCAACAGGCTTGATTTTCTCTTCTTCTTCGATGTCGCAGAAATTGGGTTGGGCCCTGGGTTCGGCCATGAGCGGATGGATTCTGGCGGTGTTCCATTATATGCCCAATGCGGTGCAACAGAGTCAGGAAACCATTTTTGGCGAGCACATCATGATCAGCTTAATGCCCGCTATCTGCTGTATGCTGGCTTTTGTAGGGATGTTTTTCTACCCACTTTCCGATAAAAAAGTCAGGGAAAATTCTGAACAACTCACCTTGAAGAGGAATAAGGCATAAATAAAAGTTTTAATAACTTTCGTAACCGTCAGATGTTTTTAGGATATCAAGGTCATTTTTGCACCTGTAAAAATAGTCGAATATCCTGAAGGGTGAGTTCGTAGGAATTCGCCCTTTTTTTCATCCAAACAGAAAAGCAATTTCGTGGAATTCGCCAACTCACGGATGAATCTTTTATTACCAGAGAACGAACTTTTATTATCCGATTTCCGTTAAATTACTTAAACGGAATTAATCATTGCTGTATTAATTCCGGATAGAAATCATAAATAATTTAATATGAAACTCATATATCTTTATATATTATTGACTTTTATTCCATTAATGGCAGCAGGTCAAAAAACCGATGGCAATGTTTTTGGAGATGTAAAATCAAATGGCGAACATCTTTCGTTTGTCTATGTGTTTATTCAAGGCAAAACAATCGCAACCTCAACTGATAATTCCGGACATTATATGCTTGTAAATCTACCGGAAGGGGAGCATATTCTTGTCGCACAAATGATCGGATATGAGACGCAAACTAAAAAGATCAAAGTCATAAAAGGCACTACGATCGAAGTTAATTTCGATTTGAAGGAAGTACTGAACTCAATAAATGAAGTGGTGATTTCAGGAACCAAAACTTCGAAGCGAAAAACCGATTCGCCCGTGATTGTGAATGTACTCGAGGGAAAAATGCTCAATATTATCCAGGCGACCACATTATCTGAAGGGTTGTGTTTTCAACCCGGCTTACGTGTAGAAACTGATTGCCAAACATGTAATTATTCGCAACTGCGTATGAACGGACTTGGGGGAGCTTACTCGCTCATCCTCGTTAATAGCAGACCTGTATTTAGTCCGCTGACAGGACTTTATGGTCTTGAACAGATCCCTGCTAACATGGTCGACCGGATAGAGGTGGTTCGGGGAGGTGGTTCGGTTTTATACGGATCGAGTGCTATTGGCGGAATCGTAAATGTAATCACCAAAATACCCGACAATAACTCCTACCAGGTCACGTCGAACCATTCGTGGATTGGAAATGGAGCAAACGATTTTCAGCTCAATGCCAATGCCAATGTGCTTTCACCTCAACGGAATTCAGGGATGTCGTTCTTTGCATCGCACCGCGACAGGGAGAGCTACGACCAAAATGGTGACAATTTTTCGGAGCTACCGATGCTGAAAAATAATTCTTTTGGGGTAACTGCCTTTTTAAAGCCAACTGAAAATCAGAAAATAGAATTCAGCATTAGTAGTTTGTACGAATATCGGTTTGGTGGTGAGATGTCTACGAAACCAGCTTTTCTGACCCAACAATCGGAAGAACGTACGCATAATGTGTTAATGGGCGGAATCGATTATGAGATTACTTTCAATGAAAAGATCTCTTTCTCAGCCTATGCCGGAGCACAAAGCACGAAAAGAAATCATTACACAGGTATTCTTCCTGAACCGGATGACCAGCCTGCATACAACAATCACCTGTTGAATCCTCCTTATGGTAACACCTTGAATCGCTCCTACCAGGGAGGTGTACAATTCAATTATAAAACGGACAAATTTATTACCGGAACCAATTTGTTTACAGTTGGTACAGAGTATTTTTATGATGATATCGTTGACGAAATTGATGCTTACAACTACAAACTTGATCAGACGACACGAACATCGGGCAGTTTTTTGCAGAGTGACTGGAATTTTGCCCGGGGCCTTACTTTTCTTTCAGGAATACGTGCCGATAAACATAACCTGGTGGATAAACTAATTGTAAATCCAAGGTTGTCTTTACTTTACAAGTATAAAAATACATCTCAACTTAGGGTTTCATGGTCAACCGGATTCCGTGCCCCTCAAGCTTTCGATGCCGATATGCATATCGCATTTGCCGGAGGCGGGATTTCTAGAATCCGGCTATCAGATGATCTGCGCGAAGAGCGTTCAAACAGTTTCAGCGCTTCGTTCAATTTCGATAAGCCAACAGAACGTTTTATTTTGGGATATACACTCGAGGGATTTTATACACAGCTCAACAATTCATTTGTACTTGAAGAGGTCGGTTCCGATAAATTCGGCGTGATTTACGAAAAGCGGAATGCCGCGAGTTCGCTTGTCCGTGGGGTAACGGTTGAACTAAGGGGAAACTATAGCGGCAAAGTGCAGTTGGAGGCTGGTTATACCTATCAGAAGAGCAGTTACGAAAATCCTGTAAGCTATTCAGCGACGCTCCCAGCCGTGAAACACTACCTGAGAAGCCCCGATAACTACGGTTATTATACGTTTACCCTGACACCAAAAGGGAAGTTTAATGCTTCAATCAGCGGGGTTTATACCGGTAAAATGGAGATTCTGCACCTCGCAGGGGCTCCCGAAAATCCCGTGAACGACAAGTACGTCACGACGCGTGGTTTCCTTGAAAACAATGTTAAGCTGATCTACCTGACCAAAGTCATTCGGTTAAACCTTGGAATAGAAATATTTGGTGGCATTAAAAATATTTTCAACGCCTACCAGAATGATTTCGATTCGGGTAAAAACCGTGACAGCAACTACATTTACGGACCATCAGCGCCGCGTACTTATTATTTTGGAATCAAATTTGGGAGTCTCTGAATATTCAGGATCATTCATTTCATTCGCTACGCAACGTAATTGGCAATAAAGGCAATGATAAAGCTTGCCAAAGAGATTGGCAATGGACCTATAAAGATCAGAGCAACCGCCAAAAGCTGTTAGAGACAGTACTTTCGAAATTCTCGGAAAAACCACATTGAAAGATCTCAGCATGACAGAATAACAGCGACAGAATAACCATGAAAAGCTTACTATTCAATGATCCAGGTTATTGATTAACATCTTCTCATCATTACGATCCCATTCGGGTTGAATATTGAAGTGGTGAATATCGTGGAGTTGAAGAATTGTCTCCACTTTGGCCAGAATAAGTTCGAAATGTGAAATCGTATAATCTCCATCAAGATCAAGATGGGCCTCGAATATCATCTCATGATCATCAAGTTTCCAGGCATGAACGTGATGGATGTTTTTAATCCCCTGAATTTTTGTGATTTCCGCCGCGATCTCTTTAATACTGATCTCTGAGGGGGTAAATTGCATGAAAATCCTGACAGTCTCGTAAAAAATTTCCCAACTACTAAATATCAAATAGATAGAAATACCAATCGTCAATACGCCATCCACCCAAAACCATCCCAGATATTTTATTGCAAATCCGCCGATAAAAACTGCGATTGAAGTAAGCATATCGGTAAACAGATGCAGGTAAGCAGAACGCATATTGATATCTGATTTTGCATCCCGTTTAATCAGAAGCGCGCTGAAACCATTGAACAGAATCCCAAGCGCTGCCAGATAAATAACGATATTCCCGTCAATTGGTTGAGGGTTCATCAACCTCCCGATTGCCTCCCTGACAAGAATTGTAGCGATGATCATTAAGGTCGCCGCATTGATAAATGCTGCAAATATCCCCGCCCGCTTATATCCGAAAGTTTGCTTCAGTGTTCGTTCCCTTCCAGATAGTTTTGCCGCAACAGAACTAAGTATCAACGCCAGCACATCGCTAAAGTTATGTGCCGCATCTGACAAAAGCGCCATACTTCCTGATATTAAGCCACCAATAATCTGCGCTACAGTGATACCAATATTAAGCAATATCGTTATAAACAGGTTGTTCCCGTTTGCAATTTCATGGTGATGATGTTCTTGGCTCATTTTGATCTCAGCTATTATTTCCGCAATATACTGAACAATTATCAGCGATTCGGCTTAAAAAAAAACTTGTTGAAAATTAATTAGTTACGGTATGTTGGAAAATATTTTTTTCCGGCTAATTTTGCATGGTGGGA
>JAAFHB010000270.1 GCA_010906965.1 Mariniphaga sp. | reverse complement strand
GCCAATTCCTCCTCTTTAATGCTCAGGCTCATCTGCGCCAAATATACATTGTAAAAGTACTGCGAAACGTTCTTTTCAAGCATCAAGCGCTGCATGGCATAGCTAAGCATTGCATTCTCATTGTTTAGCTCCAGCGTTTTAATCTGGGTCTTCGTACGGTTATACGTAAACAACGGCTGTGTAAGACTTAAGTTGAGGTTGTTAAAAAACGATTTATTGGAATTTGTAGCTCCCCCTGATTCTGAAGTATTTGACTGCCACCCAAGCTGATTTACAAGGGAGATCTTTCCATCTGTATACAGAATCGGTTGATCGACTCTGAATGTTCCTGAAGTGGTAAGGCTCTCATTTGTATACCACTGCGAAATGCGGGCATCAAATCTACGGCTGTTGCTATACTCCATTGGGTTAAGATTCAACGAAAACTGCGACTTCAACGCTGCCCGCTGCGCATTTAATGATTCTGTTGTCCGTTCAAGATTGTACAATGAACTTTGTAAACTAGGACTCCCTTTGCCGGCCATATCGAGCGCCTGTTCGAGCGTAATAATTGATTGTGCATTCACCTGAATCAGAAAGAGTGAAAACAGCACCAGCAGGATAAATTTGTGTCTCTTCATTTTTTATAGTATTCGGTTATTTTTCTTTAACAAGTTTAATAGCGTCGGCAAAAATATTTCTTGCCTTCGAAAGGTTGGAGAGTTCTATTTTGACAGTATCGGGCGAAAAATGGTACGATCCGATTTCCATCCAGCCGCTATCGTTATCTTTCATATTTACAATTTGATGATCCTGACCATCGTCGTGAAAAACAGTAAAGTTATACTCCTCATCCGTTTTTTCATCGCGGTTCCAGCCACCCCTGATTTTGGGAATGTAGGCTGATAATTTATAATATCCGGCCACTTTAACGGGTACATTCCAGGTAGCTTTGCGATCGCCGCTTCCACCTTTCAGATAGTAGGCCGACCGGATCTGCTTTCCGTAAAACTGTTCATTTGTGGTCAGTGTCCATTCTACAGGTGGATTCCAAAAAACGATACCCTTGTACTTTAGTTGCTTTTTATTCTTAAGTATGCTCATCACAGATTTCTTAAGACCTTTACCCGCAACTGCAGTTTCATCAGCCGGCATAAATATCTTTTTTATCAGACTATTAGATCTCGGTTTACTAACTAAAAATCCCGGATCTTCGTTATCAGATATAATTTCGTTGGGCTCTACTCCTTCTGTATATGGAATCTCCACATCAGACTCTTCACCTTGTAATTTTTCGTCAATCTCTATTTTACCGAATTGTTGCGAAATACTTGAAGGAATATTATGCGATGCAAATGTATTCACGGTTATTGACCTCGGTTCACGGTTAAAAAGATAGGTAATTTTCTTAGACACTTTGCCATTAATCAGCACTGTTTTCTCGATATTATCATCCGCGCCGCCACCGCCACGCATCCGAAAACCGCCGCCACCGCCACGTTGTCCGCCTCCCATTCTGAATGAAACAGATACTGCACCCGCGTCCTTTTCTGTATTGGTAATCACAAAGCTGACCATCGTTTTAATCTGGTCATCCTTTTTCAGTTTGACTGCATTAATTTTAGAAACAATATAGCCAGGCAGAGATTTTGAACTATACCAGTCGGGAAGATATTGATTGAGGTCAAGATTAAATAAACTCATTAATTGCACATTCAGTGTATCAATCGGATAAGACTGAAACTTCTTTCCATCAATAAATTTACGGATAAAATCATCAAATTTATCGGGACCAACTGCACCTTTCATTAAGGCAAACAGGAATCCGCTTTTAGTAAGAATCACATTATCAATAATATCCTGATCATCCTGATTGTCGAGTATTTCAGCAAATGATGCATCCTGTAAAGCAATATTTCCTTTCTCGTTGTCGGATAAACCGGTAAAGTTCCTCATAAAAGAATTCCCGGTTTCGGTCGCAGCTTTTGAAAGATACGATTCGATCGCACGGTTGACAATCGGATATTTATCGGATTTTACATATGATATAAAAGTATAGTAATTCGGAAAAATGAAATACGGGTTTTTCTCTTCCGTTGTGGGTGATGGTCCGCCAAAATGGATTCCGCCACCACCGCCACGTGATGGCGCGGTCTTACTGCTTAAAAGTGCTTCATTTACAAACCGTTTCAGGTAATTCTCTTCAGTCTCCCGTGGACTGATTGTCTGGTTATCGTGGTTGCCAGAACGTTCTGCCTGTTTTTTTTGCTCGGCAAAATTGGCGCTCGCCAGTTTGAAACCACCTTCGGGTAAATAGACAGTTTCAGGTTGTACCTGTTCGCCGGCACCGCTCCACACATGAGTGAATGAACAAAACTGAACAGGAATTTCAATCAAATTAAACCGCTTGTAGGGATATGCGAAACGTACCTTTGTTTCCCAGGTTTTGCGCAAATCGCGAATGACAGGAGGAAGTGAGTCGCGTAAAATTTTAAAAAACGGATCGAAGGTGTTGTGTCCTTCTAAAAAAGTCAAATTATATTTTATACTATCTACATCAATTGAGCGGGTTGTATACCTGCCAATAACCAGCGACATTTGTGGCAATTTATTTTCAGGAGTAAAGTCAAAAGATCCATTCCCTTCATCGGTGATCTTACCCTGCGAAATTGCTTTAAGTCCGTTCGTAGTTTTTACTTTCAGGTGAAAATCCGAAAACTGCGTGGTCTGCCATTTTAACCCATCTGTGGAATAACTGATCCCTGCCGTTGGATACCAGCGTGTTTCAGGTGTTAGCAGCAGGTAATCAGGAGTAATAAAGGCATGTTTTTTATCAGCAATTCCATTTCCCCTGTCTAACCAAAGCTCTAACCGTTCACGGGTCATATCGAGGTAGCAAAACGTTTCGTCAATGGCGCCGCGATAGGATATTTTCACATTTAACTCACCACCCGATGGTAATGGAGAATCAGGTGTTAATTTGATGATCTGTTGTTCACGATCGAATTTTGCACCACTCACAGCTGTCACTTCAAGATCCGGATTAAGCGTAAGGATGATCTCGCGGAGTGGTTCAGTCGTCAGATTGGTTAGTATCATGTCTGCTTCACCGGTTATCCCTTCGCCTTTATGCTCAATAACCAGGTCACACTTCTTCACATTAACTTTGGGAGTAGCCGCATATTTGTTATTCAATTCGAGCATCAGCGTCCGGTGGTTATCATTTGCATTGATATTGCTGATGTATTTGAATCCCAACCCAAAACCAAGGGATAAAAAAACAATGCTAAAAACCAAGGTCGTTTTCCTGATTATCGGAGATTGAGGAAGACGCTGTAATAGCATAATCGTCAAGCCAATAAACCCGAGACCCAAAAAGAAGTAGATTCCACGGTGGATCAGGATATCTTTCAGAAAGCCAAATCCTACAAAATCGGAGAAGGTCATAGGCAGGTGAAACGCCATGTAATCGAAAAGATAATGGTAAATATTCTGAAGGTAGAAAAGCGTTGCTGCAATATATCCGAGTAGAATTACAAAAGTAACTGCCTGGTTTTTAATCACCGACATCAGGAAAAAGGAGAAGCCTAGGATGAAAATCAAAGTAGGCAAACTAATCAGAAAGAAATAGTAGAAATAGGGTGCCAGCGAGAATTGTGTGTAAGGAGAAGCGAGGTTGAAAACGGCAACCATACCCAGCGCCACAAAATTCAGAACGAAAAACACCCAAACATTTCCGATGGTTTTCCCTATCACATAGTCGGCATTGGTCATCGACCGCATGTAAATAACCTCGGTCGTATCGAGCTTTTTATCCCGCTTCAGGAAATCGGAAGCGAGGAAAACCGCGATGACGGCCTGCGCTATATTAATGATATAAAGATTTATAAACGGAATCATCGAAGGCAGGGCAACCATATCGCCATTTGGCCAGCCAATACTTGTCTGGGTTCCAAGGTTAAACAGGAAGACAAATAGAAGCGCCAGGATGGAGAAAATTCTAAAAAACCAGCTTCGGAACAGCGTTTTTGACTCGTATTTTGATACGGTCAGAATATTGTGAATTGCTTTCATATTAAGATAGAAGTTATGATTAAATGAAATAAACGCAAATAGGAGTTGCGAAAACTTTCAGCTTTAGATTTCATGCCAGTGCTGATTAAGTTCGTTCTCCATAAAATTCACATAGGCATGTTCCAGATTTGGTTCAATCTGTTCACCTTTATAGCCATTTATATCTTTCGAAACTACCTGAACTTCCCAGCCATCTTCGGATGGAATAGAGGAGATAATCGGGTATTTATCCTGAATTTCGTGATACTCAGTATCTGTTGCATCAATGCGCCAGACATTATTCCGTGCCTGATCAATAAGTAGTTCGGGCGATCCTTTAAAGGCGAGAAGTCCTTTGTTCATCAGGGCCATATCGGTGCAGGTACTCGAAATATCACCAACAATATGGGTCGAGAGAATGATTACAACATCGCGTTCGCTGATTCGTGTCAACAGATTTCGGAACCTGATCCGCTCTTCAGGATCGAGTCCGGTCGTTGGCTCATCGACGATAATGATCTGGGGATCGCCAATCAGTGCCTGTGCAATTCCTAACCGACGTTTCATCCCGCCCGAAAGGTTATTGGCAAAACGGTTTCGTGCTTCGTAAAGGCCAACTTCTTCAAGCATTTTCTCAACGGCATCGTTTCTAACCGAAGATTTATTCATTCCTGCCAGACGTGCAATGTAATCGAGAAACTCATAAGTTCGTAATTTGGCAAAAAAACGGAAATCCTGGGGAAGGTAACCAAGCATCGATCGGATCTCTTTCCGATTTTTCTGCAGGTCGAGTCCGTTTACCAACACCTGACCTGAAGATGGTTTTGCCAGCGTAACAAGGATGCGCATCAAACTCGATTTGCCAGCTCCGTTGGGTCCCAACAGGCCAAACATCCCATTCTCAATGGTCATACTAACATCTTTTAATGCGTGATTTCCGTTAGGATAGACCTTATTCAGTCCGTTGATTTCAATTTTCACTATTTAGTTGTGTTACTGGATTACGATGGAATTACATTTCTAACTTGCTTTCGACATTATTAGTATCAAAAGGTTTAATTTGAGCACACATAATTTACAGAAATTTTACATTTTTTTTTAGGTTCAGCTACTTTCTCAATTTTGTCCGAAATGAATGTTAATTTTGACCTTAAATATAAAAGAATTCAGCATATGAAAGCGATCGAAAGAGCGATTGAGCAGTTTATTTTTTTTAGTCGTTGGTTTCAACTGCCTGTATATTTAGGGCTTATTGTGGCGACGTTTCTATATTCGTTCAAGTTTCTCGAAGAATTATGGCACCTGCTTTCTGATTTTTCCTCACTAACAGAAACCACAATTATGCTGTCTGTTTTAGGTTTGATTGATATTTCAATGGTGATTAACCTTTTAGTGATTGTATTCATAGGTGGTTACACAACATTTGTAAGTAAAATAGATTTCGACAATCACGAAGATAAACCCGATTGGTTAAGCAAAGTAAACGCCAGCTCATTAAAGATTAAACTCATTATTTCGCTGGTTAGTATATCTGGAGTCCATCTTTTGAAAACCTTTATTGATATTCATAATGTTCCTTTGCAGGATGCTTTGTTGCAAATTGGTATTCATATGGTATTTATTTTTTCTGCATTACTGTTGGCTTATACCGATAAAATAATGCACTCATACGAAAATTCACAAACTCACTAAACGACAATTTCAATAAAAACTGATTTGAAGATTTGCCTCCGAATTCTGAAGTACCAATCCAGGTGAATCAATCCT
The DNA here is from genome assembly GCA_010906965.1 of Mariniphaga sp. Taxonomy (GTDB): domain Bacteria; phylum Bacteroidota; class Bacteroidia; order Bacteroidales; family Prolixibacteraceae; genus JAAFHB01. The sequence goes on along the minus strand of JAAFHB010000270.1, from coordinate 341 downwards.
GATGTTTGATTTTTTCAATTGTATGCGCCTCAACGAATCGGTAGCATGTATCGTGACAGACACATTGCGATGGTTCGATTTCTCAAAATCACTCTGTTTAAAAACCTCCGGCGTTGAATGCGGTTGGAAACCGCAGGACCCGAACTGCACGACCCGGGTCCCGCGATTTCCAATCATGGGTGGTCGAAAGATTTTTTACATTAAAATCATATAATTATGACATTATGATATTATATATTAGTTATTGACATCATATTTTTGATAACTAATATATTGCATCCTTAATTTGTTTCTAATTTCAATGTATATTTATATCAAAATCATTGAAATAAATGTATACA
>JAAFHB010000269.1 GCA_010906965.1 Mariniphaga sp. | reverse complement strand
TTTTAGATAAACAACCATAAAAAACTAGAAGCCAAGCGTTAAATTAAGTCCTATCGTCCTTGTTGAAGGTAACTGACCTGTTTCAACACCGGGGGTAATGGTTCCGCCGTTAAGTGCTGCTGCTTCCGGATCAAACATCGGGAAAGAGGTAAACATCGCCAGATTACGGCCATACACGGCAAGGGATGCTTTTTCAAAAGGTGTTTTTGCAAGCAAATTCTTTGGAAGTGAATATTCGAAACGTACCTCCCTAAGCTTAAGATAAGAAGCATCAAATGAATTGGTTTCCACATTATTTATGCGATATTTCTCATTGTTATATGCTTCAACCGTTACCAGCTTAGTATTTGGTGCATAGGTACCATTCCCTGCGTCCACCACTCCGGGAGCAACCATATAATAACCACCAAGATTTTTCTTCGAAAGAGCAGCGTCTGCGAGTATCCGCGGATCATCCTTTTCGATATAAAATTCAGTCCCTGGAAGACGGCCATTCAACGTAAAACCAAGTTTACCCTGCTGTGTCATTTTATGGTGAGCCTGTGAATACACAATTCCGCCAAACTGACCATCAAACTGAATGCTTAACCTGAAGTTTTTATACTGGAATTCGTTGCTCATACCTGCTTTCCACGAAGGATAGGCACTGCCCACATATTCAATTACAGGAGATTGTGCAGGTAGGCCGTTCGATGCAATGATGACATGGCCTTCAGGATTCCGCACCAGTTTATAACCCCAAAGATCGCCCGTGGTACCACCAACACTGCCGATGATTGATACCGAACCGATCGAACTTAACAACTGGTTTTCATCCATCCCTTTGGCAAGTTCCATAATTTGATTTTCATTTTTCGACCAGGTCAGACCCGCATTCCACCTGAAGTTTCGCGCAATTACAGGGGCACCTGTAACCATAACCTCATAACCCCTGTTCCGCACTTTCCCTGCATTAATCGTTGCCCGGTAATAGCCGGTCGATGCATCCATTGGAGCATCAATAATCTGATTACGGGTTAAATTATAATAGAATGTGAAATCAATTCCCAACCTGTTTTTCAGCATTTTTATATCCATGCCTGTTTCGAAACTCGATGAAATTTCGGGTTTAAAATCAATGTTGTGAAGCATTGTAGCGGTACTTGCTGACCCGGGGAAAGTAGTAGTTGAATAATATTTGTCAGTTTTATACGGCTCGGTATCGTTCCCTACCTGGGCGTAAGAGATGCGCAATTTGGCCTTATTTACCTGTTTTGGTAGTTGAACTATTTCGTTGAGCAGAATACTTGTGCTAACCGATGGATAGAAAAATGAGCGGTTTTTTTCCGGAAGCGTACTCGACCAGTCGTTTCTCCCGGTAATATCTAAAAACAGCTTGTTTTTCCATGAGAAATTTGCTGCTCCGTAGAGGCTGTTCATCGCCTTATTGCTTTCGGTTGATACGACATAAGGGCTTGACTGACCATTTGATAGTTTATAAACACGCGGTGTAATCAGACCAGTTACCGAAGCTTCGAGCAGATTGTAATGTTGCCTCATTAAATTTGCTCCACCGGAAATACTCATGCTCAATCCATTGGAAAAGCTTTCGCGATAAGTTAGCAACGCATCTGAATTGGTCTCATAGTTGAAGATATTTTGTTTTCTGAAGTATCCTTTTCCAAAGACAACATCACTCACCGTACGCTGCATCTCCCTTTCATCGAATGCCAGTGCAATACCAGACCTTAGCATAAGTTCAAATTTGCGCGAAATCTCGTAAACCGCTGAAAGATTTGAAACTGTTGAATGTTTCTGCGATGCATTCGTGTTTTCGTACAAAGTGATATAGGGATTGCCTATAAATGAACTGTAAGGTTGTAGCTGACTGATTCCTTCCTGACCGGTTTTCCACATCGGACGAATCCAGTCAAGATTAACATTGGGATTCTGAAAGATCATAAAATAGGCAATTGAATTGCTGTTATAGCCAAGTGCCGGTGTATTATCTGTTTTGCGGTTCGTATAATTTGATCTGGCGATCAGCTTTAACCTTTTAGATATCTGATAATTTGCCGATAATGAGGCGACTGTTCTGTCGAAACCCGTGTTAGGCAGAATCCATTCATTTTTAGTTGTTGTTACTGATGCCCGAATTGATCCTTTATCACCCTGTCCATCAATGGAAACGCTGTTAATCAGATTAAATCCTGTACGGAAAAGCCCTTTTCGGTTGTCTGGATATGCAACCCAAGGTGTTTTTTCAAGACCCTGAGTTTGTGTGACCGGATCAAATTGGTAATATAATTTACTGGCATCGAAACGGGGGCCGTAAGCACTGCTGGTACCGCTCGTAGAACCGTTTTTTCCATCAGGTGTTTTCCCATATGAATAGTATAATGAACCATCATACTCTGTTCCCGCTGCCCCAAGCGCATAAGTTTGTACCCCTTGTCCGAACTCATACTGATAATCGGGCCACTTAAGTATGCCATCCACACTTGTGTTGGAGTTAAAAGTTACGCCAATTCCCTTATTTTTTCGCATTCCCGATTTAGATGTAATCATGATTACACCTGTTGCGGCCCTTGAACCGTAAAGGGCAGTGGCTCCCGCACCCTTAAGTACCTGAATACTTTCGATATCATCCGGATTAATATCCGAAAATCCATTTCCGAAATCTACCGGAAGGTCGCTTGAGGAACCTGCACCATAAGCAGCTCCTGTTCCTGTCATCTGGCTTGCCAATGGCATACCATCCAACACAATCAATGCATTATTGCCATTCATATTCAATGAAACATCGCCCCGGAGTGTAATACGTGAAGTTCCGAGAGGACCTCCGGCAGAAACAATGTTCAGACCGGCTACCTTTCCGGCAAGACTATTCGCCCATTGGGTTGACATGGCACTGGCAATCTGTTCGCGCCCAACATTCTGAGTTGAATAACCCAATGCTTTCTCTTCACGTTTAATACCGAGCGCTGTAACGACCACTTCATCGATTTGTTCAATCTCGTCTTTCAATACAATGTCCAAATTGGTTCGTCCGTTCAACGTAACCTCACTTTTTTCATAACCAATAAACGAAAATATTAAGATCGCATCTTTGGGCGCATCTATTTCGTATTGTCCATTAGCGTTGGTTATAACCCCTTTGGTGGTCTCTTTCACCAATACATTTACACCCGGTAAAAGTTCGCTTTTCGAACTTCGAACTGTTCCCCTGACGTTGGTTTGGGCATAAATTGTTTGCACAAATAACACCATAAGGAAAATCATCAGAATTGATTTTTTCATACTTTTGCAATTGATTCATTAAAGTTATTTTCAACAGTAGCTTATTAATCGAAAGAGGGGTTGTGGCTGCAATTCCTCTTGATTTTTTTCAAAAAATATATGTGTATCGTGCAGATCAGGTTGAATTTGTAAGATATTTGCTTAATTAAATATTATTAAAACAAACCAAAGCTGTTACAGTAACTTTTTATTCTGTACATTCAATGATTTTGAAATCCGGTTTTATTATAAATTTTTGCCGGCTATTTTAAGGAAATTGTTTTGGTGGCTCCAAAAACAATAGCAGTGGTTGGTACTGTTGGGGTCGTATTCCAAAGACATTCACGAACCGTCATACTTTTATTCACAACATCGATAGTAACCAATTGAAATGACAATTTGGTTTCGTCGGTTCCCGAAATATTTCCTTTCATTGGTGAATCGACCCTGAAAGTATTCAAAGAAATATTATTATCCGGTCCGGTATAGCTATAGAACTCGTTGGCATTGTCATTACCATGGAAGTAGGCTTTAATTAATGGATTTACTTTGATCCAACTTGCAAAGTTTCTTTGTTCGATGGTACTTGGAGCGGTGATTGTTAATCCGTCCTTGCATTTTTCACCAACCAGGTTCTCAAATTTATTCGTTGAATTAATGGTTCCTGAAACATTTGGATTGAATAAATGCTTTGTTTCCACATCGGGCTGATCATGCGTGAAAAGCAGAACCGGATTGGTTACAGTCGCCAAATCTTTGTTAATCCATACTCTTTCGGTTGAATCGGGCCACATACAAACAAATAAAAAGTGAAAACCGGAATAGTCTACTGAATAATGAATTTTGTCCGTCGTATAGTTATAATTTGCGACCGTTTTTACTGCGCCTATATTCATCAGATTATAAATTCCAGCCATTGAGCCAGCATCCGTAAGGGGGGTCATCGTCTTGTAATAACCAATAGCATTTGACACATCATGATTACCGGGAAGAAGGAGCAATTTTGTCTTAACTCCTGCATCATCAGTAAGTTTCAATCCAGTTGAATAATCGGTAATGAATTGATTGTAAGAAGCAGTTGCACTTTGTATGCCAGCTTCCATCCGATTAGAAACATCGCCGGTTTCAATCAGAAAATTGATACCGCCTACTTTACTCCCGGCTTTTACGCCGCCATCATTCGGTAAAGTAAGATCGGATACCGTATTGATTTGTTTAACCAATGCTGCATTTACAATTTGAGCATTTACAGTTGTTGCACCCTGGAATGTTGCACGGGTTATACCGTAATGTGCATCCGAAGTATAGACGAAATTGATATAAGTAGGTGTAAGGATAGCATCCTTCGATTCTTTCTTACAACTTATAGCAACAACGAGCAATAAAGCGAACGTGCTTATTCTTAACGTTTTTGCAAAGGCTTCTCCAATAAAATTTACTTTTTGTGTCCTCATCGTTTCCTGAATTTTTTTAATGTTTTAGAAATTTCAAAATTGAAATTAGATATTTTGCAAAATTTCCTTAAAAATGTTGCATTCTTGTTACAAAGCGATTAAAGGATACTACAAGTGAATGACAATTATATTACATAACCAATCTAAATAGAAAGAAGTCAAAATGAATAAATCGATCATACTATTTCAGGCAAGGTCCTCAATTACATGTTCATTTCTTTCAGAACCTCCTCTATGGCCAGTATCAAATTGTCAATATCGTTCGGATAAAGCTGACCGATATTGCCGATTCTAAAGCAGTTGGTGTCTGATAGTTTTCCCTGATAGATAACCTGACCTCGCTGGTGAAGTTTTTCGTAGAAAACGGTAAAGTCGAAATTTGGATGGTCAGGGAACAAGAATGAGGTGATGATATATCCCTGGTCATTTTTATCCAGATACGTTTTTATACCAATAGCTTCCGTGCCTTCAATTAACCGCTGATAGTTTTGGCGGTATCTTTCAGCGCGTTTCGTTACGCCACCTTCAGTTATCAACTCCTTAATCGCCTGATTAAATGCAAGAACAACTTGAATTGGAGGTGTAAACCTGAATTGATTTGTTTTTCTCATGCCCATCCATTGGCTGTACAGATCGAGTGAAACGGTCCTTGCATGCTCTTTGCATTTTTCAAGCGTATTGGTTTTAAAGATCACAAATGAGAATCCGGGAACGCCTTCGATACATTTATTCGAAGAGGAGATCAGAAAATCTATACCAAGTTCATAGATATCAATAGGAACAGCTCCAAAACTGCTCATGGCATCCACGATGTAAACCTTGTTGTATTTTTGAGCAATTCGACCTATATTTTCAATATCGTTGAAAATCCCTGTCGTAGTTTCACAATGGACAATCGCCACATGGGTTATTGAGTCATCATTCTGAAGGATCTCTTCAACATCTTCAAAAGGTGGAACAATGTTTTCTTTGTAACTTAGGGTTGTCGTCTTAATTTGGTAGATCTCTGACATTTGTCTGATCCGGTCACCATAGGCACCATTTGAAATAACCAATAAATGTCCGTTGCCAGGAAGGGCTGTTGAAATAACAGATTCTACGCCAAAGGTACCTGAACCCTGCATTAATACCACATCGTATCCCTCTTCACGCGTTACTTCAGCAATATTGAGCAGTTCATCCCGAATTTCCCTCACCACCTCCAAAAACTCCTTGTCGCGCGAGCCCAAATCATGAAGCATTGCTTCTTTGACAATCAGTTTGGTGTTTAATGGGCCGGGGGTAAATAATTTATTGTCCATATTATGATGTTTAACTTATTGAATTAATGAATATTGATGGCCGGGGTTAATGCTCCCAGATCTTCTGGTTTTTCAGTTTCTCCGACTTCGTTTTCTGAATTTTCTTTTCCGTAGTTCCACTTAAAGATGAGTAA
>JAAFHB010000268.1 GCA_010906965.1 Mariniphaga sp. | reverse complement strand
TTCCGAAAAGATCAACCAGTTTATTGGTGATCTGGTAGGCGGCGCCACTTTGCTCGAGTAATTTGCCAAGCATTGCTCCGAATACAATAATCAGTGCAAGGCTTCCCATCGTACTTCCAAGTCCGGATGTGATGGACTGTAAAATTACAAGTGGCTCCATGCCACTGAGTAAACCTACAGCAAAAGAGGTGATTAGCAGTGCAAGGAAAGCGCTGATTTTATAAACACTTATCAGTACAAAAAGGAGTATGATCCCGGCAATAATAATGATCAGTGGCATAGTCGTTCAATTAGTCAATTCCGGACGAAAGTAGGATATTTTGGCTTTTAAATGAAATGTCGGGACTGAAAATTCATATAGACTTGAAGCCGACAACTGGCGGCTTGCAACTTGCAATTTTGCACATGTTGGGCAATGCATGTTGAAAACAAAAGATTGGGCTAAAGCCAATCAATGATTTCAAATTTTAAACCTCCAGCTAAAGCTGGAGGCAATTCATTTGTGAAGATCAAAGGATTGAAATCGATTCAGCCAGAATTATATGAAACAGGTTAATTTACAAAGACTTTATTTGAATTGCCACAGGCTTCAGCCTGTGGATAAAAAGGGAATAATGCAATTTGGCTTTAGCCAAAATTTATTAAATAGAATCGGATTTTTTTAACTTACAATATTCGAAATCACCAATGTCCGATTAAAATATTAACAAACGAAAATGTCGCAACTCCGTTGCTTTTTTGATTCTCAAATACATCTATCTACAAAAATATAGCAACTACGTTGCAATAAATATGCTGCGTAGCAGCTTCATCTTTGTAGAAATAAAATAGAATGGCAAAAGTAAGCCACGTAGTGGCGGCATCTATTTAAAGACTTAATAATACCAATAATACAAGACTTAATAAAGTTTTACCCAAACACTAAAGCTTTGAGATAATATCTTGATAATAAACGGAACCCAAATTAACCATTATCCATTATTCAGTTTTTTCTTTTTCCGGTGCGCCAAAAGCCAGACCATAAAACCACTGATCAGAACCATCAGTACACAGATCCCGGCAACGGGAATGTATAAAAGATAAAACATCCCGATAAATTGTTCAAGAATTCTCCCGGTGTGTATTTCAAGTGAAAGATTCCAGAGCGAAATGGGTGATTTCAGTTTAACATCGTCGGGCATTTCCCATATTGCGGTGTTGCTGACCGCTTCAATTCCATGGTTATAATCGAATACCCATTGATTATTCCGGTGATCTTTCAGATAACCTGCCACCATGTTATCAGATACTGGTCTTGACATTCCCGAAGGCGCTTCATATCCTTTACCAGTGAAGAAATCGGAGACTTCACCATTCACAGCATCCCAGGTATACATTCCCGAAAACGAACCAATCAGGTATTTTGTAGAATCTACCGGTTCAAGTACGTTGCATCCCATCAAACTGACAGGAGGTTGCGAATTAAACCTGATCATTGGCCGGGTCAGGTTTTCATCGGCAGCATAAAACCCATCTGCAGTTGAGAAGATATAGATTCCCAGCTTTTCGTTCCACGTTCCTTTACGAAGCTTATCGTTCCATGGATTGTTATTGTCGAGATGCGTTCCCGGGATGATGCCAACTCTTGAATTGACAATCGGTATCAGCAATGGTGGGCGTAAAAAGATACCTGCTATTGTATTGATAACCAAGAATAGTACAAAAATATAACCCGCCACATTGTGCCAGCGAAGATTGAGCCGGAATTTCGCCCGAAGGCTGCCTGAAGTTCCGGTAATTTGTTTCTTCCGCCTGATCAATTTAGGAAAGAAAAAGTGAAGCAATCCTGTAACAGTGAGTAATATCGTTACAAATCCCAATAAATCGACCAGCAATTTTCCAACTGTACCGAATAACTCGCCGCTGTGCAGTTCCCAAAGTGTATTGAACAGACTGGCGCTTCGTGTATAACCTTCAGGTGCCGGAAGTACGATGGTTTGAAAATGGTTTAAATCTACACTCTTTATCAGGTAATTTCGGCTTAGGATAAAAAGCGTGTCCTTGCGAATAAACAGGTCGACAAGCCGTTGCCCGCTTGCAGGTGTTGGTATTGATTGCCAATCTTTATCCGAAATACCACGTTGGAATAATCCGAACTGTGTGGCAGCTATCAGTTTTTCGTTGAATGAAATCAGTTGATTGATTTTCCGGTTGTCGATTCCACGCGGAAATCCCTGGTTGTAATCTATAAAACCCTGATTCGTTTTGATCCAAGAACCGATATTTCCGAAGAAAAGCAGGGAGTCTTCACCAATGCTAAATCCTCCGCGTACGGCTGCCTGGTTCCAGTTCTGGTATTCATACGATCGTGGCATCCATTTCCGGGAGACATCAACGCCCGAAAACAAATTGCGGTGATTCATGATCATACCTGAAAGTGCGAAGTGAATAGCAAAAACAGCGATTATAATTCCCGGCCATTTATGGAGCTTCCGAAATGTGGTGACCATCTTTTTGCGGTTCATCTGAAATGACTTGTCATGAAACTGGTAATCATATATCTATTCGCTTTACTAATAAATGGTTTTCCCATAATCTATACCAAAGTGATTTTGTAATGATGAAAGAAATCCCGGTATGTGGTGCATACAACAGGCTTGATTCAATTGGCCTTTGCAGATGCACCTTTTTCTGCTGAGGTATTTAATACCCCGGATTGCGCTCCCATTGGTCGCTTACCCGGGGTTATTGATATTTAGCCCCTTCAGGGCATTCACATTGCAATAATAATTCGGTGTTTTCAAAATTTCAATTTGCGGCGCATAGGTCGTTTGTTTTTTATCGTGACTGGCAGATGCGCCTCTGTTTGTTTTTCATTTTCTAACCCCGGAAGGCGCGATCCCCAATTAATGCCGTTTCATAAATGAATTTCACATTCAGGGATCGCTTATCCGGGGCTATTTACATTCAACCCCGCTGGGGTAGGATACTGAAATTAAAAATATTACACCAATACTACATCAATCTTTCATTCCGATTTCCTGCCTTTCATTTTTTCTCTCCCTCTTTCACATGGCTCCATCCACCTTTAAGCCCGAAAATAAACCAAACCAAGGATAGTGTTCCGGCAGCAAAAAGGGTGTCACCAAACACGCGCATCCATTTCAATGTTAGCATATATGGCTGATGTAAGAACTCTGCCGAGCGGGCGTACCACAATCCTTCTTTAACACTGGCAACTGTTTGTGCCAGCCCAATGGGAAGAACGCTGAAAAGTACCATTGTCGCAAGTCCGATATTGATAGACCAGAATGCAAATTTAATATAGCGGTCTTTCCAGACAACTGTTTTGTCCATGTCGCGCAAAACGAACAACATCAAACCAATTCCAAGCATACCATAAACTCCGAATAACGCAGTGTGGCCGTGTACAGCCGTTGTATTCAAACCTTGCATGTAATAAAGCGCAACCGGCGGATTGATAAGGAATCCAAATATTCCGGCTCCGACAAGGTTCCAGAAAGCAACCGAAATAAAGCAGTATATGGGCCATTTATAGGCTTTTGTCCACTCAGCCATCTTCGTAATCTTCAGATTGTCGTAAGCTTCAAAGCCCATAAGTACAAGCGGTACCACCTCGAGCGCACTGAATGTGGCTCCTAATGCCATCACAGCCGTCGGTGTTCCGGTGAAGTAAAGATGATGGAAAGTACCCAATATACCACCTGCCAAAAAGACAACAGTAGAAAAAAGAACGGCGGAAGTTGCGGTTGCTGCTTTTACAATATTAAGTCTTACAAAAAGGAAGGCGGTGATAACAGCGGCAAAGACTTCGAAGAAACCTTCAACCCAAAGATGAACAACCCACCAGCGCCAGTATTCGGCAACAGCTAAGTTTGTTTGTCTTCCCCAGGCAAGACCTGCTCCGTAAAAAGCGGCTATTGCTATCGTAGATATCAGGAACATCGCTAACAGATTGCGGTTATCCGACTTCTGTTTGAGGGCTGGCCAGATCGCACGTCCCATCAGTAATAACCAGATAATCAATCCGACAAAAAGGAATATCTGCCAGAAACGTCCAAGGTCAACATACTCGTAACCCTGATGCCCGAACCAGAAGTTTTGGATAAAGCCCAGTTTTTGCATAACCCCCATCCATTGCCCGGCCAACGATCCAAGAACAATTACAAGCAGTGCGATGAATAAGAAGTTAACACCCAATCGTTGAAACTTTGGTTCGTGTCCCGATATAGCAGGCGCATAATATAAACCGGTTGCTAGCCATGAAGTTGCGATCCAGAAAATGGCGATTTGGACATGCCATGTGCGCGAAATAGAGTAGGGGAGCCAATCGCTTAAAGGGATACCATAAAAAGCATGTCCTTCAACACCATAATGAGCAGTGATCACCCCCATAACGACCTGTACCAGCAATAACAGGGTTACAATCCAGAAATATTTTAAAGTTGCCTTCTGCGATGCAGATTGTGTTGCCATTAAGAGTGGATGCTTTGCCGGAAATTCGTCATCCTTTTCATCCCTTTTCTTTGCATAGTACCACACCATCAGACCTATTCCTGCCAGAAGCATCATCACGCTGAAACCAGTCCAGAGCAGAAGTTCACCGGTAGGACGATTGCCGACCAATTCTTCTGCCGGCCAGTTATTCGTGTATGTAATAGGTTCTCCTGGTCGTTGCGTTACACAAGCCCACGAAATCCAGAAGAAAAAGGCGTTCAACTGCCTGACACGTTGCGGATCTTTCAGCGAATTTTCGGATATGGCGTATGCATCACGCAGATTGGCAAGCGCCGGATCATTGGTAAACAATCCACTGTAAAACTTTGTGTTGTCTGCAATCGCTTCGGCTCTAAGTTGTGAAACAATTAATGTCTTTGTTTCCGCCTGGTAACTGTTGACCCGGAGATCTTTCTGTAAATGGATCTTTAACGAGGCCTGTCGTTCGGAGTTCACTTTGTCATAAGGGAGACTGTCGGAGGCCATCGAATATTTGTTGAGCATGAACATGGCTTCCTTATGAAGCCAGTCAGCACTCCAGTCGGGCGCCAGATAAGCTCCGTGACCCCATACAGTTCCAATCTCCTGTCCGCCCATTGATTGCCAGACATTCTGACCATCTTTGATATCCTGCCCTGTAAAAAGAATTGTTCCGTCAGCCGTCATCACCTTGTCGGGAATAGGAGGAGCCTGCCGGTAGATTTCCCGTCCATAGTAGATTAGAACGGCAAATGAAATGGTCATTACCAGGATAAAACTAATCCAGAGTTTTTTTGTATTCATTTAATAAATTGTTGTTGGTTAATAATTTGTATATGATTGATGGGAATTTTAAGCGGGAAGATATACCTGAGTCAACTTCTCAATTCTGTCGATAAAATCTTTTTTCTGATGATTTGGAAGGCATTTATTCTCCACCTCCTGGAATTGTTTGTATAACATCTCCTGGTCGTCTTTCGGAAGCGCCTGATCTGCCATTCTGAAAAGAACGTTGTTCTCTTTGGCGATGTGATTTCGAAGCAATTCGCCATACCCGAGCATGTTGCTGTATATAAATGCAAGTGCTGACAAATCACCGTTCTTAAATAACTCAATATTCTCCGACATCTCTTTTACAAAGGCTCTTCCCTGTGTATGCTCGTGCAGCATCATTGCTACAGGACCTTGTTGGGTGGAGAAACCATGCTGTGCCATCAGCGGGAAGAGCAAGGTTTCCTCTTTGGCATGGTGCAGACCGTCGGCATAGCTTTTGATCAGATCAACTGCATCTTCCATATCAGCGATATCAGGCTCTGAAGATTTGCTCATCACCTCCATTACATCAATCAATTGCAGGATATAGACATGGTCGTCTTCCAGATTTTTTGTCGCGTCATTCATATTTCAAAGTTTTAATTTCCAAGTTTTAAAGCTGCCGGATAGAGAATGTTATTTTCGAGATGGACATGGATGTGCAGGTCATCTTCGAATTGTTCGAGCAGTTTAAAGGCAACCTGGTAGGTACCGCAACTGTCTTCGGGTAGTGCATAATGATGCGTCAGAGTATTGATTGCGTCCATTGCACCGCCTGCAAACTCATGTTCACCTGCCATCCGGGCGATTTCCGAAACAATTGTTTTTTTCGATTCTGTATCGTTATTTGCGAGTACACTTTTAATTGCAGGGAA
>JAAFHB010000267.1 GCA_010906965.1 Mariniphaga sp. | reverse complement strand
AACAACCCCAAAAAAAATCAATTTCCGGTAAAGTGACCGATGAAAAAGGTCAGACGCTTCCCGGTGCTTCTGTTGTTGTAAAAGGGACAACAATAGGTATAATTACTGATTCTGATGGAAATTACACGCTTGCCGGAGTTCCGGAAAATGCGGTTTTACAATTTTCTTTTGTAGGGATGAAAACACAGGAGATAGTTGTAGGAGGTAAAACAACAGTGAATATTACACTTGCAGAGGATGCAATTGGACTTGAAGAAGTTGTGGCAGTAGGATACGGTGTTCAGAAAAAAGTGAATGTTATAGGCTCTATTTCACAAGTATCATCCGGGCAACTCGAAGGTCGTTCGGTTCCGCAGCTTTCTGATGCTTTAGCAGGCCAAATGACAGGTGTAACTGTAATAAACAGATCGGGGGCTCCTGGTGCTTCGGGAACGATCAGTGTAAGAGGCGTGGGTTCATTTGGAGCTTCTCCTGATGCTTTGGTGCTGGTTGACGGAATTCCCGGTAATATAAATGATGTCCGACCAGAAGAGGTTGCATCAATCTCAGTTCTGAAGGATGCTTCATCTGCTGCAATTTACGGGGCAAGAGCGGCTAATGGGGTGATTCTTATCACCACAAAAGCAGGAAAATCTGCAAAAGTAAAAGTTAGCTACAATATGTATGGTGGTTTTGTTAAACCAACTGCATTGCCGGAGTTGCTAAACTCATGGGATTATGCGCTCGCTTACAACGAAGCTTCAGGAACGCAAAGATACAATGCAGATGAAATTGCGAAATTTAAAAGTGGGGAGGATCCCGTAAACTATCCAAATTCCAATATGTTAAAGCAGGTAATCAATCGAAATGGTTTCCAAACGGGACATGACCTTACTTTAACTGGTGGAAGCGATATTAATCAATACTATTTGGCTATTGGATATCTGAGTCAGGACGGGGTAGTCGAAAAAAATAATTTCAGCAGGTACAGTGCCCGTTTGAATATGATTAGTTCCTTAACGCCAACTTTGAAAGTGACAACAAGATTGTCTGGCGTATCGTCGCAAGTCAAGGAACCGGCTGTTCCTGGGGGTAAAGATGTTTTTAGAATGTCGGATGGAATTATTCGTAACTCAGCGCGTTATCCTTCAATCTATTCAACCGTTTTGCCAAATGGCGACTATGGAATTGGACCCGAATCTGGCGGAACACCTGCCGCCTGGCTCAATAGTCCCTCTTTCTTTGAGAATCCAACATGGAAGTTTAACAGCAATGTTGACATTACATTCACCCCAATTAAAGAATTGGTTCTCTCCGCAATTGGAGGGTATAATTTCTCGTACAATGAAACAAAACTGTACAGGTCGACTATGCGTTTGAATGATAATGTTTCGATGGGGCCATCAAGCCTTTCTCAAACATCAGCAAGAAGTGAGTATAAAACATTTCAGGCGACAGCTGATTATAATAAGAAATTTGAACAACATAGTCTGAGTGCTCTTCTTGGTTATTCATTTGAAAAACAAGGATACAGAAATATGGTTGGTTCAAGAGATAAATTTCCTGGTAACGATTTACCTTACCTTGATGCAGGTGCTCCTGACAATCAGCAGACATCAGGAGGCGGATATGACTGGGCTATTCAATCTTTGTTTGGCCGGGTAAAATACAATTATAACGAAAAATATTTGTTTGAAACAACTGTAAGGAATGATGGTTCTTCCAGGTTTCCGACGACAAAAAAATATGGATTGTTTCCGTCACTGGCAGCTGGCTGGCGCATCTCTGAAGAACCGTTTGTAAAAAATAAATTTAACTGGATAACAAATTTAAAACTTAAAGCTTCTTGGGGAAAACTTGGAAATCAAAATATTGGTAATTATCCCTGGCAGTCAACATACCAACTTGGTCGGGACTATGTTTTCGGCGGTGTATTCAAACAGGGTGCTGCAATGATGACGCTTACCGATCAGAACCTCCATTGGGAGAGTACTCAAACTACAGATGGTGGATTCGAATCTTCGTTGTGGGGAGGGAAACTGAATTTAAACGCTTCCTATTTCTATCGCAAAACAACTGATATTCTATATAAACCGACATCAAGTGTGTCAACAGTTTTAGGGATGAGCTTATCAGAAATGAACACAGGCTCACTTCAAAATAGCGGTTGGGAATTTGAAATAGGCCATCAGAATAAAATAGGTGAATTCAAATACCACATTAGTGCCAACTTCACCATTATAAACAATAAAGTTCTTGATTTAGGTGTCGGCAACGTCATACAACCTAATGGCCTTGTTGGCAATGGCTCAAATCTGTTTAATGGTTATCCCATGCAGTTATATTATGGATTAAAAACAGATGGAGTTTTTCTTGACCAAGCTGATATTGACGCATGGTATCTCAAAAATGATCAGTCAAGCATCAATCCAAAATCTGGAGCTAAACCAGGTGATTTCAGATATGTGGATATTAGCGGAGACGGAAAGGTTGACCTGAGTAATGACCGTAAAGTCTTGGGCAGTCAGATTCCTAAATATAACTATTCGTTAAATTTAGGTTTCGAATACAAAGGATTCGATTTTAGCGCAATGTTACAGGGAGTTGACGGAGTAAAAGGGATGCTGGGTGATTATTCCGGATATGCATTTTTTAATTTAGGAACCGTTCAGGAGTGGATGTGGAAAGGCCGGTTTGATCCAGCAAACCCAACCCGTTATCCTGAATATCCCCGGTTGCAGATTCTTGGTAATTCTGCTGGAGTTAATGGACAACTGTCAGATTTCTGGGTGCTAAATGCAGCTTATCTGAGACTTAAAACCATTCAGATTGGTTATACTTTTTCTCCGTCTGTTCTTAAGTTCATACATGTTGATGGTCTGAGGATTTATGCCAATGCAGAGAATCCAATAACTTTTGATCATTACCGAAAAGGATGGGATCCTGAAATTAACAGTACGGGAGATTTCTATCCAATTCTGGCTACTTATACTTTTGGTATTAATCTTAAATTTTAAATCAATATGAAAACTATCAAATACTTATATATTCTAACTTTGGGATTGATTATTTCATGTTCCCAGGAATTGGAAACTTTGCCACTTACTAGTTTAAGTGATAAAACGGTATGGAATAGCGAATCGAATGCGATGTTAGCACTTACGGGATGTTACCGGGGCAATATTCCATACAACGCAACTGGTTTTGAAACCGACTGGTGTTCATACAGCGGCCTTATTTTCCTTGAATTTGCATCAGATAATGCGTTAGACAGAAGAGCCACTACCACAGGTAATTCAACCTTGCATAAACTTTCTGACGGAACTCTGAATACGTCAAATTCTTCAATCCTGAATTATTGGTCTAATTCATACAGCAAAATTGCCAAGTGTAATATATTTATTGAAAATATAGATAAAGTTAATGCTTTACAAGCTGTTAAGGACAGAATGAAGTCAGAAGCACGGTTTATGCGGGCTATTCAATATTTTTATCTGTCACAATATTTTCAGGATGTTCCTCTTGTGATTAATTCATTATCAAAAGAAGATGCAAATCAGGTAAAAAAAGCAAACAAGACTGAAATAACGAAATTCATTGTCGATGAGCTAACAGAATGTATTGCGCTTTTACCTCGTCATAAGGAGATCAAATCTACTGAACGGGGCAGGGCATCCAAACAGGCTGCACTCGCCTTTTTAGGAAGAACATACATCGGAATAAAGGACTTTCCAAATGCTGCTACTACTTTTAAGCAGATTATTGATTTGGGCGACAATATAATTGACCCCAATTATCAGACAATCTTTTTCCCATCAAATCAAAATAGCAATGAAAATATATTTGCGACTCAATACCTTGAGAACCTGGCTGGAAATGCTTTGACTCAGCATGCATGGCCAGCCGTTGTGGGTGGATGGCATCTTGTCTGTCCACTTGGAAGCCTTTTTGAGTCATATGAATTTACCGACGGAACACCTTTTACGTACTCGTCACCGTTATATGATCCAAAAGATTTAGGAAAAAACAGAGATCCGAGGATGGGTTACACTTTGCTGTGGGATCAATCTACTTTTAAAGGAAAAAAATATGTTTGTCATCCGGATTCAGTCAAATCGGTCGATCAGCTTGGCGCCGGGAAACAGGCTACCTATACGGGTTTTGGCCTTCGGAAATTTTTTGATGAAAGTTATTCAGGATCACTGTTCTATTACGGTGCAAATGCAAATGTTATTCGTTATGCAGAAGTGTTACTCAGCTATCTGGAAGCAGTTTTGGAAGCCGGTCAACCACTTGATCAACCATTGCTAGATGCGACAATCAACAAAGTCAGAGGTAGAGCCAGCGTCAATATGCCTCGCGTAACAGAAACCGACCGCGCAAAGCTAAGGGATATTCTTCGGCGGGAACGTCGGGTTGAGTTAGCTCTCGAAGGCCAGCGATATTGGGATTTACTTCGCTGGGGAACAGCGCAGGATCTATTAAAAGCAGATTTTTATGGAGCACCTTTTCCCGGAGCTAAAAATATGCGTAAAAAGAACGGGGCAACTGATCCAAATAGCCGTTGGTACGTTATCACACGTAATTTTAGGAATCCTGACGATTACAAATGGCCTATTCCGCAATCAGAACAGGATATCAATCCAAATTTGAGATAAATAATCACCAGGAACAAGCAGGATATTATTCCTTAAATGCTTGTTCCTTTTTTCCCGATATCAGATTCTTTAAATATTTAGAATCGGAGGAGTTTAATTTATTTTATACTGTTGCATATTTTCCAAAAAAAAATAATTTATGAGACAATTGGCAATATTCATTTTGTTATTAATTACCGTAAGCGTTTGGGCTCAGGATAAAAAGTCCCTCGCTCCAACTCCACCAATGGGCTGGAACAGCTGGAACTGGTTTGGCAAAAAAGAAATCAACGAAAAAAATATGAAAGAATGCATCGACGCAATGGTTACTGAAGGTTTATTGGATGCAGGATACAATTATTTTGTAATCGATGGTGGTTGGAGAGATACACATTTAGGCCCAAATGGAGAACTTTTATCCAATCCTGAAAAATTTCCGAACGGCATGAAAGATTTGGCTGATTACGCTCATTCGAAGGGTCTCAAATTTGGTTTACATACTGTCCCCGGAACACACGACTGTGGTGGAGATCCTGTTGGAGGTTTTGGGCATGAAGAGGTGCAGGTAAAACAATTTGTAGATTGGGGTCTTGATTTTATCAAGTTGGATAAATGTAAATATGCAGATGGCTGGAATGAAGAATTGCTGAAAACAACTTACCTTAAGTGGTCAGAGTTGCTACGCAAGAGCAACAGAGATATATTGTTTAGTATAAGTGCCTATAAATATCGCGACTGGTATCCTGTCAATTGTCAAATGGCACGTACGACCAGAGATATAGCAGCAAGAGTTGGAAAAGGTGCAAGATTTGATTCAAATGATGGTGCTAAAGGACTTATAAGTGCAATGACAGTTGCAAATGAAAATAATGAATCAAGTCAATTTGCAAAGAATGGATATTGGAATGATCCTGATATGCTTGTTACCGGTGAACAAGGATTAAATTTTGAGGAGCAGAAAAGCCATTTTGGACTATGGTGCATTATGTCTGCACCACTGTTCCTTGGTAACGATCCAAGAAAAATGACTAAAGAGGAAAAGGGAATAATACTTAACAAAGATTGTATTGCGATCAATCAGTATCCCACAGAACAGGGTAGAAGGATTAAAGTAAAAGGTAATGTTGAAATTTGGCGTAAAAATCTTAAAAATGGGAATCTGGCTCTCCTGATATTGAATAGAGGTGAAACTGAAATAAAAAATAATATTCTGTCTTTAAGTGAATTAAACATAAAGGACAAATTAGGTATAAAGAATGTTTACTCAGGAGAATTTTTCAGTTCAAAAAAAGGAAAGATGTCAGTTGATTTGATGCCGCATGGTTGTGCATTTCTTCTTCTAGAGAAAAATAATTAAATTGGAAAATAATTGTACAAGAAAAAACTATATGAATACATTAACAAAGTTCATCTCATTTGCGTCAGTAATTCCCTTTGGAATTCTTCCCCAACAGGGTTTTGGTCAAAAACCCAATGTGGTATTTATCTATGCCGACGACATTGGCTACGGCGATTTAAGCTGCAATGGTGCCAAAACGATTAAGACACCTAATGTTGATTTACTTGCCAGTC
>JAAFHB010000266.1 GCA_010906965.1 Mariniphaga sp. | reverse complement strand
GTTTTATATATTATATTATTTGTTGCTACATAATACAAATATAATCGCTACAACCCCGATTGTGCCTCATTTTATAGGTTTAAAATCCGTTATATTCACGAGGCAGAAAAAAAGGAAGAACATAAACCGTATCGTTTTCGGTTGAATAACCTTTATGATGAGTTTGTCAAACGATACGGACTTCTTTCGAATCCTAAAAACCTGGATTTGATAAAGATGGACACTGGAGGTAAGGATATCCTCTATCTTGAACGCTCGGTGGAAGGTCTGATGGTCAAAGCCGATATTTTCAATCAACCTGTTTCTTTCAATCCCAATGAAATTACAAAAGCAGACACTTCTGAAGAAGCCTTGGCAGCTTCGCTCAATAAATTTGGAGTAGTCAATTTAGCCTATATGGCTTCACTCTTGGTTGATAAAAACGAGGACGAGTTTCTACAAGAACTGCATGGACGTATTTATTACAATCCACTTGTACAGAATTATGAAATATCTGAAAAATTTATTGCCGGCAATGTGGTTGATAAATCAGAATCAATAGAACGGTATCTGGCAGAGCATCCGGATGATGAGCTATCCAGACAATCTCTTGTTGTCTTACAGCAGGCTATACCACGTCCTATTTCTTTTGAAGAACTTGATTTCAATTTCGGTGAACGTTGGATACCAACTGGTATGTACAGTAAATATGCTTCTTATCTGTTTAATAGCAATGTCACCATTCACTTTTCGCCCACTTCCGATGAGTTTTCTGTGAGTGCTTCTTATCTTAATGCAACTATCAATGACAAGTACGCTGTAAAATCTCAAAGTCGTACCTTCAATGGTCTGGCGTTGATGAAACATGCGCTGGTCAATACTTCGCCCGATATAACCAAGAGTATTGTGGTGGGAGACAAAGAAGTCCGGGTAAGAGACAGTGAGGCTATACAAATGGCAAATTCGAAAATAGATGAGATTCGAAAAGGATTTTCCGATTGGCTTAATGAACAATCGCCTGAGTTTAAGGAACGACTTTGCAATTTGTACAATCGCAAATTTAATTGCTTTGTACGCCCCAATTACGATGGTTCTCACCAGACTTTTCCACAATTGAATCTAAAAAATTTAGGAATAGAGGATCTTTACGGTAGCCAGAAAGATGCGGTGTGGATGTTGAAACAAAACGGTGGCGGTATTTGTGATCACGAAGTGGGAGCCGGTAAAACACTTATCATGTGCTGTGGAGCGTATGAAATGAAACGGTTGGGACTGGCCAACAAGCCGATGATCATTGGATTAAAATCAAATGTCCACGAAATAGCACAAACCTTTCGTAGCGCTTATCCCAATGCACGTATTCTTTATCCGGGCAAAGAAGATTTTACACCTGATAAACGAATTAGAATTTTCAATGACATTAAGAATAATTCTTGGGATGCAGTCATCCTTACGCATGACCAGTTTGGGATGATACCACAATCCTCCGAAATGCAACAAAAAATCTTACAAGCAGAATTGGATTGCGTAGAGGAAAATCTGGAAGTACTCAGACAACAGGGTCGAGAAATTTCCCGTGGAATGCTTAAAGGAGTTATTAAGCGTCAACAAAACTTGGAAGTGAAATTGAAAATAATTGCATCTGATATTGCAGAAAGAACGGATAATGTTGTTGACTTCAACATGATGGGAATAGATCATTTGTTTGTGGATGAAAGTCACCGATTTAAGAACCTAATGTTTAATACCCGTCATGACCGTGTAGCTGGTCTTGGTAACTCCGAAGGCAGTCAAAGAGCCATGAATATGCTCTTTGCCATTCGTACAATTCAAGAACGCACGGGCAAAGATTTGGGCGCCACATTCCTTTCGGGAACAACTATCTCCAACTCACTTACAGAGCTGTATTTGATATTCAAATATCTTCGTCCCAAGGAATTGGAACGTCAAAACATCCATACCTTTGATGCATGGGCTGCCATCTTTGCCAAGAAAACCATCGATTATGAGTTTTCGGTTACGAATCAGATTGTGCAAAAAGAACGTTTCCGCTACTTTATCAAAGTTCCGGAGCTCGCTGCTTTTTATTCTGAAATTACTGACTTTCGTACAGCCAAGGATATAGGTATTGACCGTCCTGAAAAGAATGAAATTATGCATAACATTCCACCAACACCACAACAAGAAGTTTTTATTGAAAAATTAGTCCAGTTTGCTCAAACGGGGGATGCCGAATTGTTAGGCAGACCACCATTGTCGGAAACAGAAGTGAAAGCAAAAATGTTGATTGCAACTGATTATGCTCGAAAAATGTCGCTGGATATGCGCATGATTAGTCCCAAATACGATGACCATATCGATAATAAAGCCACACATTGTGCGGCAAGAATTGCAGAGTATTATTATAAACACAATGCCCAAAAGGGGACACAATTCGTTTTTACTGATTTGGGAACTTATAAGCCCGGAGAATGGAATCCTTGCAGTGAGATAAAACGCAAATTAGTGGAAGATCATGGTATTCCTTCAAATGAAATTCGGTTTATACAGGAAGCTAAAAACGATAAAGTTCGAAAAGGATTGATTGATGGAATGAACCAAGGAAAAGTCAGAGTTTTGTTTGGTTCTACCGAAATGTTGGGAACAGGAGTCAATGCCCAGAAGCGAGCTGTTGCTGTATACCATTTAGATACCCCGTGGCGACCCAGTGATCTTGTACAACGTGATGGACGTGCCGTTCGGAAAGGCAACGAGATAGCCAAGTTCTATGCCGAAAATAAGGTCGATGTGATTATCTATGCTGTAGAAAAAAGCCTTGATTCCTACAAATTCAATTTGCTGTACAATAAGCAACTTTTTATTCAGCAACTCAAAAACAACAATATGGGAAGTCGAACTATTGATGAGGGCAGCATGGATGAAAAATCAGGCATGAATTTTTCAGAATATGTGGCTATTCTATCCGGAAATACTGATTTATTGGAGAAAGCTAAGTTAGAGAAAAAGATTACTTCGTTGGAAAGTGAAAGACATGCTTTCAATCGAAGCAAATCAAGTTCTGTTTTTAAACTGGAAGAAACAACACGAACCATTGACAGCAACAACGAAATGATTGCCCGTATGAGTAATGACTTTAAAAATCTGAATACAAGACTGCAAAAAGATACTGAAGGAAACATACTTAACCCAATACGATTGGATAACTTTAAAAGTTCCGATCCAAAGATGATTGGTATAAAATTAAATGAAATCAATGACAAAACCAGAACAAATGGAGAGTACTTCAAAATAGGGACACTTTATGAGTTTAGTTTGTTGGTTAAAACAGAAGCCAGTATGAAAGAAGGATTAGATTTTAAAGAAAACCGGTTCTTTATTGAAGGGGAGGGGAATATCAAATACAATTATAATAATGGGCATTTGGCTACTGAACCTAAACTGGCAGTTTTAAATTTTCTGAATGCTTTGGAGCGGATACCAAAATTAATTGAAAAGTACCAGACTGATATCGAGAAAATATCAAAAGATGTTCCGGTGTTGCATGGAATCGTGAACGCTACTTGGCGAAAGGAAGATGAGCTTAAAGAACTCAAAATTGAATTTCTGGCTTTAGATCGTAGAATCCAACTTTCACTCAAACCAATCGAGCAAGGAGAAAACAAAACAGAAGTGGGAGACAGTGACTTGAAAAGTAATCTGCAAAACAACGTTCATCTACGTTCGGCAATTGCTCATTCATTTGCTGTCTGAGAAATAATTTGTTGTGTTGTTAATGTGTTGTCTAACAATATTTTAAAGGTTCTTAAAATGGTTTTCATTACACCATACTTGGGATGAAATTCAATTGTGAAATGATTTAAAAATATTTGTTTATCAGCATTTTATGCTTTTTTACACATTGAAAAAATATCTAATCGTTAAGATTGAACGTTAATACAAAGATTCTCTGATATTTACTTAAAACTACTGGAGTCAACCAACTACCAGATTCATGAATTAATTATGATTTTTAACATAAAGAATTATTCTTATGATACAGTACACGTTAAATCTTCTAGATAAAATAAAACAAGAAATTCGAATTGTTGATTTGGAAGTAGACTCTATTTACAATAAATCTACCAAGATAATCTCATTGGTAGAAATTGATTTTAATGAGCTCAAATCTCAAATTTCTGATTACTCCTTTAAAAGTGAAACGGACGAAATTCAATTTTTCAAAGAAACAAAACCTCAAATATCGAGTAAACTCATGTTCTATAACTGTATTCGTAAGTTTGAAACGAGTCGCCCAATAGGTAGTGAAGCAGTACAAAAAGAATTCATTCTTGAACAGTTAGATATGTTGAAAAGTTTTTCTGATAACAATATTGATTTTTACAGGTACTACCGTGCTCAACGGACAGATCTGGACAAACATTATTTTTTAAGAAGTCAGCCTGATATAGAAATGTATTTTGATAGTTCATACTTTGAAAGAGACAGGAGGTTTTGTACAGGATTTGATTTTAAAGTTGCAACGATTTTGGCAAACGATATGCTATGTGATTACTTGAACGCAGACCTGAACAAGGAATACCAACCAAATATTCAACAGCATGGAAATGCTATCTCTCCGAAAGTAAATGCGAAATGGACTGGTTCTAAAGTAGCTCTTATTGAACTTATATATGCAATACAATCTTCTGGTTGTATTAACAATGGGAAAAGTGATTTAAAAATAATGACTTCCTATATCGAAAATTTATTCAACATTGATTTAGGAGATATTTACCGCACTTTTCTAGAAATTAGAAATCGTAAAGGCAGCCGCGTTCAGTGCTTGGATTATCTTCGGAAAAGTTTGATTGCCCGAATGGATTTGGCAGACAGCATTTAAGTGAACTTTTAAAAGTGTAATACCTATTCAGACAATACCCAAGTTGTACCCCATATTTTGCACCAATTTTTCGATCTATATGCCTCAAAAATTGAGCTTTTTCTCTCTATTTTGAAACAATATTACAGAAAACTGATAACTCCCAAGTTGTCTGTTTTTTTAGTAGAAAAATAGCTCATTCTAACCTCCACATTACCAGACTTTAATAATTTACTTTGCAAGTAGTTTACCCAACTTGTGAATTACATATTTGATATTACCAGACCTTTGTATCAAAAAAATATCTTATGGATGTAATAACTATCGAATCTATTGCTTATAAAGCGTTAGAGGCAAAAATTAATTTAATTGCCAAATTTGTAAATGAACAAGAACCGGTTGCCATTGAAAATCCGGATGAAACATGGGTTGATAATTACGATGTGTGCTCATTTTTAAAGATAAGCGAACGCACCTTACAGCGCCTTCGATCTAAAGGTTTAGTTTCCTACTCAATTATTTCCGGTAAATCATACTATACCATTACTGAAATTAAAAGAATGCTCGGCCAGCGAGTAATCAGAAGTAATGAAGAATGCATGCAGGATTTAATAAATAATCATAAGTTGTATGCCGAAAGACGAAGAGTTGATAAAGGTAAAAAACAATGACTTTAATTTTTAGAGTATTAATCAAATCTCAAATTCGTCGTTATGGAAGTTAGTAAAGAATTTTTTGAAACAATGATCGAGCAACTTTTCGATAAGATTGAAGTTGCCGATAAAAAGATAGATCGTCTGCTTAATCATGATGTTTGTCTTAAGGGAGATGAACTGTTGGACAATCAAGATTTGATTGGAATGCTTAAAGTAAGCCACCGAACCTTACAACGGTATCGTACAAAAGGGAAATTACCTTATTGTAATCTGAATGGTAAATCGTTTTATCGCCTTACTGACGTACAGAAATTTATCAATGATCAATTTGAAGGAGTGAAATAGTGATCAATTTTATTGATTATTAAACCGTTTGTTCTGTATGACAGAATAAAAAAGCAGGAAAAACTAATTTGTTCTTTCCTGCTTTTTTATGGCTTCGAAGTTGCATTTCTGAAATCTATATGTTGAACATTTTTTCTATTCCCTGCAATTTCCCTGCAAGAGCTTGCATATCATTACTAATTTTACTATCTGTAATACGGGCATAAATTTGAGTTGTACGAATATTGGTATGTCCGAGCATTTTACTTACAGTCTCAATAGGTACGCCTTTTGCCAGTGTAATGGTGGTGGCAAAAGTGTGTCTTGCCAAGTGAAATGTCAACTCTTTATCTATTTCGCATAAATCACCTATTTCTTTGAGATAAGCATTCATTTTTTGAT
>JAAFHB010000265.1 GCA_010906965.1 Mariniphaga sp. | reverse complement strand
TCCATCCTCAGAATTCATGGAATTGTATTTGAATTCGATTGTTTCGGAGATTCTGGCAAATGGCAGATTGGCATTGATCGAATCGAAAAGGTTAATTAATAACCTCACTGACCAATCGATGTCCCTGGAGATGTTACAAATCCCTGAATTACTGGCACGAATCAGGGTATCACCCGAAGCACAGGAAGGTTTTTCGGCCTTTCTTGAAAAAAGAAATCCAAGATGGTAGATATCTGGTCTGAAATTAAGCACTGAATTTTTAAAACATTAACAATCAATAAAATAATGGCATTTCTGGGCAAAATATTAATAGCGAATAGAGGTGAAATAGCCTTAAGATTAATCCGTTCGGCCAGGAAATTGTCGATCAGGACTGTCGCTATTTACACCGAGTCCGAAAAAAATGCTGATTACGTGAAACTGGCCGACGAGTCAGTAAGTCTTGGAAACGGTGATCTTAATTCTACCTTTTTGAGCGTTGACAAGATTATTCAGATTGCCATTTCAACAAGTTCAAAAGCTATCCATCCGGGATATGGCTTTTTATCGGAGAATCCTGCGTTTGCAAAAGCGTGCGAAGAGCATCAAATTATTTTTATTGGGCCCAGTTCGGAAGTATTAAAATTAATGGGAAACAAACCAGCTGCTAAGTCATTGGCCGCCAGCCTTGGAATCCCTGTCATTTTTAGTCAGAAAATCGATCTCCAATCACCTGACCATTTTGAAAATCAATTACACTTCCCCGCTTTAATTAAAGCTTCCTATGGTGGCGGCGGAAAAGGGATGGAATTAGTCCATAACCATGAGGAACTTAAACGACAAGTTGAAAAATCAGCGCGTGCAGCTTTGAATTATTTTGGAAACGGAGAGCTATTTATCGAACAATACATTCAAAATGCACGTCATGTTGAAGTTCAGATAATTGGTGACAACTACAATAATATCATTCATTTATACGAGCGTGAGTGCTCCATACAACGAAATCACCAAAAAATTATTGAAGAAGCACCGGCTATCTTTTTATCCGCCCAATTGCGTACTGAAATTCTGGAAGCTGCCTTAAAAATCGGGAAAGCAGTCAATTATTCAGGGGCGGGTACCGTTGAATTTCTGGTTAATAATGCTGGAAACTATTTCTTTATGGAAATGAATCCACGGATACAGGTAGAACATGCAGTTACCGAGGAAATCACAGGAATTGATATTGTGGATGAGCAAATACGGATCGCTTCAGGATTTCCGCTTTCTGTTTCACAAGAAGAGGTAATCGTAACACGACATTCCATCGAATTAAGAATTTATGCTGAAGATCCTTCGCAAAACTTCGTGGCATCTTCCATTCCGGTGCTTTCTGCCAATCTTCCGGAACATCCTAATCTGCGAATCGAAACCGATATTAATGGCAAACAACAAGTAATGAACCAATTCGATCCGCTATTAATAAAGGTGATTGCCACCGGAAAGGATCGGGAAAGTGCTATCAAACAGCTCCGGGATGAAATTAACGATTTAAATATAATTGGTCCTGAAACAAATACAAGGTATCTCGAAGCGATTCTGGCTCATGATGATTACAATCAAAATAATATCACAGTTGAATTTTGTAAAGACAAGCATAAATCATTAATTGGCAATTATATAAATCAATTAACTCCCGTTCATCTGCCTTATTTAATTGCCTTCTCTATCGAAAACAAATACATAAGGAACGATCATCCCGATGTTTCTGATCCCTGGAATTGCATTGGATATTGGCGAATCACGGATCCTGCCATCCTGTTAAAGATTGATGATAATTTAGTGAATATAGGATTAAGTCTCAGAAACAAAACTAAGTCTGCTTTCGTTTTAAATGAAACGGCCTATTGCTTCGAAATAATCAGCGAATCAAAAGGCAGAATCAGCATTCAGATAAATGAAAAAATTATGCTTTTATCATACATTAATGATCATCAAAATAATCTATGGATTAGCTGCGAAAATAGTCAATACCGGGTTTCGTTTCCCGGGTTATTAAAAAGTTATCCAGAAACGATTGTCGGTTCAGGCGACTCGTCAAGTATTGAAAACGGGGAGATTAAATCTCCGCTGCATGGTAAAGTATTGGAAATAAACGTCGAAAATAATCAAATAATAAAAAAAGGTGACCTAATGATGATAATTGAAGCGATGAAATCAGAAAACAGGATTCTCGCGCCAAGAGATGCTAAGGTGAAAAGAATTGTTGTTAATGTTGGAGCACAGGTTACGGACCAGATGCCCCTGATATATCTGGAGGATAAACTATGAATGAACTATTGGATGATCGTTACATTGAATACAGGAAAAAGATCAGGGAGTTTTCAGAAAGTGTGATCAAACCCCTTGCAATTGAGCAGGATGAAAAGGAAGAGTTTCCTGTAGAATTGGCTCAACAAATGGGGAAAGAGGGACTATTCGGAATCACGCTACCGAAAAAATATGGAGGACAAGGTCTGGACTATCTATCATATATCATTGCCGTCGAAGAGATTGCGCGTGTTGATAGCTCACCGGCAGCAACCGTAGCTGCTCATAACTCATTAGGAATTACACCAATTTACACCTACGGCACCGAAGAACAGCGTGTGAATTACCTTCCGGAATTGTGTACCGGAGATAAACTTTGGGCATTCGGCCTGACTGAAAAAAATGCGGGTTCAGATGCCAAAGGAGTTGAAACTGAAGCGAAACTGGCTGATGGACAGTGGTTGATCAATGGCTCTAAAATGTTTATCACCAACAGCTCTTCGTCTCTCGCCTCCGGAATTACATTACAGGCAATTACCGATGTGAAAGATGGTAAAAAAGAATTATCGGCAATACTGGTCGATCGAAGCACTCCAGGATACTACACAACTCCGATTAAAGGAAAACTGGTGTGGCGTGCTGTCGATAATGGAGAGCTTCGGTTTGAAAATTGTGTTGTTCCCGAATCGAACCTGCTTGGTAATCGCGGTGACGGGATGAAAATCATGCTGTCGACCCTTGATGGCGGAAGACTTTCGATTGCGGCTATAGGGCTTGGACTCGCTCAGGGTGCATTTGAAATGGCGGTTGATTATTCGAAGAAGCGTAAACAATTTGGTAAAACGTTATCGGAGTTTCAGGCAATATCTTTCAAACTGGCAGAAATGGCTGTCAAAATAGAACTTGCCCGCAATACGCTTTATCATGCCTGCAGGTTGAAAGATGCCGGTTTGCCGTTTGCCAAACAAGCTGCTATCTCAAAACTCTACTGCTCCGAAATTGCCCGAGAAGTGGCTGATGAGTCGCTTCAGGTACATGGAGCCTACGGATTGCTACGGGAGAATCATATCGAACGGTTTTACCGCGATCAACGCTTGCTCCAGATCGGCGAAGGGACGTCCGAGATACTTAAAATGGTTATTTCGCGCCATATTTTATAGTTTAATTCCTTAATTACCATGGAAATATCATATCAATCAGAAAAAAATGTAAATCAGACGGTTCCTGATATTTCGGAACGAAAATCTGATCATATTAACCTGGCGCTTCAATCGCAAACATTGGTAAACGAATCGGATAACAGGTTTTATTATGAACCGATGATGTCCGGATTTCCTGAAAATAAATTAAAGCAAATCCCCTTCGCAGGCAAGAATTTAAACGTTCCAATGTGGGTTTCAAGCATGACAGGTGGTCACCTCTTATCGGGAACTATCAATCGAAACCTGGCCATGGCGTGCAAAGAATTTGGAATGGGTATGGGATTAGGTTCCTGCAGAATGCTGTTGGAAGAAGATACCTATTTCAACGATTTTGATGTCCGCAGAATTATTGGCGATGATTTTCCACTATTTGCAAATCTTGGAATTGCCCAGGTAGAAGAGATGATCGAGAATAATGAAACGGATAAAATCAGGCGTTTGATCGACCGTCTTAAAGCTGACGGTCTGATTATACATGTTAATCCACTCCAGGAATGGGTTCAGCCAGAAGGAAATATGATTTATCATGCACCGGCTGACACCATCGAAAAGCTTTTAGAAAAAGTTGATTTCCATTTAATTGTGAAGGAAGTTGGCCAGGGATTTGGTCCGAAGAGTATCCGGCGATTACTTCAACTGCCGCTCGCCGCTATTGAATTCGGTGCCTTTGGAGGAACTAATTTTTCGAAAGTCGAAATGCATCGCAGTTTGATTCACAGGAAAGAACTGTACCAACCGTTTGTAAATATAGGTGTTACAGCTGAAGAAATGGTTGATTTGATCAATAAGATGGTCCTTGATGGCGAAAAATTCGCCTGTAATCAACTCATTATCTCAGGCGGAATCAAAAACTACCTCGATGGTTTTTATCTCACTGAAAAGTCTGTTCTGCCAGCAATTTATGCGCAAGCTTCAGCTTTTCTAAAATATAGCCAGGGTGAATATTCTGATTTACAGCAATTCGTCACCGCACAAATCGAAGGTTACCGAATGGCTAAAAGCTTCCTTACTTTAAAAGTTCTAGGGCGGTAAAGCCATTTACTAAATTAAAATATTAAAGATAAGATACATGGCTTTATTTTCTGGCTTTTCAAAATTGAACCGTGAACAAAGAATCGACTACATCGTACAAAATTCGCTTTTGATTAGCTCTGATGCTCAAAGATTTGATGATTATTGTGCGCCGGAAGAGAATCAACAGCGGGTGTACAGCGAAATGATCGAAAATTACATTGGAAACTTCCCGATTCCGATGGGAGTAGTCACGAATATGGTCATTAATGATGAGACATTCATTGTCCCGTATGTGATGGAAGAAAGTTCGGTGATAGCAGCGGCATCGAAGGCAGCCAAATTCTGGGCCGAACGTGGCGGATTTAAGGCAACTGTTCCGGGAATGGTCAAAAAGGGGCAGGTTCATTTTACCTGGAACGGCAAACCACAATCAATTAAGGAATTCTTCCCGTTAATCAGCAAAAAATTATTCGAGGCAACAAATACCCTAACCGAAAAAATGAGACAAAGAGGCGGGGGTATTACAGCTATTCAGCTCATTGATAAAACGGAAGAACTACCTGATTATTACCAGGTAGATGTTTCGTTCGAAACGGCAGATGCAATGGGGGCAAATTTTATCAATACCTGCCTTGAAAAGATCTCATCTGAAATGCAGGATATCAGTGAATTAAATTTTGATGAATGCCGTGTTGAAATAATCATGGCGATCCTCTCCAATTATACGCCCGAATGCCTTGTACGTTGTTGGCTGGAATGTCCTGTTGAAAAATTAGAAGGTTGGAACAAGGAGTTATCATACAATACTTTTGCCACGAAGTTTAAACAATCAGTTGATATAGCCAACCTTGATATTTCGAGAGCGGTGACGCATAATAAAGGGATTTTCAACGGAATAGATGCTGTATTATTAGCTACCGGTAACGATTGGAGAGCAACCTCCGCTTCAGCTCATGCATATGCTTCAAGAGAAGGAAAATACAGAGGATTAACCACTGTCAGGCTTAAAGATAAAATATTTACATATGAGTTGGAACTACCATTGGCAATTGGAACTGTTGGCGGAATTACCGGTATTCATCCGATGGTCAAAAACTCACTTTCGATTCTGAAATATCCCGACGCCGAAAAATTGATGATGATTGCTGCGTCTGCCGGTCTTGCCAGCAACTTTGCTGCAATTGCATCGCTGATAACGACAGGAATACAGGCCGGGCATATGAAAATGCATCTTTCAAACATCCTTAACCAATTGTCGGCAAATCCTTTAGAATCAGAGAAAATCCGCAGTTATTTCTTTGATAAATCGGTTTCATACACTGCTGTCGAAGAATTTATCGGGCAATTGAGGCGTAAAAACGACTTGAATAAATGAGGAATTAAATCTGAATGAAGGCACTTGCAACTAGCTAACCAGCAATTGGCTAAAAGCTGCAAGTAGGTTGCAAGCAGCAAATAGCCAGATTTGAGTACTTCAAAAATAGATTACTTAAAAAATTTATAAAACCATTGATGAGCTTATCTGAATTCAAATCGTTCGAATCGCATGCAAAATTAATGATAACGGGTGAGTACCTCGTACTTAAAGGTGCGTGCTCACTGGCAGTTCCTTTAAGATTCGGACAGAAACTGACGATTGCAGAAACTGAAGGAAAGCCCTCCGTAATATGGAAATCAATGATAAATAATGATTTATGGTTTACTTCGACGCTACTCCTACCCGACTTTCAGATTACGAATACAAACCGGCCAGATCT
>JAAFHB010000264.1 GCA_010906965.1 Mariniphaga sp. | reverse complement strand
CAACTATGATAGTATTTTATCTGACCCGCCCGTTCACGAATTCGTTCGTTACCAATCCACTCCCGTTTGAAACGACTGCCCCAGTCATATATCTTAACAAGGTTTTGCACAGTAATATGAATTGGTTCATTGGAATCGATCACGGTATCTTTTGCCTTGCGCAAACTATTCATGATAAACCAGGTGGTGCCCGGAATAACCATCACTAGCGCGATCATATCGAGCATTTGCCAAAGAAAAGCATCAACGCGTGTATAAATCAGATAGATTCCAGCAACAAGGAGTACCATTTGTAAAATCCGGGTTCTTAAAGATAATCCTTTCATCCAGATGATGGCATTTTCGAGGCCGAAATAGAACGTTGGAATAAAGATCAATGTCAGTAATGTGCTCATAGTTAATCCACCGATTACTGTAATTGCAAAAGGAGCGCCAATTGCACCAACATATTCGTTATCGCCCATTGCCAATGGGAACATGGCAACAACTGTGACGATTGCGGTGATTAGTATCGGCCGAATACGCGACATTCCGGCAACTATTAAGGCTCTTTGCGTACGGAAACCCCGCTTCCGGAGAATATTCGTATAGTCAATCAGGATAATCCCGTTATTAACGACAATACCGATCAAAATGATAAATCCGATCATCGTATTGGCGCTAAAAAGTGAATTCCCAGTCATTATAAGTGCAACGAATGATCCGATTGCAGCCAATGGAATCGAGAACATTAACACAAATGGCGTAGCAAGCGACTCAAATACCGATGCCAGGATCATAAATATCAGGATAAAGGCAGCAAGAATCAGGAAGTAAAAGTCTTTTAGCTGATCTTCTTCATGAATTACCTGAACCGCAACACCTGATGGTAACTTATAGCCTTCGACTACCTTATCAACCTCCGCACGATACGAAGCTAGCAGATCTTTCGAGTCCTGCGCTGCCGCAACAAACGAAAAGGTCACCTCTATTTGCTTCTCACGATTAACCCGTGTGATATTGGCAGCCCCTGTTGAGAAAACAATTTCACTCAATTTCTGAAGCTCGTGCAAACCTCCGTTGGCATCAGGGACAGGAAGTGTACGAAGATTATAAATTGTCCGGGGTTTTTTCTGATCTTCGAGGGTCGTTCCCACCTTCGGCATCTCCTTGATCAGAATATCGTACTCATCGACTCCTTGTTTAAACTTGATATTCGTATTGATTTCCTTGCTGAATGAGTTAAGTTCACCCAAAATACTTTGCAGTGAAACATTGTATTCGCTCATGATCAATGGATGGAAACGCAGGTGAACCTCTGGACGATTGTCGGAATAACTGACGCGAACCCGGTTCATTGACTCGAGCGATTCGAGAAAATACTGAAGGTCGCCGGCAACATTTTTCATCACATCGAAATCCTGACCTTTGATTAAGATACTTTCCTCATTTGATCCAACACCTAATAGCTTCATCATATTACCAGCGCCACCGCCACTGCTTTGACGGGCACCAGCTCCGCCCCCACCACCAGAACTGCCGGAAGTAAGAGAAGCATCCGAAATATCGATCTGTGCACCAG
The DNA here is from genome assembly GCA_010906965.1 of Mariniphaga sp. Classification (GTDB taxonomy): domain Bacteria; phylum Bacteroidota; class Bacteroidia; order Bacteroidales; family Prolixibacteraceae; genus JAAFHB01. The sequence goes on along the minus strand of JAAFHB010000264.1, from coordinate 4,689 downwards.
CTATGTTTTGAACTCTTTTTTGCACATCATCCCTGATCTGTGCGATGGTTCGTTTACTTGTTTTCTTAAAATCTTCTTTAAGCAGCACATTAACGTTCGCACTCAGCACCTGAATATTACTTGTTACATCTTCCTTTTCTGCGATTGTATCTATTCGGCTTTCAATTTGGGCGACTATTTTGTCAGTAGCTTCAATTGTTGATCCGGCCGGCATCGTCACACTGATTCGGAATGCATTCGTTTCAACCTGTGTCAGATTATTCATACTGACAGCAAGACAAAGAAAAATTGTGATGAAGAAAAAGACCAAAACACCGACAATCGTCTGAGCAGGTTTCCGTAACGAGTACTTCATCAGCATTACATAAGCCTGAACAAGTTTATTCCTTGTCGAAACTACGTTAAAGCTTAGCTTCTCGCTGTTTTTCTTCTTCAGAAAAGAGAAAGCCATCATAGGAACAAGCAACATCGCCACAAATAATGAGATGGTTAGTGTTGAAATGATGGATACACCAACGTTTTTACCAATCAATGTGATCAGAAAATTATCGGAAAAGATAAACGGAAGAAAAACGGTAATCGTGGTGAGGGTCGATGCAAAGATAGATCGCCATACCTCGGTCGTTCCCTGGATGACCGATTGTCGCGGCGTATTCCCGAGACCCCGCAAACGGTAAATATTTTCAAGTACGACCACACTGTTATCAAGGAGCATCCCCACCGCCAAAGCCATTCCCACGAGGGTTAAGCTGTTGATGGAAATATCACCCGCATAGAAAAAATTAAATGCCGTAAGAACAGAAATTGGGATAGCCAATGCGATTATTGAGACCAACTGAAAGTTTTTCAGGAATATCCATAAAACCATAATTGCCAGAATACCGCCTACAAGTGCCAGTTCCCCGATCTGATTGAGGTTCTTCTCCATCGTATCGGCAGCATTGTTCTGCACTTTGATCTGAATATCCTTCGATGCCAGGTTCTCGTTCAGTTTTTCAATTACAGCCAGGGTTTTATGCGAAAGATCAATAAGATTCGATTGTGCATCGTTGACCAAAGTGATCGAAACAGCATCCTTTCCGTTGACACGCGAATAGGAAGTTTCCTCCTTAGTTCCAAAATAAACCTTCGCTACATCTTTTAGTAAGATTGGCCCATCAGCAATAACCAGATTACTAATCTCTTTCAAATCATCAAATTCGGAAGTAACCTGGACAAAGTATTGCTTATTCGCTTCGTAAACATTTCCCGCGAAGGCTCGCGCTTTATAATTTGCCGCTATTTTATTTCTGATTGTGGCAGCTGTGATTTTGTAAGCTTCACAAACATCCATGTCGAGTTGTATCTCAACAGATTTCTCTCGTCCGCCATAAATGTTAACCCCGGCAATACCATCGATGTTTTCGAGTTCTGTTTTGATCTTGAGATCGGTAACATTCCGCACACGGTCGACACCTCCTCCGCCCAAAACCTGAAGTTGCATAAACTGGTTGTTCATCTGGCTGAGATCCACCTTCACAACAGTTACAATAAAACCAACAGGCAGCGAAGCTTTAATCTCATCAACCTTCTCCTGCACTTTAAGATATGTGTATTTGAAGTTGATATTTTTGTTGAATTCAACCATAATCGAACCCCGTCGGGATTCGGCAGTAGATTCCATGTTCTCGATTCCCTGAAGTGTGCCAATGGCACCTTCAAGTGGCACAATCGCCTGACTTTCCATGTATTTCGGGTCAACTTCCTGCTGACTCGCAACCTGCACATAGAGCATCGGAAGTTCAGCATTTGGGAATAATTCCATGGAGAGATTCTTCCACGAAAAGTATCCCATCATACTTAATCCGAAGAAAAGCATGCTGATCAGAACCTTTCTGTTTATAATAAAATTCATAACTCCTCTTGTTTGAATGGCTTATTGCTTGTCATTAAATCGTAAACACACGGAATAACAAGCAGTGTAAGTAATGTACTGGTAATCATACCCCCGATTACTGCATAAGCCATTGGTGAACGCAAAGAAGCACTTTCTCCAAAACCAAATGTTAAAGGAAGTAAAGCAATGATGGTAATGATACTGGTCATCATGATTGGTCTTAATCTTTGCTGACTTCCAACCGATATCGCCTCTCGTTTTCCCATCCCAAGTGCTCTTAGCTGATTGATCCTGTCAATCAGAATGATTGAATCGTTGACAGCAATACCGCCAAGCATGATGATACCAATCAATGCCATGATATTAAACGTCAGACCCATGATAAAGAACAGGATGATTGTTCCTACAATCGCAAAAGGGATGGTAAAAAGTACGATCAAAGGGTGTATTAACGATTCGAACTGACTCGCCATTACCATATAAACCAACACAATCGATAATAACAATGCCCATTTCAGATTGCTCATTGATTCCTGTCGCTTCTGTTCTTCACCGGCAATCCTGATCGAATAATCGGCTGGAAGCACCATTGGCGCAATTTTAGCCTGAACTTCAGCAACCACCCTGTCGAGCGCTTTGTCTTTATCGAGTTCTGCCATTACCTTGCCAATCCGGCTTTGATTCCGCCGGTAAATTTCGGTAGGAGCTACCGACTGCTCAAGTTTGGCAACTTCGTAAAGCCTGATAACCGATGTTCCGTTTTTAATAATCATATCACCCAGGGCTGTAACACCAATCTTGGGAACATGAATTGTAATATCCTTCAGCTCACCATCCTTATCCATTTGCCCGGCATTTTGCCCTTTCAGTTTAGCTGTAACCTGATTTACGATTTCGGTTACGCTCAAATTGTACGAACCAGCCCTAAACCGGTCAACTACGACATTGATTTCGGGATAACCTCCCTCAACATTCGTCTGGAAATTATAGAGTCCCGGAATATCTTTAATGGATGTTTCAACTTCTTTCGTAATTCGTTTTATTTCGTTCAGATCGGAACCCCGAACTTCAATAACCAGAGGAGCATCAGTAGTACCAAGGATACTCTGCAATGCCGTTTCATCCTGGGCAAATGTGACTTCAAACTGTGGATTTTCGGCATACCACCGGGCAATTGTTTCAACGACTTTCGAAGCAACGTATTTACCATTTGGTTTAAGAATGACCTTCACCTGGGCAGTGTTCTCACCTTCGTAAATTGCTGTGGCTGAAGTAGAAGTTCCCGTAGACGGTCCTATTTTGGAATAAACCGATTGTACATCGTCGCCTAAAAGCTCTTTGATCATTGACTCCATGGAGGCAATCGCGGTTGATGTCCGGACAAGTGATGTCCCTTCGGCCATTTTCACACTGATTGTAAACTCTTTGCTATCTGTTTTTGGCATAAACTCACTCCCGATAAAAGGAATCAACAGAAACGATAATCCCATTAATACGAGAGAGATTATAACTACGATCCATCTTTTGGGAAGCAAATTCGTTATGAAATTCCCATAACCTTCAAACCTGGCTCCTTTAGGTACCGACATCCCTTTGTTCATAAACAAACGATGGTAAAGCATCGGGACAAGGAAGATAGCAACAGCAAGAGAAGATATTAAAGAGAATGCCACTGTCCAGGCCTGATCTTTAAACAATTCGCCAGAGGCGCCATGCATATAAACAATAGGAAGAAATACGACAATTGTTGTAAGCGTTGAAGAGGTGATTGCACCACCAACTTCTGCAGTACCAACAATAGCTGCTTCTTTGGCCGACATGCCGCTCTCGTGATTTCGGAAGATGTTCTCCATTACGACAATGGCATTATCGACGAGCATCCCGGCACCGAGTGCGAGCCCTCCAAGTGTCATGATATTCATCGTCAAATCATTGAAGTACATCAGGTTAAATGTAGCAATGATGGAGATTGGAATAGCGATGCTTACAATCAGAGTTGTCCCAATCTTCCTAAGAAAAATAAAAAGAACCACAATTGCCAGTAAAACACCAACAAGTAAAGTGTTCTGTACCTCATCAATAGCAGTGCGGATAAATGTACCCTGATTGGTAACAATCGTAAATTGATAACCCGGAAGGGCTTTTGTAATACTCTCGAGTGCTTTCTGAATATCCGCAACGGCCTTAACAGTATTGTAACGTGTCTCTTTATAGATTGATAATGCAAGACAGCGTACGCCATTGATGCGGACAATGTTCACAGGTTCTTTGTTAGCAAAACTAACCGTGGCAATATCGCGCAAATAAGTGGCCGATTTTTCACCATTTGCATTACCTGTTACGGTCGACTTATATCCAATGATCAGGTTTTCGAAATCTTCCTTCTGTTGCAGCAGACTTACCCCTTTCACAACATATTGAAGTCCGGTTTCGGTAATTGTTCCTCCGGAAATACTTCGGTTAAAAGCCTGAATTTTTGTTGAAAGCTGATCAACGGTGATACCAAACGATTCGAGTTTATAAGGATCCGTATCAATCCGAACTTCACTCTCCTCAATACCTGATAACTCCACCTCGGCTATTCCTTCCAGACGAACCAATTCATTACGAACGTAGTTTACAGCGACCTTTCGCAGCTCATTCATATCGGTAATCGACTCGTGCGACAGACCAACAATTACAACAGGCTGCGTATTTGGATCGTGCTGCGTAATTGTCAGTTCATCAATCTGCGAATTCTGGGAATAGCTTGTTAACGCTTTCTGAAGATCAAGAAAAGCTTCATCCATATCTTTACTCCATGCGTATTCGAC
>JAAFHB010000263.1 GCA_010906965.1 Mariniphaga sp. | reverse complement strand
TTGAAAGATAAAATTGCTGGTGGATGGGCTGGTAAAATGATTGGTGTAACCTATGGAGCGCCAACTGAATTTAAGGCTAAAACAGCGACTTTCGAAGACTCGATTAAATGGGTTCCTGCAGACGTGAAAGGTTCCATCTGGCAGGATGACATCTATGTGCAACTTACCTTTTTGGAGACGATGGATCAATATGGGATTGATGCACCAGCCAAAAAATTTCAGGAACTTTTTGCTAAAGCTGGTTACCAATTGTGGCATGCTAATGTACAGGCACGTAAAAACTATTTCGACAGCATTTTCCCGCCTCAATCAGGTCATCCCGACTATAACATTCATGCCGACGATATTGATTTTCAGATTGAAGCTGACTATATTGGATTTATGTGTCCGGGAATGCCTCAGACTGCCAATAAAATTGCCGATAAAATCGGTCATATTATGAATTACGGTGATGGCGTTTATGGTGGTGTTTTTGTTGCAGCACTCTATTCAGAAGCTTATTTCGACAACGATATCTCAAAAATCATCGAAAAAGCTTTGCTTTCAATTCCTGCAGAAAGTGATTATTCAAAAATTGTGAAGGATGTGATTATTTTGCACGATCAGTATCCAGTTGATTGGCGCGCTGCCTGGAAAGAACTTGAGGCAAAATGGGGAAGTGTTCATATTTGCGAGGCGGGTGCCACGTTTAATATTGATGCTAAACTCAATGGAGCCTATATCGTGATGGGCTTGCTTTATGGCGAAAGCGACCCGCTGAAAACGATGGAAATTGCAACGCGTTGCGGACAGGATTCGGATTGCAATCCATCAAATGCAATGGCAGTCCTTGGTGTAATTAAAGGATTGAGCGGATTACCACTTGCTTACCGCGAAGCGGTCCAGGCAATTGGGGATTCTCTTTTTATCAATACCAACTACTCTTTCAACAAAGCTGTTGACCAGACAATGAAGTATGCAAAGGATCTTGCTGTGCAGAATGGTGGTGCTGTAACTACAACTGAAGTACAGATTAAAGTACAAACTCCGCAACCTTTTGCACTCGAAGTAGCTTTCCCTAAGCTGGTTTTTGATCGCAGTGCAAGCGTTTTCGAAAAAGGTGGCTGGGATTTTAAAGGGGATTGGACCACTTATAAACCAGAAAATATACAGGCAATGTTCAGCTCAAAAGCAGGCGATGAAGCTACTTTTACTTTTGAAGGAACAGGTGTTTCGATCGTAGGCAACTGGTTTAAAGATTGCGGTAAAGCCGATATTTTTGTCGACGGTGAATTGAAAAGGACGATTGATGGCTATTTTGGTTTTTCTAATCAGACGCATACCGACATGAATCTATATCATATTACCAACCTTCCGCAGGGAAAACATATTGTAAGAGTAGTGGTTAAAGGAGAGAAACGAGCTGAAGCTACGGCTGCAAATCTTTATCTGTCCAAGGCGATTGTATTCAAAACAGCCGATAAAAAGAATGAAAACTACAAATTCTCATTTCAGAAGTAATGATAAATTCTAATTTGATTAAATTTTTATCTGTCTCAGTTGCAATGCTGCTTTTTACCGCATGCCAATTGCCGAAACCTTCGGTTGCGGAACCTGTGAAAATCATCTTCGACAGTGATATGGGTCCCGACTACGACGACGTCGGTGCATTGACGATGTTGCATGCCTTTGCCGACAGCGGTAAAGCGGAGATCCTCGCCACAATGGCTTCCAACAAATATGATTTGGTTGCACCATGTCTCGATGTAATCAATACTTATTACGGACTCCCCAATATTCCTGTCGGATCGCCTAAAACACATGGCGTAAATATAGGATGTAGTCAGCACTGGACCGATTCATTGGTCGCTAATTATCCGCACAAAATCGACTCGACTTCACAGGCTCAGGATGCCGTTTTGCTTTATCGAAAGGTGCTGGCTGCTCAACCCGACACTTCTGTTGTGATTGTTACGGTAGGTTTTCTGACCAATCTGAACGATCTTTTGCAATCAAATCCCGATTCCATTTCTTCTTTAAATGGAAATGACCTTGTTATTAAAAAGGTAAAACGATTGGTGGCGATGGCTGGTAAATTTCCTGAAGGCTCGGAATTTAATGTGAAGGAAGATTCAACTTCATCGAAGTATGTTTTTGAGCATTGGCCAACACGGATTGTCCTGAGTGGCTTTGAAATCGGGGCGAAGATTTTAACCGGCACAAAGCTAATAAACAGCAGTTTGAAAAGTCCTGCAAAAATGGCTTTCAGTATTGCAATTCCAATGTCAGCGGAAGATAAAAACGGACGGATGAGCTGGGATCAGACGGCAGTTTTTGCGGCGGTTACGGGAGCATCATTCGCTTTTAACGAAGTGAAAGGGCAGATGATTGCCGAGCCCTCCGGATACAACCGTTGGCGCAATCAGGAAGATGGAAAGCATACTTATCTTGTATTTAAAAAATCGCCCGAAGAGTTGTCGCAATTAATCGAGGGTTATATGAGGCACGAACGAAAATCCAAATAATTAGAAACTATGTATATTGTTGAAACTTATTCAGTCGCTGTCATTTTGACGGTAATCACTATGTTGTGTTGGGGATCGTGGGCGAATACGCAGAAACTGGCTGCCAAAACATGGCGCTTTGAATTGTTCTATTGGGATTATGTTTTAGGAATCCTGCTTTTTTCAGTAATTCTTGGTTTCACTTTGGGAAGTACCGGTGAAAAAGGGATGGGTTTTGTTGAAAATCTTCGGCAGGCTGAATGGTCGAGCATTACGGGTGCCTTGATTGGTGGTGTCGTTTTCAACCTGGCAAATATTTTGGTCGCCGCCGCTATTGCAATTGCCGGAATGGCTGTTGCTTTTCCTGTCGGCATTGGCATTGCACTGGTTTTAGGTGTGATTGTTAATTATATTGCTACTCCGCAGGGAAATGCTTCGTTGCTGTTTACAGGCGTTGCGCTTATTGCTGTGGCAATTATCCTTGATGCGATCGCTTACCGGAAGAAAGCCGCTCAGGCTAAAAAAGTTCCGACCAAAGGAATTGTTTTGTCGGTTGTTGGAGGAGTCCTGATGGCATTGTTTTACCGATTTGTGGCCAGTTCGATGGTTACCAATTTTGAGCAACCCGAAGCCGGATTGCTAACGCCTTACACGGCAGTATTTATCTTTGCGATCGGAATATTGATCAGCAATTTTCTTTTTAATACCATTTTGATGAAGCGGCCTTTTGAAGGAACTCCGGTTACCTATTCTCAATATTTTAAAGGCAATTTTAAAGAACATTTTACAGGGATTCTGGGTGGAATGATCTGGTGCATCGGAATGTCGCTAAGTATTATTGCTGCCGGTAAAGCCGGGTTCGCTATATCTTATAGTCTTGGACAAGGTGCTACGTTGATTGCTGCACTTTGGGGTGTATTTATCTGGAAAGAGTTCAAAAATCCTCCAAAAGGGGTAAATGCCTTGTTGACACTGATGTTCTTACTCTTTGTTGGTGGTCTAGGTTTGATTATTCTGGCCGGAAGTTAAATTGGATTTGTATTTAAATAAGCCAAAAAGCCTTTACGAAAATATGGTTTCGTAAAGGCTTTTTTTGTAATTTTATTCTGTTGCAATCCGGTTAAACTGCATGCATCACGCTTTCCGGCAACGGATAAATTGCTTCATTTTTAATCATTCGTGTTGAATAGGTTCCTGAAAACCTTCGGTTAGTTTATGTGTTGTAAAATAAAATAGAATTTATGGCTCGGTCAGAAGAGTATTCCCGGTTGGATCACCAATTACATCCAGTAAAAGTTGTCGATAATGTGGAAATTTCACCTGGAGTCTACCTGATTTCGTGGAAACAGAAAGTCTCCTTTATTTCAGGTCAGGTGGTGAAATTGGCCATCGACCAGTTGCAACCTCCGCGAATCTATAGCATTTGCAGTGGTAGCCTCGACGAGAAAATCAGCGTGCTTTTTAATGTGAAGGAGGATGGTTACCTTACTCCCCGGTTAGCTGCGGCAATCCCTGGTGATGAACTGCTTGCTTCCAATCCGTATGGCAGCTTTCACTGCGATCATTCACCTTCCTATTGGATCGCAACAGGCACCGGCATTGCCCCTTTCTATAGCATGTTCCAGTCCGGATTGTCCGATCACAAGATTTTGATTCACGGAGCTCGTCACCTTCATCAATTTTATTTCGAAGAGGAGCTGGAATGGGCAATGGGAAGTAACTATATCCGTTGTTGCTCACGCGAATTTTCATGCAATGTCTTCCCCGGACGGATCACGAACTATCTTTTAGAGACGAATCATTTCCCAAAAGATTTTAAATACTATCTTTGCGGCAAGTCGTTGATGGTGGTCGAAGTGCGTGATCTTTTGATAGCTAAAGGAATACCTTATGAAAATATCTTCGCTGAGATTTATTTTTAAGCCACCCGGAACAACATTTCAAAAGATTTTTAATTATAATAGTGAGTGGAGATGAAGGATCAACTTTTTGGTAAAGATTTAAACGAGTTACAGGAGATCAGTTTGGCGCTTGGATTGCCCAAATTTACAGGAAAACAACTGGCCGACTGGCTCTACAAGAAGGAGATCAGCACCATTGACGAGATGAGTAACCTTTCGAAGAATGCAAGAGAACTGCTCAATGAGAAGTATGAGTTTGGCGTTTCCGCTCCATCTAAGGTACAGGTGAGTCTCGACGGAACAAAGAAGTATCTCTTCCCAACCTCTCAAAATAAGTTTATCGAAACAGCAATGATTCCCGACGATGACCGCAAAACAGTCTGCGTTTCGACACAGGTGGGCTGCAAAATGGGTTGCCTCTTCTGTATGACCGGCAAACAAGGCTTTCAGGGACAATTAACAGCCGGCGAGATCGTAAATCAGATCCGCAGCATCAAAGAATATGGCGATGTTTCGAATATCGTTTATATGGGAATGGGTGAACCGTTCGATAACCTCGATGCAGTGCTGAAGAGTCTCGATATTCTCACTTCCGAATGGGGTTATGCAATGAGTCCGCGCCGTATTACGGTCTCATCTATCGGTATTATTCCCGCAATGCTTCGTTTTTTGAACGAAAGCGAAGCTCATCTTGCCATCAGTCTTCATACGCCATTTGATGAAGAACGTCGTAAATTAATGCCTGTTCAGATTGCGTATCCTATTGCCGAAGTTGTACGCGAAATCAAAGGATGGGACTTTGGCAGACAGCGCCGTGTCTCATTTGAATATATTCTTTTTAAGGGATTGAACGATACTCCGCTTCATATCCGCGAATTGGTGAAACTTCTATCAGGAATAAGGTGCCGGATTAACCTGATCCGTTTTCACCCGGTACCCGGTACACCTTTGGAAAGTCCCGATGAGGAGACCATCAACAATTTCAGGGATCAGCTCAACGAGAAAGATATTATAGCAACTGTTCGTGCGTCGCGTGGCCAGGATATTTATGCTGCCTGCGGGTTATTATCGACTAAGGAGTTGATTTAATTACGAATTATCAATTACGAATTTTATAGGGCATTTAAAATAAGTCTATCTCATCTGGGTTTTGCCTGTTATCCCATATCGCTGAAATTTCGATGATACCTGATTTTATTTCATAGAAAATACTGAAATCACCTTCGATTAAATTCCTGACATTTATAATATCAGTCTTAACACCAATGTCTGAATTTTTCTCAAGCAGTCTTACTGATTTTCTAAAAGCCAGGTTTAACCTTCTGCTGTAGGTCTTTGTACCGTTTCGTTTATAGTAAAAATCAAGGATCTTATATAAGTCATGTTTTGATCTGGGAGACCAAACTATTTTTCGTTTAACCATTTGTCAATCTCCATTTCAACTTGTTCATTTGTAAAGAATTCTCCATTAGCGATTTGCTCTCTACCTTCCTTAATCCTTTTTTTTTGTTCAGGAGTTGTTTTATAAATAGTTGATTCTGACTTCGTTTCAATGATAGTCTTAATTGCATTTAAAAAAGATTTATCATTGATCCCTGCAATTTGATGTATTAAAATATTTTTCAATTCAATCGTTGTCATAACCAAATCATTTTATGCGAAAATACAAATTTTTGGGCATTTTGATCTAATCAATCCTTTTTTATCGGGCATCTAAATATGAAAATCTATTCTTGCTTTTGTGGCCTGCAAATGCTGATCCTGTCTTTTAATATTGCATAGGCACCCTCGTTTTATAAATTTACCACAGTCACAGAACAGGCACAAGTGATCTTTATAAACCGTTACAAATCTACTGCTTTCCGATATTCTTGT
>JAAFHB010000262.1 GCA_010906965.1 Mariniphaga sp. | reverse complement strand
GCCTTTTGAGCCAATACCGATTCCTTCTGAGCCAGAAGTTGGCTGCGCTGAAGTACAAGATTAGCTGTGTCGGTAATAGCCATAACGGCTCCCATATTCACCTTTTCACCTTCGCTAAAAGCGGTCAGTAAAATTTTTCCGCTATTTTCAGAGGAGACAATCACCTCCTCTGTTTCGAAATTTCCAAAGGCATCCGACTTGGTTTTATTGTTTGAGCAAGCGCCGAGCAGGATTAGCGATAAAAATAAAAGTGTTCTCATATTTCGGAAGGTTTTATTTGTATAATTGGTAATTGAAAAGTTATAATTGATCATTTTTAATTGTTAACTGTTAATTGTTTATTCCCCTTTAATTGTCTGGTAATTCACCGATGCCTGCACCAATTGAACCTTTCTGGTTTCGAGGTTTGCCTGCGCCTGAAGCGCTGCATTCAGATCGCGGATGTAATCAGCGGATGTGATCGCTCCGTTTTCGAGCGCAACTGCCGATCGTTTGGTAATCTGATCTTTAATTGAAACAAGTTGCTCATCACTATTTATCAGATTTTTAAGTTTCAAAATGTTGTTTTCTTCCTGGCTTAGTGACATTTTCACGGAACGACTGAAATTGTCGAGATTAGTTTCAATGATGTCTTTCTGAAGCTTCACTGTTGACCTTTCGCGACTTGATTTATGCCAGTCCCAGATGTTCCACGATAATCCAGCTCCAACCATGTACCAGTCGGCGAAGTTGTTATCGAGCATATTTAACCCCGGGCGACCATACCCGGCCTGTCCGAATGCATATACAAATGGCTTTCGCGAATTGGTCAGAACTTGCACACTCTTATCGAGTTTCGATTTTTGTAAGGTAAACAGCATGATCTCTGGTCGGTTAAGATCATTGTTAACGTCGATCGTCGAAAGTGACGGTTTCAAAAAAATTGTTTGTTCTGTGATGACGGAACCTGTTACAATTTCAAGCAGTGCCAACGTAGTTTGACGGGTTGATTTGAGTTCGGTCTTCTGTTGATCTGTCAATAGGTTTTCAGCCCTTAGCTGGTCAAGTTCATTGGGAAGCGAAATGCCATTGTTTACGGCAGAACTGACCGTTTTTATTCTTTCTTCCAGCGTATTCTTTTTCAAATCGACAATCTGTAAGTTAACCTGAATTATTAGCGCATTGAAATAAAGTGAATTAACAGTCTCTTTGATTTTGTATAACTCCGTTTCGTTTTGTTGTTTCGAAACCAGTCGGTCTGCCTCTTCAAGTTCTCCTCTTTTTTTTACAACACCTCCATCAAAGAGTTTTTGGCGGATATCGACATATGCTTTGTACTGATCTTTTGAAAGTGGTTCGGGACCAGCAAAACCAGGCATACTTAAAGCTAATTTGGTTACATCCGATTGCCACGAAGCCCTTGCCGTAAGATCAAACTGTGGCAGGTTTAAAATCTGGATGTTTTGTTGCCGAAGTTCCGAAATCTGGTCAATTATACCGGCTTGTCTCAATAAAGGGTGATTTCTTCTGGCCATTGACTGACAGCTATCTAAACTCAATGCTTGTCCGATGGCGCTCGAAATCACAAAGGTGAAAAACAAAAGTGAAAGTAATTTGCTCATTCTTCTATAAATTTTAAAATCATATTCTTAACAATTTCTTTCCGTTCGCTCAGAAATCTGTTATAGGCATCCTGATCATCATTGAAATAAACCATTTGCAATAAGGGGCGTGCGATAAACGGGAAAATCAGCATACCTAATAAGCTAATAACAATATGCCGGGGATCAAGTTTTGATAAATTATTCCGTTGAACTTCAGAGAGAAAGAGTTCAAGTATCTTCTGAGGTTCTATTTCTGATTCAAACATCATAGTTTTCAGCATTTGCGGATCGCGGTTGATCTCATTAATAATAAATTGCGGAACATATGGATTTGCCTGTATCAGGTTGATGTAGTTGTCAATGAATGCAATTAATTTTTCTTTAGCTGAGATATCCGAGAAAAGAGTGTCTTTAACTTTAATGAAAAATTTTGTGAATGTATCTTTGAATACTGCCTTAAAAAGATTCTCCTTACTTCTGAAGTAATAGTGTAATAGTGCCTTATTCATACCTGCTTCATCGGCAATTTCCTGCATTCTCGCCCCATCCATTCCTTTAAGAATAAATATTCTCCGGGCTGCATCATAAATTTTCTCCTCTGTAGTTTTGTCCATCATATTATCCTTTTGGTTTAACCATCTGGTTAATGATGCGACAAAGGAAAAACAATTTTTTGATTTAATCAAATGGTTAAGGATTGAATTATTTAAGAATTTTATAAAATTTTGAGGAAGTGTGGCAAAACAAAAACCCCGAAAAACAAATTGCTTTTCGGGGTTTTAAATATTGATGAATCAGCTGTTAATACAATGTTGATTGTTTATACGCTGGTTTTTTGTTGAATAAATTGTTAAAAAATGATTTTGTTTCTGATTTTCCCTCAGAATTCTCAGGCTGCTGTAATGGCAATGTCTTTACAAGCAGATCTTTTTTCTCTTTTTCACTCACAACCGAATTTACTGAATCAATTTTCGGATTCCATAATAAAGTTATTTCCATAAACTTATCGTATGCTTGTTTATGCTGGCTAAGTAACCATTTGTAAATAGTCTGATCGGAATAGACTTTTTGGATGCCATGTCCCTGTCCTTTAAGGACTGAAAATTTTGGCCTTGATCCTAATTCCTGCAACGCATCGACCATTTGTGTTGAACGTTTGAGACTTACTTTTTTGTCGACTTCACCATGGAATACCCAGGTTGGAATATCTTTTAAAGTCTCCACCATTCTTGTCTGTCCACCGCCACAAAGAGGTACTATCGCAGCAAAGTAATCAGGATAACGTGATGCAATGTCCCAGGTACCGAAACCTCCAAGACTCATTCCTGTAAGATAAACGCGTGAAGGATCGATGTTGTACTTGTCCTTCAGCTCTTTGTAAAACGATTCGAACCATGCTCCGGCTGTCCAGTTTTTATTTGACGGACATTGTGGGGAAATTACAATAGCATCAACGTTCATTCCTCTTTCGAGGTAAAACGGTGGGCCGTATTTTTTTAATCTTTCAAGATTGTTGCCTTTGCATGAGCTGCCGTGAAGGTAAATTATTAGAGGCCAAACCTTTGCGTTTGCCTTGCTGTATCCGTCTGGTAAATATGCCAGATAAGGGTAAGTTTTTGATTTTTCTGCCATTAGCGGAGAATTGCCTCCCGGTGTTTTAGCTGTGAGCGACACAGTAAAACCTAAAAGTGCAATCAGGGCGATTAATCTCATATCTTGTCCTGTTAAGTGAATAATAAACAAATATAACCTTTTAAATGGTCTAAGAGCCGGAATTTAGACTTTTTAAAATATTTTAACACTAAATTCAAAAAAATAATTAAGCTAATTTATTGATATAATTTACATTGGTTATATTAAAAATCTTTTTGCATTTCTTGCATTCGAAGTTGAAAAATACCAAATCTGAAGTGTTTACCCATTCGGGAATCAAAAACAGGATGCAGTAAAACTGTTACTCCTGAGCAAATCAAACATTTCATCTCTGGTTGCTTTCGCACTTTGCGCGGCTTTCGAAGCAAAATCAGAACCATTTGAAGCATAAATAATTGCTCTTGAGGAGTTTACGAGAAGTCCACACTGAGCGCCCATCCCAAATTTGACAACTTCCTGCAAACTTCCACCTTGCGCACCTACACCGGGAACCAACAGAAAATGGTTAGGAATTATTTTACGGATATCGGCCAATTCTTCAGCTTTGGTGGCGCCAACTACATACATCATATTCTCAGCGTTTCCCCAATTCATCGAAGTACGAATGACTTTTTCGAAGAGCTTTTCGCCAGTGCCATCGGCAACATATTGAAAGTCAAATGCTCCTTTATTAGAGGTTAAGGCTAATAGCACAACTCTTTTCCCTTCGTATCCCAGAAATGGCTTCACAGAGTCTTCTCCCATATAAGGAGCTACAGTAACAGCATCAAATTTCATCTTTTCGAAAAATGCCCTTGCATACATGGAAGAGGTATTTCCGATATCTCCCCTTTTTGCATCAGCAATCAGAAAAATGTCCGGAAAGTTTTCGCGAATGTAATGAACCGTTTTTTCCAGACTTCGCCAGCCTTCCAGTCCTTCCGATTCGTAAAACGCGAGGTTTGGTTTGTATGCTACTGTATATTCGGCTGTTGCATCAATGATCTCTTTGTTAAATGCAAACATCGGATCGGTAGTGTCGAGTAAAAAACCAGGTATTTTTTTGATATCTGTGTCGAGACCGACACAAAGAAACGACCCTTTCTTTTGGATATTTTCGAATAGTTGCTGATTGTTCATGCTTTCAATTTTGATCTTTAAAGTTCTGTTTCTTTTAATCGTTCGGTATTCTCTTCAACCCTGAGTTTGTCGATAATATCTTCAATATCACCATCCATAACGGCAGGAAGATTATAAACTGTGTATCCAATCCGGTGATCGGTCATACGACCTTGCGGATAATTGTACGTGCGGATTTTGGCCGACCGGTCACCCGTTGAGACCATTGTTTTCCTCCGCGACGCAATATCATCCATATATTTTTGGTACTCCATATTATAGATCCTTGTTCGGAGTTCGCCCATGGCTTTCGATAAGTTTTTTATCTGTGATTTCTCATCCTGACATGTTACGACAATTCCTGTTGGAATATGGGTCAACCTGATCGCTGAATAGGTGGTATTTACACTCTGACCTCCCGGTCCGGAAGAACAGTAGGTGTCTTTACGGATATCTGTTTCGCGAAGATCAATGTCAAACTCTTCTGCTTCAGGTAATATGGCAACAGTAGAAGCCGAAGTGTGAATACGCCCCTGTGTTTCGGTTTGGGGAACCCTTTGCACACGATGAACACCCGATTCGAATTTGAGGATTCCGTAAACATTTTCGCCGGTAACCTTGGCGACAATCTCTTTATATCCGCCTGATGTTCCTTCTGTTGAGCTGGTTACTGCAAGCCTCCAGTTTTTTCGATCGCAGAATTTCGAATACATTCTAAATAGATCACCGGCAAAAATGGCAGCCTCATCGCCACCTGTTCCGCCACGAATCTCCAAAATTGCATTCTTACTGTCTTCCGGATCAGCCGGTACAAGCAGAAACCGGATCTCATCTTCGTGTGCTTTGATCAGATTTTCGCTGTTTTCCAGCTCTTCACGAGCCATCTCACGTAAATCTTCATCTGTTTCTGTTTCAAGTATTTCCTTGGCATCCGAAAAGTTTTTCAACAGATTCTGGTACCTTTTAAATGACTTTACAAGCGAATCGAGCTGTTTGTAATCCTGATTTAGTTTTACATACCGCTTCATATCATTCATGACATTCGGGTCGGATATCTGTTGGCTAACTTCGTCGAAGCGGATCTTAATCCCTTCGTATTTTTCTATTAATGAATTATTTGACATCTAATTGTGTTTTTACTGGTTAAGGAAAATGAAATTGAATCTACAATTAAGTAAAGCGTAGCTAATACTCAAAAGTGCCAAATTCGGAGTGGATGGTGACCTTTTTACCATTGTACAATTCGACTTGTCCAATAACCTGGGCATCAATATTAAAAGATTTAGCGATGGCAATTATTCCATCAGCAGCTTCCTTGTCGGCATAAATTTCGAACCGATGACCCATATTGAAAACCTTGTACATCTCCTGCCACGACGTTCCGCTTTGATCCTGAATCAATTTGAAAAGAGGTGGAACCGGGAAAAGGTTGTCTTTTATAACATGAACATTTTCAATAAAATGAAGCACTTTAGTCTGAGCTCCTCCTGAACAATGAATCATTCCTGAGATGGATGACCTGAATTGTTCGAGTACTTTCTTAATGACCGGTGCATAGGTTCTTGTAGGTGAAAGAACCAGCTTCCCTGCATCCAGGTCTGTTCCTTCAACACGATCGGTCAGTTTGCAATTTCCTGAAAAGACCAGCGTTTCAGGAACTGAAGGGTCAAAACTCTCAGGATATTTTTCGGCAAGGTACTTTGCAAAAACATCGTGACGTGCCGAGGTAAGGCCATTGCTTCCAATTCCGCCATTGTATTCCTTTTCGTAAGTAGCTTTTCCTGATGAAGATAACCCGATAATACAATTGCCAGTCTTGATCTGATCAGCAGAAATAACCTCTGATCTTTTCATACGACAGGTCACAGTCGAGTCGACAATGATTGTTCTTACGAGGTCACCGACATCTGCAGTTTCACCACCTGTGGGCCAAATATTTATTCCGGTTGCTCTTAG
>JAAFHB010000261.1 GCA_010906965.1 Mariniphaga sp. | reverse complement strand
TTTGTTGGATGGCAATATCTTCTCAGGTAAGCTATCACGTGCAAGTGGTGAAACCATTGGTTCGTATCCAATCAACGCTGGAATACTCAGTGCAGGAACAAATTACGACATCAATTTTTTAAATAAGGATTTCAGCATAACATCTAAAGCATTATCAGTTAACAATCCAACTTTGACGACATCAAAAACATACAATGGCGCCACCATTGCAAGTGTTACAGCTAGTGCATTGCAGGGTTTAGTATCTGGCGATGAAGCCAATGTAAGTATTTCGGCAGTTGCCAATTACAACAATAAAAATGTTGGTTCTGGTAAAACAATCACAGTGATTTATTCGCTTTCAGGTTCAGCCAGCAGTAATTATACCAAACCCGTCGATTATACGATTTCCAACGGCGAGATTATCGCCAAACAATTAACGATTAGTAATCCAACTGTAACAACCAATAAAATGTACGATGGCAATACGACTGCGATGGTGCAATCGGTTGGCATATTGTCAGGAGTTGAACCTGCAGATGTAAACAATGTAAGTATTATCATTACTGCCAATTACAACAATGCAACAGCAGGCTCTTCAAAAATTATTTCGGTAGTTTACACCTTGAGTGGTAGTGCCGCAACGAATTACATTACACCTGCCACCTTACTGATCAACAATGCGAAAATATCGGAAAAGATCGTTCTTAATACATTGCAACAGCCAGCATCTAGTTGTGAGGATTCCGATTTGGAGCTGAATTATACCGCTTCGGCCGGTACACCTGTTCGATATCAAATCATATTTGCTGATAATGCACACTCAGTGGGCTTTCAGGATATCGCCTTTACCGATTTGACCTCTTCCGGTAACACCGGAATCGTGACTATTCCTATTCCGTTAGGGACTCAGTATGGCACCTATCAGGCTTCACTACAATTGTCAAATGAATTGGGGAAAGTTAGTGAGGTTTATCCTTTCCAGTTTGTGGTAAATGTATCGTCCGATTTTATCATCACCAAGTTTGATGATGTAGTATTGTGCGACAACAGTTCCAATAATTTCAGCAGCTATCAGTGGTATAAAAACGGAATAGCAATAGAGGGTGCCACCCGTCAATTTTATAACGATAAGAACGGTTTGGTAGGGTCGTATTCACTCAAAGTAAAAACCATCGGTGGCCAGGATCTTTATTCTTGTCCCAAAATACTAAACATCACAAAGGCTAAAAAAGTAAGTGTTGGAGTTTATCCCAATCCTATGAGAGCCAATCAGGCGAGTACGGTTAAAATAACCGGAATGAGTGATGATGAGTTGCAGGGAGCTGTCATGTCGGTATATAACATTCAGGGAATCAAGGTTTATTCGACACAAAACGTCCAACAAAACAATACACTTATACTTCAGAATTTAGACGGAAGTTATGTCGGACATATCATCACAGCCAAGGGAAATGACTATGTGTATCGGATTTTATTGGTTAAATAGGTAGAATTAAAATCAGGCAGCGTTTCACGGAAGTATCTGTTTTTCTGTGAAACGCTGTTCAATCAAATAATAAATAACTTGGAAAATGAAAAAACAACTTATCATAGGATTATCCTTGCTTTTTTATGCGAATACACAAGCGCAGGAAACCCAACATAACCTCTACTTCAATGCAGGCGGCGGACTACACAACCTGTCGTACGATCTCCGGAATGGTACCGAAAAAGGGAGTTTCGGTTACTCGGTTAATGCTGGGTACAGTTACTTCTTCAACATAAACTGGGGACTGCAAGCAGGTGTCGGATTACGCTCATTCAGCCCGGAGGCCACCATAAACTATTCGACAAAAGCACCATCTACCGACACGGAAGGAATGGATTATGAATATCACTCCGTTTATAACAACCTTAAAGAGAAACAAGAGTTATTATTTCTCGACCTTCCTTTGGGACTGCAATATCAATTCGAAGTAAACGAAAAGCTACGTCTGCTAGCCGGTACCGGCGTTAAAATATCTATTCCGGTAAAGGAAACCTTTAAGACCACCGGCGGCGATATTACCACAACGGGGTATTACAGTCTGTGGAACGTCGAGTTGAGCGATATGCCTCAGCATGGTTTCGAGAATATTCAAAAGCCGTTTACTGGTGATGTTTCCGTTAAGACCTCCTTTTCGGGATTTGTTGATTTGGGAACGCTTTACGAATTATCGTCCAAACTTGATTTGTATACAGGTTGTTATTTCGACTATGGATTGAATAACGTACTGAAATCGAGCGACAAACTACTCTATCAACAGGATGGTGTTTATAATGGGATTCTCGCCTCCGACCAGACCAATCATGCAAGAACAATATCGTTAGGATTGAAAGTTGGAGTTCTTTGGCATTTAGGGTCTGAAAAAACAGATAAAATAATCACAATTGCACAACCGACATTCCCAATAGTATCTGTAACGCCACCGGTACTGAAAGCAGAAACAATAAAACGTGTAATTGCAACAGTACCTCCGGCACCAGACACGAAAAAAATGGATGCCGCTTATATCGATGCCAGATCGATTGCATCATCGGCGAAAATAACATTCAAAAATAACTCCTACCAGCATTCGACCTCCGATGATGCAAAAATTAAGGAATTAAGCGATCTTCTGAAAGCCAACCCAGGTATGTCGCTACGTATTCTTGGAAGAACGAGCGATATTAAGACACAAGGATCAGACTATCATTCAGCTCTTCAAAAGGCAGGTATAGTAAGAGAGAAATTCCTTAAACAGGGGGTTTACAGTTCTCAATTAATCAGAGGAGTCATCCCGTTGGATAAACCAGAATCCACTAACGATTCAGGCAAGGAGAATAACTCTAATGGAACTATTACGCTTATCGTGGAGTAGTTCAGGCGATTGGGAATAATCTTATTAACAGAAATATAAAATTGTCTGTCAGATTTTATTTTTCAATTGTCCACTTTTTGTCTCACAGGTTTTTCAACAACATTTTGCATAATATAGATAGGTTTGCATATCAGAATTTCCCATAAAAATAGAATAAAACAAAACTGTATAAATCCATTGTTCAACAACTATTTTCAAGTATGAGATCACTAAAATTTTCATTCCTGTTTGTCTTTATGGCAATGTCCGTATTCTTTGCAAAAGCGCAAGGGGTTGGCAATTTTAACGAAACAACCTTTTTTAAGGCTAAATACAAAAAAGGTGTGGGATGTTCAGCGATTGCCTGCATTCCCTGTTGCAGGGCAAGACTGGAACTTATCTGGACTTAAAGATGCCTTTGATGCAAAAGGATCGACCATCGATTGGGGCAACGACAGGTATTTGATGCTGGTGCCCAGAGTAGATAATTCTAATGATGTAAATTCATTGATAAACGATGTAAACAGAACAGGATCAAAATATAACGTTTCGCTGGCGCTTTTTGAGAGCAATGGCACATTGGTGAAGGTGGTATCGAAATGGGGGAAAATTGCTGGAATAGGAGAAAAAGGTTTTATGTATGAAGAAGAAGGCCAATATGGCACCTTTTTCTCGGTAGCAGCAGTTCCGGCAACGGCCATTATCAGGTACAAACCAACACTGGCCGTGATTACTAAAATGTCAGAAATTGTAAATAGTTCTGATTTAACCAGGAGTCTTGAAAAATCGAGTGGAATTACGGAAGGTACTTTTTTTAATGCAAAGTATACGAAAGAAAATGTGTGGGATGTTCAACGCTCACCTGCCTACCCTATCGCAGGAAGAGAATGGACTTTATCGGGACTAAAAAGCTCATTAGACAACACCGGCACGACCATAGACTGGGGCAATGGCAGGTATTTGATGCTTGTTGCCGAAGTTGATAATGCACGAAGTCCAAATTCATTGATTGATGATATAAACAATAACGGTACAAAACAGAATGTTTCGTTAAAACTATACGAAAGCGACGGACGATTGGTAAAAGTAGTGTCGAAATGGGGCCGGATCATCGGCCGTGGCGACAAAGGTTTTATGTATGATGTAGAAGGCCGTTATGGTACCTTTCTCTCGGTAGCCCTTGTTGATCCATCTGTTACAATTAAATATACACCAAGCCTTGCTGCTGTCACCAAATTATCGGAATTGGTAAATAGTTCTGATTTAACAAAAGGACTGGAAAATGAAAAAAGCCGAGCTCCTGGCTTTAGAAAAATGAACAACGACAATAATGCAGAAACACCGTCTAAGATTATTGCAGAAGCAACCTTCTTTAATGCCAAATATACGAAAGAAAATATTTGGGATGTTCAGCGCGCTCCTGCTTACCCAATTGCAGGGAGAGAATGGACTTTATCGGGACTGAAAAGTTCATTAGACAACACCGGAAAAGCAATAGACTGGGGCAACGGCAGATATTTGATGCTTACAGCCGAAGTTGATAATGCCAGAAGTCCATATTCGTTGACTGATGATATAAACAATAACGGCACAAAACAAAATGTTTCGCTAAAACTATACGAAAGTGACGGACGATTGGTAAAAGTAGTGTCGAAATGGGGTCGGATCATCGGCCGAGGTGACAAAGGTTTTATGTATGATATAGAAGGCCGTTATGGTACTTTTTTCTCGGTAGCCCTTATTGATCCATCTGCTACAATTAAATATACACCTAGCCTTGCTGCTGTTACCAAATTATCGGAATTGGTAAATAGTTCGGACTTAACAAAAGGACTGGAAAATGAAAAAAGCCGGGCTCCCGGCTTTAGAAAAATGAGTGATGATAGTAAAGGTGTAGCAACAGCAAATGTGAGCACAGGAACTTCTCTATTAAAAATAAAGTACACCAAAAATATGGCCTGGGAAGTTGAAATACCAAGGGAAGAGCCTGTGGCTGGAACAACCCTGTCATATAGTATTAAAGGGCCAGCCAGAAGTACAATTTCCTTTGACAAGGCTGAAAATGTTGATTGGGGTAAAAACGGTGACCGGTATATAATGTTTGTAGTTGAAGAAGGACGAGGTCAAGCTGAACTAGAAGACGATATTAATAACAATCAAGCAGTTGCAATATCTGCCAATCTTTTTGAACGCAATGGAACAAAAGTAGAAGGAATTTACACGTATGGAGAAATATCCGCCATCGGGGACAAGGGATTTGTATATAATGTATCTAGTTCTGAATTTCAAATCAGAATATTTTTCTCCAAAATGGTATTTAAACAAACAGATGTCATCACC
Source organism: Mariniphaga sp. (assembly GCA_010906965.1). Classification (GTDB taxonomy): domain Bacteria; phylum Bacteroidota; class Bacteroidia; order Bacteroidales; family Prolixibacteraceae; genus JAAFHB01. The sequence continues at coordinate 1,111 of JAAFHB010000261.1, read as the reverse complement.
AATCGTATAACCATTCCAAGGGTAACAAAGCTTTCGCAATTATAAAAATGCAAATACACCAAAATAATTTGTATTAATTTAAAGATTTTCCAGGTATTGGAAACCCGGAAAATCTTTAAACATTAAGCAGGCTGGCATCGATTTATAAGCGCATTCTTTTAAAATTTTGAGTAATCAAACGCCCATTCCGAAGTGCGATAACAGTAGGAACAATTTTAAATTAAAAAAATGAAAAGATTAGCATTGACGGCCTTTGTAATTATTGGCTTAGTATTTATCTTTCAAGCACAAACAAAACACACCATTAGCGAAAAATTTGGTGGAGATATTGTATTTGATGTGTCTGCCGATGGTTTACATGGACTGATTGCAGAAACAAAAGATCAGGGTAGTTGTGATTTTAAAGATGCAGCTGCTTTAGTTGCAAAACCTGAAAATCACAGTGAGGAGGGTAAAGCATTTACCGATTGGCGAGTGCCCACAATTTCTGAATTGAAAATATTAATTCTCCAAAAAACTATTGTTGGTGGTTTTGCAAGTGCCAAGTATTGGAGTTCTACTAAAGATGTTAGTAAATTTTTCGAATGGAGCATGGGAAAAGTTGGGCAGACTAAAAATACACAATCGTTTCTGGTTAGATCTATTCGGTCATTTAAATCAAACACTCATCTGGCGCAAGTTTATTTAACTTGCACCTTTGTTTATAATCATTCATGCCATTTTAAATACTCATAATCAATTAAACGACAGTTTGATTATTGAAAATGCAAAACCGATTTTCACGCTTGTTATTTTTGAGATGATTTGTTTAAAGCAAATTATTCACACATGAAAAACCTTATTCTTACATCATTGGTGATTCTAAGCTTGACGCTTTCATCGCAAGCGCAAAGAAAACAGGCGATTGGCAAAAAGTTTGGCGGGGGAATCGTGTTTAATATTACACCCGATGGTTTGCATGGCCTGATTGTCGAAACACAAGATCAGGGTACATGTAACTGGAATGAAGTACCTGCTCTTATTGCAAATCCTGCAAATCATAGCGAAGCTGGCAAAGCATTTACCGACTGGCGTTTACCCGACAAAGAGGAAATGTACAAATTATACAAAA
>JAAFHB010000260.1 GCA_010906965.1 Mariniphaga sp. | reverse complement strand
GGAGGAACTGGAATACCGGAGTCCGTCTTTCAGGATGAGGATATGCCGGGAAAATCCTTTCGTGAATGAAATGGGCCTGAGATGATCAGAGCTAGCTTAGCAGATAATTTTAACGAAATTTATCAGGAAGACATTAAACAGCCCAAAATGATATCGGAAAACCGATTGAAGGAATGATGCCAGATTCGCCAATTGGGTAGCATAGAGAAGCTTGGGAAAATGCACCTTGGGTTATGCCTGCCCGGAATTCTTAAAGAGAAGGATTCGTTGCTGAAAAACAGGAATGCCTCGGATGGGGCTTAAAAACAGGGAGTGATTATATACTAATCAATTATTTGATCGTAATATAATCACGTTTGGAATTTGCGGATATTCAACCAAATGAAACCGGACTAAAAATATAGGTAGTCATAAGATAATTGCTCAAATTGAGCCGGATGAATTCTTGTTAAAGGTGGCTGATTTTGACTAAGTGGGGAAATCAGAAAAATACAGACAGATTGCTTCATCGGAGTTCCTCCTTCTCGCATTGACGTAAAATGCTGACCGAGCGCTAAGCGACGGGAGGTGATGCGCCAATAGTTTAGATATGCATCACCGAACGGCCCTTGACTTTTCCGGGCGGCCCGCATATTCGGATTGCCCCGGAATTTGAATCATCAGTTTTCTCATCGGATTTTTAATTAAAATATTCATTGAATAAAATGATTGTGCAACTTTTTAATTAATTTACAATTAGTTAACGAAAATATTTTGGCAGGTATTATCAATTGACATACCTTTGCATTGGTTAGTTAGTTAGTTAGTTAGTTTTAGTAAAAGGATGGAGCCGCCCGGTTTCATCCTTTTCAATGTGCGCCAATTAGATCAATTCATTCCATCAAAAATTTAGAATCAACCAAAACAAATTAGGGTTAATAACTGTCTTAATACCAAAAATATTTTCATTCATAGATGAATGAAAGGTTCAAATCAGAATAAAATAGTTGTAACAAAACGAAATTATTTTCGTAGAATATTTTCAATATAATATTTTATATAAAGTATTAAGAAAATGAACGATAGCAATAAAAAGCCTTCCGAAAATACTACTCGAAGAGGGAAAGCAGAAGAATATCTTCAGTCTAAACCTTCTGATCAAACCATTTTTTCGAGCGATGCTGACATATTAAAACTGATGCATGAGCTTCAGGTTCATCATATTGAACTTGAATTGCAGAATGAGGAACTTCAACTGGCAAAAGAAAAAGCGGAATCAGACAATAAGAAATTTACATCCATATATGATTTTGCGCCGGTAGGTTATTTTACAATAACAAGCGACGGATCAATTTTAGAACTAAATCATAAGAGTGCTGAAATGCTTGGGATGGCACGATCTATCCTGATCAACCGCAATTTAAGGTTTTTTATTGCCGAAATATCCCTGCCCATATTCAATGAATTTTTGCTGAAAATATTTGGATCGAAATCCTCACAAAGCTGCGAAGTTACGATGATTAGTAAAGCAAATACCTCTGTCATTCTATATGTTGAAGGTGTAATTTCAGAGGATGAACAGCAATGTCTTATATCCGCGATGGACATTTCTACCATAAAACAGGCAGAAGAGAAGATGAGAAATTCCGAGAATAAATACCGACGTCTTTTCGAGGCTGCGAAGGATGGCATATTAATACTTGACGCACAAAGTGGAATGATCATTGACGTGAATCCATTCTTAATTGAAAAAATCGGATATACATACGAAGAATTATTAGGGAAAGAACTGTGGGAAATTGGAACTTTCAAAAACATTGTAGCTTCAAAAGAGGCATTTATTGAATTAAAGAAGAATGAATATATTCGATTTGATGATATGCCTTTGGAGGCTAAAACCGGAGAACAAGTAAGCGTTGAATTTGTAAGCAATGTTTATCTGGTTGATGGAATAAAAGTTATTCAATGCAATATTCGTGATATTACCGAACGCAAACTTGCACAGGATATAATTAAGGAAAGAGAAACAAGGTTACGTGAACTTAATGCTACTAAAGACAGATTCTTTTCAATCATAGCCCACGATCTAAAGAATCCTTTCGCTTCAGTAATTGGTTTTAGTAAGGTTTTGGGTGAAAAAATCCGGGAAAAAGATTACGAAGTAGTTGAAGAGTATGCCGGATATATTCAATCTTCCGCACTGCGGGCCATGTCTTTATTGACGAATCTATTTGAATGGTCACTCGCACAAACCGGCAAAATGAACTTTAAACCGGAACTTATTGATATGGTTGAACTAATCAGTGAAATAGTAGAATTATCAAACGATTTTGCTCATCAAAAATCAATTACGATTTCAACAGAATCACCCCAAAATATTTATGTTTATATTGACAGAAATATGATTAGCTCCGTTCTGAGAAATCTGATTTCAAATGCAATGAAATTTACAAATCCGGAAGGTAAAATTGTTATCTCCGCCATGCAAATACATAATGAATTGTTGGTTACAGTATCAGATAACGGGGTTGGCATGAGCGATAATACCTTAAATAAATTGTTCCGTCTTGACGAAATCATATCAAGTCCGGGAACTAAGAAAGAGAAAGGAACTGGTTTGGGACTGATACTATGCAAAGAATTTATAGATAGACATAACGGAAAAATTTGGGCAGAAAGCAAACTGAGTATTGGAAGTAAATTCAGCTTCACAATTCCGCTCAGCCAATGATAAGAAGCGTCTCGCGGGTTTGTGGATAAACAGAATCAATTGATCCTGCAGAAATAGATTTGATCGTAAAAGGCAGTTTTGGGTTTTTCCTTTGCCTGGAATCGGTCTGATAGATTTTCCACGCCGGACGGCTCTTGACTTTCCCGGGAGGTGATCAATTACATTGCCCCGTAATTGGAGTTAACAGTTTTTTATTCTGAAAAATGATAATACAATCGGATAGGAGAAAGGGGATTAATTCCCGTTTCGTCCTTCCACACCACAGTGCGTACCGTTCGGTACACGGCGGTTTCTTGCTTTACATCTTTCGATTTGTGGATGTTGTTTTCAGCTATCCCTGTGAGTAGAGTCACTCTAACTTATTCTTCGGACTCCGTCCTATTCTTGTGTTAGGAGACTCATTTCGAGCATCTGACTATCATTGATCTCAATAGGTAACATTCATTTAATTTCCTACTGCAAGATTCGGCCATTCATTGAATTATGAGGCTTCTGACATTTCTTGTATTTGGCCAGCTCGTTACTTTCAACTACTATGGCTTCTGCTGCTTACTTCTCCCTGTAAATCTAGTTTCAACAGTATCGTTTACATTCTGTTTTGACACGTCAGAGAGATCTCCCAAGGTAAGACGAGTAACTTTCTTCCCAAATATCGGCATCATTTACACTGTCGTATTCGTTCAGTTTATTGGACTTCGTTTTGTTTGGCAAACTCATCCTACAACTTGTGCCTAATATGTTCGTGTTCCAGCGACCGGAAATTTGCCGCCGGCATCCTTCAGATTCCAACTCGCGATGGACACCGTTGTTTTAAGCTAATGGTTGACAAATGATAGACCCCATAACGGACTTGCGCAGTCTAATATGCTCGCCATGATCGGCGCACTAAAAGAAATCAGGTAGTTAAGCCTGACTTTTATAAGGTACGTTCTATAATTTAATATTCAGATATTTACTGGTTCATTTAGGCATTGAATTCGAATGTTAGGTTTTTGCTGGGTCGTAAGGTCCATGACATGTCTTGGCCGTACTTTTAAGCAAAAAGCTGACCGAGCGCGAAGCGATGGTTATGAGTAGCACATCCCGAAAAAGCCTGAATCCCTTGACTTTTCCGGGATGTGGAGATAACTTTGCGAAATAAATTGGAGGGATAATACCTTATATTTTTAAAACTTTATAAAACATATCTTAATACTCACGAAATATTTGCAATCAATTCAAGGAAATGATTGACAATAGATTTTTTATAAGATTATATGTGATAAGGGCTTCACCAGCCTGGACGTTTTTTTGTCCTCTGTATATTCGCAAAGAGCATTCATTACCCATTGCCTGAATGCCCGAGCCTATGCGGTAACTTAAAAATATTACCGCTTCGAGATTGTAAAGCATCGTTGTAAATGGCTTTCCTTTCCATTCGAATAAATGAACGCAGATAACATTTTCTTTGTGCAATATGCCGCTTTTAAAGATGGCGAGTAGGTTGTTGCCTACCATACTGATATTTGTATTAAACAGATCAGTCATTTCATGCTTGATAAGCAACAGGTTACCATTAACCTGAAAACTATGATCCTCTGATCCTTTGATCTTTATATATCCTCTATTCATGGCGATTGTTTTGTTAATTATTCAGATACAGCTTTACGGCATATTTGGTTTTGAGGTACTATTGATTTCAACTCTTGTACATTGATAATACCGTAGCGGAAATCTTCAAATACCCCAACCTGGTTATTCAGACTATAATATCCTCCCATAATCTCACCAAAAAATTTTGAACCGATAATTATTTCCGTTCCGTTGGTTGCAAACTTTATATTTGGGGACGTATACAGAATCTTAAAGTTCCGTTCAACTACAGATATAAAGAAGTCCCGTTCGGATATTTCTTTCAGCTTGCCTTTCTTTGAAAACAGGTAGGTTTCATCCGTAATCAGGTATTTTATTTTGGATTTATCTTCAACTCCAGACAAAACAGGTTCTTTTTCGTAATCCATACTTTCAGCCATGCGAGCTTTGATTGCTGCCGCATTTTCCACGGGATTACGGTTATTGACAACCTTTGCCATTTTATCCATGTCCCTGCTTAGCTTGCGGTCGATTACATGAGCGTATATCTGGGTCGTCTTTATATCTGCATGGCCAAGCATGCTTTGTATGCTTTCCATCGGCACATCGTTCCCCAAAGCAACGGTACTCGCAAAAGTGTGTCTTGCCAAATGAAACGTAATTTTCTTAACGATTCCGCATATATCGGCAATCTCTTCCAGATAATCGTTTGTTTTTTGATTACTAATCACCGGTAACACTTTCCCGTTTTTCTGTTTGCCTTTATATCGCTCCAATATTGTTAAAGGAATATCCAACAGGCGAACATTGGTATTGACATCTGTTTTCTGCCGTTTGGTCATGATCCAAAGATGACCGTCAAAAGCTTTTCTGATCTTATCTTCGGTTAATTCAAAAATATCCACGTAAGCCAGTCCCGTGTAACAGCTAAATATAAATATGTCCCGCACCTGGGATAACCGAGCTGAAGAAAACTTCTTTGTATATAGAATATCCAGTTCGTCCTGATCCAGATAACCACGGTTTACTTTGTCGTACCGAAATCGAAAGCTACCAAACGGGTCGTTAAAACTAAGCCCACTGTTTTTGGCAAAATATAAAATTGTCCGAAACCGTTGAAGAAATTTTAAGGAGGAATTATGGTTGCATTCAGTATTGTTCCGTAGATACAAATAAAACTCATCAATAAAAGAAATTGTCATTTCTTTTATTGGTATATCGGAAAGGTTATACCGCTGCTTCATAAACTCAACCAGCCGTTCGCGTGTAAGAAGGTAGCGCGTATAAGTCTTGTGGGTAGATGTCGTTCCAACTTTTAATTTGTATTGGTCGTTAAATTTATCGAAAAACGAGATAATTGTCTGTTCCTGTTCCTCATGCCCAAGGAAAATGTTTCTTAGCCTTTCAGGGTTCACATGCCCGTCAATGCTCATGAATTTGTTATAATGCACATTTAGCGATGAACCAATGTTTTCAAGTAACCTGTTCAGGTTTCTCGCTTCGGCAACCTGACCTTTTACCCGTTCATTTTTGCTGTCCCACTGATCGGGTTGTACCAGCAACTTACTACTAAATTGGGAACGGATACTATTAATCGTTATACGCACCATAATCACGACTCTGCCGTCTTTTTTCGGCTCATTCCTTTTGATGTAGAAAAGGATGTTGAAAGTACTTCTCATACCGTTACATTTTTAATGATACAAAACTAAGTTATTGAACATGTAACAGGGCGAGTCTTTATAGGACAATGCGCGACTTTTCAGGGACTTATGACAGAAATCGGTACGATTTTTACTTTTCGATTCACCGTACCGATTTAGTACCGAGTTTATCGTTAAAGTTGGCTCTTCTTTGTCTTTTAGTTGGTATAAATAAAAAAGACAAAAGCCCTCTAAACGTTGAATTTAGAAGGCTTTTCCTGATTTGTCGGTAAACTGTCTTTTACCTTTGGTGACCCAGCTGGGGCTCGGACCCAGGACCCCATCCTTAAAAGGGATGTGCTCTACCAACTGAGCTACTGAGTCATCCTTAAGTACCTCT
>JAAFHB010000019.1 GCA_010906965.1 Mariniphaga sp. | reverse complement strand
AGAAAGTAAAACGTGCTGCACCAGGCGGAGAGGGACTGACCTTCGATCATTTTTCGAAAGATGCACTAAAAGTTTACCTTTCAAGGTTCGATTCAGCCTTTCAAAATTCAAACCATGGGGTGCATACCTTCTTTAACGATAGTTATGAAGTTTACGGAACCAACTGGACCGCTTCGGTTTTCGATGAATTTCTGAAACGGCGTGGTTATTCACTGCAGCCATATTTGCGCGAACTTTCAGAGAAGAAACCTTTATCCGATATTTCGCACCGAATCCAATGTGATTACCGCGAAACGATTTCCGATTTACTGCTCGAAAACTTTACGCAGTCATGGACGAAATGGGCCAATGGAAAAGGGAGCCTCACGCGTAACCAGGCACATGGTTCGCCCGGAAACCTGCTCGATCTGTATGCTGCCGTTGACATTCCTGAGTGCGAAACATTTGGAAGCAGCAAGTTTGCAATTCCGGGTCTGCGCCGCGATAGTGCTGATATCCGCAATGTTGATCCCGATCCTGTGATGCTGAAATTTGCTTCATCAGCAGCCAATGTTTCCGGTAAAAACCTGACTTCGAGCGAAACTTTCACTTGGTTGGCGGAGCATTTCAGAGTGGCGCTTTCGCAATGTAAACCTGAGGTGGAGCAGGCGTTTCTTTCGGGCGTGAACCATGTTTATTATCACGGAACAGCCTATTCTCCGGCTGAAGCAGGCTGGCCCGGCTGGCTTTTCTATGCGTCGGTCAACTTTTCTCCATCCAACACTTTCTGGCCGCATATCAGAGGTTTGAATGATTACATTACCCGCTGTCAGTCGGTGCTGCAAACCGGAATAGCCTATAACGATTTATTGGTCTACTGGCCGGTTTACGATGTCTTGATGTCACCCGAAAATGCCGACTTGCAACTGACAATACATTCGATAGATAAGTGGCTTTATCCGACCCCATTCTATAAAGATGTGAAAGAGCTCATGAAACAAGGTTATTCGATTGATTTTGTTTCTGACAAACTACTCAATGGACTTACCGTTAGAAACGGATTAATCACCACAAAATCCGGAAGTTCCTATCGCACGCTCGTAATTCCGGCAAGTAAATATATGCCGGTATCGACGCTCAAACGCATCGTTGAACTAGCGAATCTCGGAGCTGAAGTTATTTTTCAGCAATTCCCTGAAGATGTTCCAGGAATGAATGATCTGGAAGTCAGACGGCAGCAGCAAAAGGAGATAGTAAAGTCGTTGTCGTTTAAAGGCAATACTGAAAATATGAAAGTTGCAAAAATTGGGAAAGGCGAAATCATGCAGGCTAACCAGGTTCAGTCTGCATTAGAGCAGAAGAAGATCGTTCGCGAAACCCTTGTTGATTCTGGCCTGAAATACATCCGCCGTAAAAGTGAGCAGGGAGCTTATTACTACCTGGTCAATCATACTGCTCAAACCATCGACAGCTATATTCCTGTCAATGCAAATGGAAGCACCTGCTTGCTGCTCGACCCACAATCCGGTTTAACCGGAGTTGCCCAGACTCGGAAGGAAAAAGGATCATTGAAAGTTCGCCTTCAATTGTCCCCCGGTGAGGCGATGTTTGTGCTGGTTTCTGAAAGTAAAATGATTGCTGAAGTTTGGAGATACCTTGGAAAATCAATGGCTCCGATAGCATTGGCCGGACCGTGGAAGTTGACGTTTACTGAAAGCGGTGCAGTTATACCAGCGGCTACCGAATTGAAAAAATTAGTTTCGTGGACAGATTTGCCTGATCAGGCTGCCCAAAACTTTTCAGGATCAGCAAGGTATACCGCAACATTTGATTTGAAGGGGAGTTTAGCGGGAGAATACCTGCTCGATCTGGGTAAAGTTTGCGAGAGTGCCCATGTTTGGATTAACGGGCAGGATGCCGGAATCTTATGGAGTATTCCGTTTACAACGAAAATCGGAAAATATCTCAAAAAAGGAACTAATACAATCGAAATTGAAGTGGCGAACCTGATGTCTAACCGGATTCGCCAAATGGATCAGCAGAAAGTGCAGTGGCGCAATTATCACGAAATCAATTTTGTAAATGTTGATTATAAGCCGTTTGATGCCTCAGGGTGGAAGCCAATGACTTCAGGTTTGCTGGGACCGGTGGTCATCAAACCTTATCAGATAAACTGAAGAACAACAATAAATAAACCAATATAAATTTCATCATTATGACCTATCAATTTAAAATTCAAATCAAGGACATTACCAAACCACCCGTTTGGCGACAAATTCAGGTTCCCGAAACGATTACTTTTCACAAATTTCACTATCTTATCCAACTGGTTTTCGGATGGGAGGGTGGTCACCTATACCAGTTTTCTCCCAGTGGTTATGGTTCGAATCCCGTTATTGCGGATCCATCAGAAGATGACATGGATGAAACCGACTTGAATGCCAAAAAAACCAAATTAAATCAGGTTTTCACTACCGAAAAGCAGAAATTCAACTATCTCTATGATTTTGGAGATGATTGGTCCCACCAAATTATACTTGAAAAAATACTTCCGGATGAAATTAAGCGTCCGGTTTGTTTGGCAGGGAAAGGCACATGTCCACCTGAAGATTGCGGCGGTCCCTGGGGTTACGAAAACCTGAAAGCAATTTTGGCTGACCCGAAACATGAAGAACACCAGGACATGAAAGGGTGGCTTGGTCTGGAAGATGAAGAATGGGATGCTAATTACTTCGAACCTGAAGAGGTGAATGAAATACTGAAAAGGTTTAAATAATATGGAGGGATATTCTATATTAAATCCTTAGGATTTTTCTAACGGAATCTTATAAGTATGCAATATCAGAATTTATGAAGACCAATAAAGTCGCGATTCTATTAATTGTACTGGCATTAAGCATCAATTTTGCAAATGCACAAAAACTTCCTTCAAAAAAGGAAGTCATGGATAAAATGGTACTTACCAATGCTTATTTCATGCAAAAATGGCCTGATACCGGCAAAAGTATTATTACCAATCGTGAACGGCCCAGCAACATCTGGACCCGTGCAGTTTATTACGAAGGGCTGATGTCACTTTATTCGCTGAACCAAGATATGGCGTATTACGATTATGGCATTTCATGGGGCGAAGCACACAAATGGGGTCTGCGCGACGGCATCAAAACCCGGAATGCGGACAATCAATGTTGCAGACAAACCTATATGGATTTATATAGGGTCGACAAAAAACCGGAGCGGATTAAAGATATTCAGGCATCGGTAGATTTGATGCTTAGAAGTGACAAAATCAACGACTGGAACTGGATTGACGCGCTGCAAATGGCCATGCCTGTCTATGCACAACTCGGTGTATTATACAACGATAACCGCTATTACGAACGGATGCATGAGATGTATATGCACAGCAAGACCGTTCAGGGAGGCAACGGTTTATACAATCCAAAGGATAAATTGTGGTGGCGCGACAAAGATTTTGTACCTCCTTACAAAGAACCTAACGGAGAGGATTGTTACTGGTCGCGCGGAAACGGTTGGGTAGTTGCCGCGCTCCTCCGTGTTTTGGAAATATTGCCTAAAGATGCTCCTCACCGCGATGAATATCAGAAAACACTGGAGCAAATGGTTGAAGCTTTGATTCCGACTCAGCGGAAGGATGGTTTCTGGAATGCCAGTCTCCACGACCCCAATAATTTTGGAGGCAAGGAATTGAGCGGAACTGCCTTATTTGCTTATGGAATGGCATGGGGCGTCAACCACGGAATTCTAAGTAAAAAGAAATACCTGCCAGTGATTAAAAAAGCATGGAGTGGCATGTCAAAAGAATCGGTCCACACTAATGGATTTTTAGGCTGGGTACAGGGTACCGGAAAACAACCGTCAGACAGTCAGCCTGTCAGTTACGATCGTGTACCAAATTTTGAAGATTATGGACTTGGATGTTTCCTATTAGCTGGAAGTGAAGTTTATAAGCTTTGTAAATAGGCATTTACAAATACCGCTTTGGTCATCAAAATTTAGGTAATTACAAAGACGACCGATTGTTTGTAATGTGGAAAAAAATAAAGGGGAACTTTATGCTCCCCTTTATTTTTTTTAGATCATGATAAACTTTTCTTCACCTGTTTGGCAAAAAGCACATTTTTTGTCTAACATAGCTTTCTCATAGGTATTTCCGCATACAGGACATACCGCATATTCAAATGCCAAAGTGTTTTCAGCATTCACTTTTAATGCATCAAGCGCCTTTTGGTAGAATGCCGCATGTTTCTTTTCAGTATCAAAAGCCCAATTAAAAGATTTGGTTGCCTTTTCAACTTTTTCTGCTGCTGCATCAGCCAGAAACTGGGGATACATGGTTGTAGCTTCGTAAGTTTCACCTTCAATTGCCGCCTGAAGATTTTCTGCAGTTGTTTTTACTTCAAATTCAGGTTTAAAATCTTCCATCTTTTCGCCTAATCCCTCCAATACCTTTTTGTGGTTCGTAGCATGGATCGACTCAGCTTTGGATGCAGCATCAAATAATTTGGCAATCGTATCATTACCCTCTTCCCTTGCCTTCGCGGCAAAAGCGGCATACTTGGCACTCGCGGTTGTCTCTCCTTTAATACCGGCCTTTAAGTTCTCAATAGTTTTAACCGGTTTGGGTGCGTTGCATCCCGAAAATGCAATCATACATACAAATGCAAATAATAAAATGTTTCTCATGGTGTAAAATGAATTAATTATAAATTGGTAACAATTATTTATACAGTTTGAAAAGCGGATGAATTGTCATCCATAAATCTCGCTAAATACATAACTCAGAGTGCCATCATATAATTATACACGAGCGTTCCTCCATAAAAACCCGTAATACTCACAGAAATAGCCGCAAAGCCATATAAAGCAAGAGCAAACCATTTAAGATTGGCATTTACATTCTTTTTAGTCTGAAGTATAATGCGTAGGACTGAAGTCAAAAGGAGTGTCCCCAACGTTATTATTGCAAACAGTTCGTGCGTTTCCTTTATTGCGCCAGCGGCACCTTCCATTTCAGATGTAAATAGAGTACCCGTTAGCCATGCAGCAATTGCTGAGAGCGTGCCAATTATTAACAGGATAAAACCCATCCTTGATAAATAGATCTCCTTTTTAAAATACAAGGCAGCAACTTCAGTAACGAATCCAAAAACAACTAATGCAATTGGAAAATGCACCAACATTGGGTGAAAGTGGGTAGTGGAAATCATGGTTTAATATTTAGTAGATGGGTATCAAAAATAAATAAATGTCCCATAAATGTAGGCAAAAAAGATGCATTAAATTTATTTTTCATCTCCAAATTATTATTATAACAAAAAATACAACATTTTGTTCAAATATTCTGGATTTTGCCCATAACAATCCCGATAAAATGCCCAAACTACCTGTTAATATTTCAGTAGCCAGTTATAAACCATCAAATCATTCATTCGAATTCGTGGGTGCTACATTTTGTTTTGACTTTTGCTCTTGCTGCCAGTAGCTCTTTGCCTACACAAAAAACGAACAATCGGATTACTGAACTTTATGGAAAAGTAATTTGATCGTTTCTTTTATATCGTTTCGCTTTAACTTTCCATTCGGGGTTTCCGGAAATTTACAGATAAAATAAATAGCTTTTGGACGTTCAAACGGAGCAAGAATTTCTGCTGATTTTTGAAGGATAATTTCACTGTCGGTTGGTTCACCTTCAATCACAAGCACAAGCTTTTCGCCTAACTTTTCATCGGGCAACGATGAAATAACAAACCTTCCGTGAATTGCAGATTGCAACGTTTTCTCAATCTTTTCGGGCCAGTACTTTATTCCACCCGAAATGATCACATCATCAACCCTTCCCAAAATCCGGAAACTGGTCGAAGAAAGAATTTCGGCAATATCTTTGGTCTGAAGCGGCTCCTTCGATTCAGCAATATGAATTTGTAAACACTCATTTTCTCCTGCTGTAACCGAAATTCCGGACAGGCAATGGTAAACATCCGACCGCTTTTCGCCCGAAAGTTCGCGGATGGCAATGTGTGACGCAGTTTCCGTCATTCCATAAGTCGAAACAACCCTGCTTTTCAGTTGACTGATTTGTGCTTCCAGATTAGCCGGGATAGCAGAACCGCCAATTAGTAAATTTCGAATGTTTTCGAGTCTTGCTTTTCCGGAAGGACTTTCGAGCAGTTTAAAAACCTGGTTCGGAACCATCGCCCCAAAATCAAAATTTTCGTCGGTTAAAAGGTCAAAATCAGATGAAGGATGAACCGTTCTCAAATCCATCCGGCCAATGATTGCCCGTAGCACCATCATTTTTCCGGCAATGAAACGGCATGGGAGGCTTAATAAGATCCGGTTTCCTGCCTGAAGTCCGAAGAATTCAATGGTTCGGCTGGCGCTTCTTTTCATCGTGGTTTTCGGCAACCGGATGTTTTGTGGCTTGCCCGTGCTGCCTGAAGTCTGTGCTTCAATAAAATCCGAAGGCGTAAACCATTCTTTCAGAAATGTATATAGCTCGCGTTCCCATTCCGGCAATTGAGGAAGTGAAAGCCTTTCTGCTATCAGCATAGTCAACTCATCCGTTGTATAATCCTGCCCGTTGATCTTCATGGTTATGGGTATTTTAATCATCGGACAGTTGTTTTAGATCCCATTCTCTTGTGGGTTTATACCAGAGAAGATCTCCTTCAATTTGAAGCGGTGAATCTAAATTATTTGTAAAAAGCTGACCGGTTCCCAATCCTTGTTCTACTTTGATATTTTGCTGAAAAGTCCATTGTGAAATCGCATTCAACCCGATATTTGATTCGAGTGCCGAGGTAATCCACCAGCCTATTCCCTGTTGATTGGCCAGTTTAATCCAATTTTCGCAACCTGCCAAACCGCCGTGCAAGCTGGGTTTCAGTATCAGGTAAGCGGGTTGAATGGTTTCTATCAACATTTGCATTTTTGATGGATCGAAAATGCCGATCAGTTCCTCATCGAGTCCGATTGGCACCAGCGACTTTTCGCACAAGACAGCCATTTCGTCCAATTGCCCAGCCTTAATGGGTTGTTCGATCGAATGAATCTGCAAATCGGATAACCGTTTGAGGTTTTCGAGGGCAGTCTCGTACGAATAAGCGCCGTTTGCATCAACGCGTAATGTGATTTCCTCAGCCGAAAACTCTTTGCGGATCTCTTTGAGTAAACTGAATTCTGTCTCAAAGTCGATGGCCCCGATTTTCATTTTTATACACCTGAAACCAACATCCAGCTTTGTGCGGATTTGCTGATTCATAAACTCAGGTGTTCCCATCCAGATGAGTCCATTGATCGGGATACCCTGTTCTCCGCGTGTAAAAGCTGACGGAAATAGTATTTGTTGACCTCCGTTTTGCAGATCGAGTAATGCCGTTTCGAGTCCAAAACGGATCGACGGCCAGTTTTGCAACTCTTCGGGAAACCGTGTGAAATCGTCAATATTATCGCAAACCTGCTGCAATTTTGCACTCATTTTCTCCGGACTTTCGATACTCAGATTGGGCAAAGGTGCACATTCTCCAATGCCGGTGTTGATCCCATTAGTTAAAAACAGGAACCATACCTCACGTGTGGTGTACACTCCACGCGAAGTGCCGGAGGGTTGTTTGAAATTCAGTATATATTTTTTGAAACGGGCCTTCATCGTGTTGCCATAATCATACCTATCCCAAACAAAAGCGTAAACAACAATGTTGCAACCGACAATTTTTTCAGATACGGGTCAAGCTGACGGGGTTCCTGAATATGATTGATTTTTACCAGATCGCGGATGAAAAGTGGTGCTGTAAGCAGAAAAACAACCTGGTAAGCGGACTGAAACCGAAGCACAACAAACAATATCGCGGTCAGCCATCCAATCGCAATTAAACTGGTGTGATAAATCCTGCTTTTGTCGCTTCCCATTCTCACTACCACCGTTTTTTTACATGAATTACGGTCATTTTCAATGTCGCGCATGTTGTTCAGATTCAAAACACCTGTACTGAAAAGTCCGATGCTGACCGCTGGCAGAAATATTTCAGGATTGATCATGTGAGAATTCAGAAAATAGGTACCCATCACCGGTAAAATTCCGAAGAAAAGGAACACGGCCACATCTCCAAAACCGGCATAGCCGTAGGGATTGCTCCCGGCAGTGTAACGGTAAGCAGCAATTAGCGCTACAATTCCGAAAGCCAGAAAAAGTAAAAAAGTGGTCCGGTCATGTTCTTTAGTTCCTTCGGCAACCAACCAGATTCCGGTTATCAGACTTAGCACAATCAACGATACCATGCCAACCTTCATTTCCTTCAGACTGATTTCGCCACTTTGTACCGTTCGCTTTGGCCCTACACGGTGCTGATTATCTGTTCCTTTCTGCGAATCGCCGTAGTCGTTGGCGAAATTGGAGAAGATCTGGATAAACAAGGCGGTAACAATGGCTAAAACGGTAATTTTCATTTGGAAACCGCCGTCGAAATACGACAACGCAGCACCCATCAGAATGCCTGACATCGCCAATGGTAATGTTCGCAATCGTGAAGCTTTGATCCAACTTTGTATTGATGCCATTCTTGTTTGCTTAATTTTTAATAAAATACCGGGTTGTCAGCCAATTTTTATACATCGGGTCGAGGACCAGAATATTTCCAGCCATTATATCGATAATCTCTTTATTTTCAAGGGCTTTCTTGATCCGTGATACATTGGCCGAAGATCCAAGCCGGTAATCATCGATTATGCTTTTTGAACTGAATTTTTCAACCCCGTCCAGTAACGCTTTTAAAAAATTAATTTGAGGGGTGGACAATTCTTCTGTCTTGGATTGGAAAAGCAAACTCAGTTGTGATACAATTCCTTCGTGCGCTTCCCTGATTATTTCCTCCGAACACAATGACGTTGTCCGCAACCAGCTTTGCTGGGCAAGTTGCTGAACATAGTATGGATGACACTCTGCCAGATCCGAAATCAAGCCTGCATTATTTTCACTAATGTGTTTCTGCGTATCCTCAAAACGACTGCAAATAAAGGGAATCCAGCAATCTCTGTTTATCTTTTCAAGAAAAAGGATATCACCAAATTTATAAAACGGCATTGATACACTGGTAAATACATCCATCAGCATGTGCCGTTTACTTCCATACAAACAATATGAAACATGCTGGTGCTTTTGCCAGTGCGACCTTAGTTTTTTCTGAAATGCCAATTGATTTTCAAATGTTGCGATATTCTGAAATTCATCGATACAAATAACAATTTTCCATCCTTTCTCAGTAGCAACCGTCTCTGCCATATCAAGAATCGCATCAGGATGTTTCTTCACTTCTTTCCAGTCGAGACTTAGTGACAATTCATCCTGATTACCGGGACTAAAAGAGAGTTTTGGAAGAAATTCTCCCATCAGCCTCTTTGCATTTTCAATGATCACCTCAAATTTTGAAGCGGAAATCTTTAAAACTTCGCTTGCCAATGCCAGGTAAAACTGCTCTTCAGTCCGAATATTGAAAGCATCAAGAAAGCAAAAGTGCAAATCTTTATACGCCGACATCGCTTCAAGCGCGGACCGTTGTACCAAGGATGATTTCCCCCAACGACGGGGTGAAATAAGGACCGTGTTAACAAGACCGGAAAAATTCCCCGACAATCGCGCTCTTTCACTATCTCTGTTTGTGAAATTTTGGTCAACCGCAAATTTTCCAAAAACGAAAGGTGTTTCCATATTGAATATTTTCCACAAATATAAGTAACAAGTTTGTTAGTAACAACCTTGTTAGTAACAAACTTGTTACTATTTCAACTTGCTGATATCAAGGAAATTTTGGATACTTTTTGAAGTCAGGTTTGCGTTTTTCGAGGAACGCATTCTTGCCTTCCTGGGCTTCATCAGTAAGGTAATAAAGTAACGTGGCATTTCCGGCAAACTCCTGAATCCCGATTTGTCCATCAAGATCTGCATTCAATCCGAGCTTCAGCATTCGCAATGCCAGCGGACTGTGTTCCTGCATTTTTTGGCCCCACGCCACCACTTCATCTTCAAGCTGATCAAGCGGAACCACCTTGTTGACCAGACCCATTTCGAGTGCTTCGGCGGCAGAATACTGACGGCACATGAACCAGATTTCGCGCGCTTTTTTCTGTCCCACGATGCTAGCCAGGTAAGACGAGCCCAATCCTGCATCGAAACTTCCCACTTTAGGGCCGGTCTGTCCGAAGATCGCATTCTCAGAGGCAATACTGATATCGCAAACCACATGAAGCACATGGCCGCCACCAATGGCATACCCGTTTACCATTGCGATCACCGGTTTTGGCATCGAGCGGATTTGCTTTTGAACCTCAAGGATGTTAAGTCGTGGAATTCCGTCTTCATCAATATAACCTCCTTTGCCTTTCACAGTCTGGTCGCCACCAGCGCAGAAAGCTTTGTCACCGGCACCTGTCAATACCACCACATTAATTCGCTGATCTTCGCGGCATATCTTTAGTGCATCGCTCATTTCGTTCACCGTTGTTGGCCTGAATGCATTGCGGTAACGCTCGCGATTAATGGTAATCTTCCCGATTCCATCAAAATAATCGAAGAAAATATCTTTGTATTCCCTAATTATTTGCCATTCTCTGTTTGTGCTCATACTATATATTTTTTAATATTTTTTTAAACTGCCCTTTCAGGGCGACAAAAAAGGTTTTTGACCAAGCATCCCAAGGCGTTGCCGTTGGGCTGAATTAAGCTGTCCATTCGGGAAGGAAACACATTGGTTGTCAATCACTAATTGGTTTTTAATAGTTTCTGCATTTTGTTTATTCCGGTTTCTTATTTCGATTTACTTTTTCTCTTTGATTATCGCTCCTTTTTGCGGGCTGAAAGCCCAAATCAATTCAGCCCAATGGCAACGCCTTGGGAAACTAATCGGCAGCCTCAACCCTGCGCCCTGGAGGGGCAGCTTAATCTGTCCATAAATATCGTTCATCATATTCAATTTCGTATTCTTTTAAAAACAAAATTAACTCTTCCTTAAAGGTCAGCTTTTTGTGGTGTTCTTCCTGATTTTCGATATAATGCTTCGTTTTATCGTGTAACGACTGGCTAACAGAAAATCCGGCATATCCGCCCTGCCATGCAAATTGTTGATAATGCATTCCTTTAGTTTTTATCCATCTGCTGCTGTGTCGTTTTATTTCTTCAATCAACTTGGCAAGCGCAATATTTTTCGACATCACACAAAGGATGTGGACATGATCAATGGTTCCGTTTATGATGATCGGAATAGAACCGTTGTCTTTAACGATTGAACCGATATAGGCATATAAATCCTTTTTATCCTCCTTATTTATGGGAACAAGCGAATCCTTGATGTGAAAAATAAGATGTACATACAATTTTGATAGAGACTGTGACATATTAAATTTTCTAAGCTGCCCTTTCAGGGCGACAAAAAAGGTTTTTGACCAAGTATCCCAAGGCGTTGCCATTGGGCTGAATTAAGTTGTCCCTTCAGGACTGTAACACATTACATATCAGTAATTACAATACAATTTATTCAATGTTTTTCGTTACTCCCAATCCGGATAAAACAATCCTGAAATACCTGTGCGCTGAGTTCCCCGTTAGTCAGCACTTCCAGGATTACCGGCCCCGAAAAACCGGGAGCAAAAATAGTATTTAATGAATCCGAAAGTTCCTTCAGGTTTTCAGCTTTCAGGTAAGGGATGCAGAAAGCTTTGGCCAGCCCTTCAGCTTTATAATCGTGTTCGGCGACAAAATGTTCAATGAGTGCAGGCGAGTGTCTTGGTCCGCCAATCAGACGAAAGATATTTCCGCCACCGTTATTCAGTACGATGATCCGCAGATTGGAAGAAAAATGCTTGATCATCAAGGCATTTGAGTCGTAGAAAAACGACAACTCACCCAAAATAATCGAATTGATTTTTTCAGATGAACCTGCAAATCCGACAGCAGTTGACAATGATCCGTCGATGCCACTGGTACCACGGTTGCCGAAATAGGAAACTCCGTTTACAGGAAAGAACATTTGCATTAGCCTCACCGAAGAACTGTTTCCAAGGTGAACGACCGATTGTTCCGGGATTTGGGAAGCGATCAACCGACTTGCGGTCAGGTCGCAAAAAGGAGCTTCTGCCAAATAGTTATCTTGAAGTTGAAAGGCCTTCTTCTCCAGTGCTTTCCATGCTTCGCGGTAAGTGCTTTTCGTATTTTTTACTACAGGAACAAAATCCTTCAGAAATGAAAAGGCATCGGTGGCAATCACTTCGGAAAGTGAGTTGTAGGTATCGGTATGTTCTGCTTTTGCTGAAATATGCCAGTGTTCGGCTGGTTTATTGGCGCGGACAAACAGTTTCAATCGTTTGGAAATGATCTGTTGGCCGAAAGTGAGCAAAATATCAGGTTGAAAATCAGAGTTGTTGTCTTTCGGAATGGCTGCAATGGCCGGATCGGTTATTTTTATCAGATGTGGACTGTGCAGGTTGGTGATGTGCTCGGACAAAATAATGGTGCCGGTATCTTCAGCCAGCTGGCGAACCAACTCATTCAGTTCTTCATCCGGCGAAAGCTGACCAACAATGACCATTTTTTTTGCAGATGCATTCCACCGATCTGCGAGTTTTTTTAACTCGGGAAGCGCAATGTGTTGGTCTGATTTGGTTTGCCTAATATTTCTGAAAGAAGGAAGTTCGCTTTCTGTCAGGCCATACAATGGTTCGTCAAGCGGAATATTGATATGCACCGGCCCTGAGTTGGATGATAAGGTCAGGTTTAATGCTTTATTTATGAGTAAATTGTTGAGGCGAAAATCATCAGGCCGATCAGTTTCCTGGAGATTGACGCTTTTCAGCGCATGGTTGGCAAACAGGTTTTCCTGACGAACGGTTTGTCCGTCGGCCTGGTCGATCCACCGGCGAGGACGGTCGGCAGTGACCACTACCAACGGAATCTTTTGGTAAAAAGCTTCGGCAATGGCCGGTCCATAGTTGATGGCTGCGGTTCCCGAAGTACAAATTACCACCACCGGTTTTTTAATCTCCAATGCCAACCCAAGTGCAAAATAGGCGGCACTACGTTCGTCAACAATATTAACGCAACTAAATTCGGGTAAACCGGAAAATGTGTTAATCAGCGGTGCGTTACGTGATCCGGGTGAAATCACTACATTGGTTATTCCCTTCTGCAACAGAAGTGAAGCTAATTGCTGTATGTGTTTTTTATCTGAAATCATTCCAATTCGGTATTAATTACATCCAACAATGTTTTGGCCTTTTGATTTGTCTCTTCCCATTCGCGCTCCGGAATTGATTTGGAAGTTATTCCGCCGCCGGCATACAGAATGAATTGATCGTTGGTAATTTCCATGCAACGTAAATTTACGAAAAGATTGACCTCTTGATTCAGTTTCCAAGGGCCAAGATATCCGGAATAGTATTTTCGGTCGTGTATCTCTTTTTCACGAATAAATTCGTCGGCAAGATTTTTGGGCAATCCGCAAACGGCAGGGGTTGGGTGCAACTCCGCAATAAAATCACCCAGACAATTTTCAATTTTTTCAGCAGGGAAAAAGAAAGAAGTTTTCAGGTGAGCAACTTTGCCACTTTCAAGGGTCTCCGGACCAGTCGTCTTGTATTTATGAATGTCGAAAAGGTGAAATATTTCAAGCATATACCTTGAAACAAATGCCTGCTCTTCAATATCTTTGGTATTCCAGCAGTAATCGTCCGCATCATATTTCCGAACTTGCGTCCCCGCCAGTGATACTGTTTCGAAAAACCTGCCATGCGACTTCAACAACACCTCAGGAGTGGCACCCATCCAGGTTCCTGTTGCAGGCAGATTGACAAGATAGGTAAAGGCGTTTGGCGTTTGATTGTGTAACTCATAAAAAATACTTTCCAATGATCTCAAAGGCCTGTTAACTGGTATTTGCCTGGAAACAATCACTTTCGAAAGCTCACCCTCGCGGATGGAGGTAACAGCCTCTTCAACTGTGTGGATATATTCTTCTTTTGTACAGACAATGCATTGATCATCTGCTTTTTTAACCGAATTAAATGGTTCGATATTACTGAGATCAAATTGTTCTGTCGAATGGAAATCTTCGAGATAAATGGTTGGTTTCAGAAGAATAACCGGGCAATTGTCTGTGATTCGGAAGGGTGCAAATACAAATCCAGCCTCACCGTTTAGCTGATCGAAACGATCGAATTGATTTACATCCGATGCATTACTGATAACAATTCCTAAATGATGATCCATTGGATTAAACCAACAGGCAAAAGCTATATGTTTTTGAATGAGCTGATCAAGAATCGAATTTATCGGGAGCTTATTTTCCATTACGTTTTACAATCATGTTGGTCACTCTTGCAGTCGAAATTAGTTTTCCGGCTTCATTTTTTATTTCAATATTCCAAACGTGGGTTTGGTTACCAGGATGCACAATTTCGGCGCGGGCATAGACAATTCCTTCGTATGCTCCACCGGTATGATTGGCACTGACCTGAATTCCCAGAATATCGAATTCATTATTGTCAACGGATAGCATAGAACCGAGTCCTGCAACAGTTTCGGCGAGCGCAAGGTTTGCTCCACCGTGCAACTGGCCACCAGGTCGGGAGGTGCGGCGATCGACTGGCATTGTGGCTTCCACCCATCCATTTCCAAGGGCAGTAAATTGGATACCAAGGTTTTCAACCATCGTATCTTTGACATACTGATTGATTAACGCAAGCGGAGTATTAACTGTAAGTTTGGGAAACATCATCCTGTTAAAATTAAAAGCGTGAAATTAGGAAAATGCGGCGAAGCAGCCAATTTTATTCAGAAAATTGAATTTCACCTTTGGGATAAAACTGTTTCCGGTATTGCGCCGGTGAGTATGATGTGACTTCTTTGAATACGCGTGCCAGGTGGAAGCGGTCACAAAAACCTGATAATCTTGCGATCTCCTCAATCGGTTCAGTGGTATGGTGAAGCAAAATACTCGTTTTCTGCACCCTTCTCTCCCGCACAAATTGCTGCGGAGGAATTCCGATTTCTTCCTTGAAAATGCGTGCAAACGAGTTCACAGCCATATTTGCCACCTGTGCTAACCGTTTGTTGGTGAGTTCCTCCGCAATATGATCCTCAATCTCCCTCAAGACACTCAGAATCCGCTGATCGGTTGTGGCAAGGTTCCAAAACTCTTTGGGAATTCGACTGACCGCGAGAATGATGATTTTATAAATCAGCAGACTGGACTGCACCGACAATTGAACATTGCTTTGCTGAAGACTAAATGACAGTTCTTCCAGATCAGTTCGCAGATCGTTTGAAACTTCGAATGAAAACAATTGTGGAGCGATAAAATCGTATGGCAAGCCCAGGTTGAAATGGATAAACAGGTGCAAAACAGCTCCTTCACCAAGCAAATCTGCTTCCGCTTCACCCTCTCCAACCCTTCCCCCTTCGAGGCTGTAACCAGAAGTAGGTATCGTATTTTCTTTCAACCGGCTTGAAAAAGCAGTATATGGCGGGACCAGAATCACCTGGTTTGGAGTTAATTCGATAGTTTTCCCGGCAAATGAGATGATACCGCCGGAACTTTTATTCCAATAAATTCTCCAATAGGGAAACGACATATTCCGGCTTTCCCAATTCTTAAGCCACCAAAACCTGCAACATAACAGATTAATATTCAATCCGGAGAAAATCTGCGGAATATTCGAGGGATCGCCTTTGTCGGGTACTTTGAAAAACTTCATTTTGGAAAAGTGAGACGGATTGAAATTAATATATACACAAAGATATCAAAATAAAGGAAAGTATTATTGAATCAAAACACCCGTTAATGCAACGAAAATGAAATGCTAAAAAAATAAGAATGTGAAGATAAGCCAAAATAATTAACTTTAAAAGATTCAAAACAGACTAAATTCCATGTTTAAAATATACACAAAAATGATTTTCTAATCCATAGCATTTGAAGATAGCTCCAATTACATTTGACATGAAAAAAAACTTTTTATCTTTGCTTCCATACAAACAACTAATATGCTAAAAGGAATATCCCCTTTGATTAGCCCGGAACTGCTCAGTGTTCTGGCAAGAATGGGCCACGGCGACGAGATCGTACTGGCCGATGCCCATTTCCCCGGCGAAACTTTCAATCCGCGTGTTTTGCGTGCCGATGGATTAAAAATAGCAGACCTTTTGTCCGCCATTTTGCCCCTTTTTGAACTCGACGCCTATGCTGCTCATCCAATTGCGATGATGGCAGCCGTTCCCGGTGACGCGCTTGATCCACTTGTCGAAGCGAGTTATCTGAAAAGTATTCTCGAAACAAATCCCTCGGTTGCTCCAATTGAACAAGTCGAAAGATTTGCTTTTTACGAACGGGCAAAAAGCGCTTTCGCAGTTGTAATGACCGGTGAAACTGCCAAATACGGTAACATTATTCTCAAAAAAGGAGTTACACCCGATCTTTAATTACTAAACAAGTATAATTCTCATTCAAACTAAATCGTTCAATATTCTTTTATGGAAAAAATTAAAGCAAAAGTGGTTGAAGGTAAATACCTAATACCATTCATTTTTATCACAAGCCTCTTTTTCCTTTGGGGAATTGCAAATGATATGACCAATCCGATGGTTTTAGCTTTCAAAAAGGTGATGCCTGAACTTTCAAATTTCGAAGCAGCGCTTGTTCAGCTTGCATTTTATGGCGGATATGCCACAATGGCCATTCCTGCCGCACTTTTTATCCGAAAGTTCTCCTACAAAGCAGGTATACTTGTTGGGCTTGGCCTTTATGCAATAGGCGCTTTACTTTTCTATCCCGCAGCAGCTTATGAAAAATTCGGATTTTTCCTTGCTTCCTTATATATCCTCACTTTTGGACTGGCATTTCTTGAAACAACAGCTAATCCTTTCATTCTTGCAATGGGGAATCCCGAATCATCGACACGAAGACTCAACCTTGCCCAATCATTCAATCCATTGGGCTCCTTGTTCGGTATGTTGATTGCGCAAATTTACGTGATGAAGCTATTGAAATCGGACGACATTACCGCTCAGGCATATGCTGCGCTTCCATCAGCCGAACAAGCAGCTATCCGCACAAGCGATCTGGATCTGATCAGTGTTCCATATATCGGGCTTGGCGTATTGGTTCTAACTATTTTAGTGATAATGATTCTTGTGAAAATACCCAAGGTTCACGAACATGATGAAATATCAATACCCAAAACTTTTAAACTTTTGATAAATAATAAGAGATACTACGAAGGCGTCATTGCACAGACTTTTTATGTCGGAGCCCAGATTATGTGCTGGACATTTATCTTTCAATACGTTGAAAATCTGAATGCAGGAAGGGCAGAAACAGCTCAATTAACTGCAACCTGGTACAATATGGCTGCAATGATCTCTTTTTTATCGGGTCGATGGATCAGTAACTATCTGTTGAAATATATTAAGCCTGCAAAACTGATGTTTTATTTCGCAATCGGTGCTTGTATAATGACTTTGGGTTCCATTTTCATTGTTGGCATTGGTGGTCTGTATTGTTTGGTAGGAATCTCTGTATTTATGTCGCTGATGTTCCCAACCATTTATGGAATAGCGCTAAAGGATATGGGCGACGAGGCTAAACTTGGGTCTGCCGGACTGGTAATGGCGATTGTGGGTGGTGCGCTTACACCTCCATTACAAGGATATATCTGCGATATCGGAGGAAGCGGCTATGCCGATGTGAAGTATTTTGGGTATGTGCCCGAGGTCAATATCTCGTTTGCACTCCCTTTAATCTGCTTTATTGTTGTGGCAATCTACAGTTATCGCTCCCTTAAATTGCACCTTATTGATAATTAAGAATTCTAAGAAACAGATTTCAACTATTTATAACTATCAATCAAATAACACACGATGAAAAAGATCATGGTATTTTTATTTGCAGTGGTATTGACTGTAAATACTTTCGCTCAGTCGAAACCCGACAAGATGGATTGGTGGAAGGAGGCTAAATTTGGCCTGTTTATCCATTGGGGTATCTATTCTGTTCCAGCCGGAGTCTATGACGGGAAAGACGTTGAAGGTATTGGTGAATGGATCATGAACCGGGGGAAAATCCCAACCGCCAGGTACCAGGCATATGCCAAAGAATTTAATCCGGTGAAATACGATCCGGAAGCATGGGTCAAAATGGCCAAAGATGCCGGGATGAAATACCTGGTTATCACATCCAAACATCATGACGGCTTTACTTTATTCGAAACAAAAGCTTCGAAATGGAACATTGTTGAAGCAACGCCATATGGCAAAGATCTGCTAAAACCCCTAGCCGACGCTTGTCATAAAAATGGAATCAGACTTGGATTTTACTATTCTCAGGCTCAGGACTGGAATAACCAGGGTGGCGCAGCAAGCGGCGGACATTGGGATAAAGCACAGGATGGTTCGATGGATGAA
This sequence comes from Mariniphaga sp., assembly GCA_010906965.1. GTDB lineage: Bacteria > Bacteroidota > Bacteroidia > Bacteroidales > Prolixibacteraceae > JAAFHB01. Next base: position 21,079 of record JAAFHB010000019.1, on the reverse strand, counting down.
TACATTGATAAAGTGGCTGTTCCCCAGGTAAAGGAAATCCTTTCGAATTACGGGCAAGTCGATATCCTTTGGTGGGATACCCCAACGGATATGACCAAAGAACGTGCTGAAAAATTCCTTCCGATCCTTGCGGAATACCCTAACCTTATTACTAATAACAGATTAGGTGGTGGCTTTAATGGTGATACTGAAACTCCAGAACAATTTGTTCCGGCAACCGGATTTCCGGGTCGCAACTGGGAAACCTGCATGACGATGAACGATACCTGGGGTTACAAATCGAAGGACAACAACTGGAAATCGACAAAAGAAATTATTCAGACGCTGATCGATATCGTTAGTAAGGGCGGCAATTACCTGTTGAATGTAGGACCAACTTCAGAAGGTCTTGTTCCACAGCCAAGTATTGAAAGACTTGCAGAGGTTGGAAAATGGATGAAAGTTAATGGCGAAGCCATCTATGGAACCACTGCCAGTCCGTTCAGCTACCTTCCCTGGGGAAGATGTACTCAAAAAGGAAACAAACTCTATCTTCATGTCTTTGACTGGCCAAAGGATGGAAAGATATCTCTTCCGGTACTCAACAAAATTTCAAGAGCTTACCTATTATCTGAACCAAAGAAAACACTAAAAGTAGAAAAATCGAAGTCGAAGAATACCATTAAGCTTACAGGCAATGCTCCGGACAAAATAGCGTCTGTTGTAGTTGTTGAATTGGACAGTGCACCAGAAGTACTTCCATTGCCTTCGGCCGGGAAACCTGCAACTGCTTCTTCAGAAAAAGAGGGTACTTCAGCTAAAAATCTTTTCGATGGAAACCCCAAAGACAAATGGCAGCCAACAGTTGAAGACAAAGACAAATGGGTAGAAGTTGATTTGGGTGTGGAAGCACCAATCGGCGCTTTCTCGATTGTTGAACCCTGGCATCCATGGGACAATAAAGGTCAAAAAATTGAGATTCAATACAAATCGGGTGATAAATGGGCAGTTGCTTTGGCTGTAACCACGAACGGAACAGGTCATACGGCCTCTTTCAAACCTGTTTCTGCCCGCTATTTCCGACTGAAAATTGTTGAAGCTAAAGATCCAACCATCAATGAATGGATTCTTTTCAGAGCCGATTGAGCATTATCATTTAAGAAACAATTTTTATAAAATATTTGCTTACTTTTCGCGTTCTGTTCCCTTTCATGGGGAAGGGACGCGAATTTGTTATTAAAAAACGACTTAAAAGACTAACTTATTTCATCACATCAATTTGCATTTTTTAGAAAACCAAACAAAATCAAATGAAACTTCATCGCATCACCATCACTATCGCTCTAATTTTTAGTGTACTGGCAATTCAGGCACAAAAAGGGGAATCGGATCTGAAACACTGGCCAAAAGGTTCATCACCAACAGAAGTTGGGAAAAGAATCGTCGTTAAATTTTTAAATACGCCGCATTCGAGGTATGGAAATACCCACCCTGAAGTACCACCCACACAAATCACCTATCCCGATGTATGTGCATGGCTTGGAGGACTTTGGTTTGCGCAAGTGACGAACAATAAACCGATGCTCAACCAGCTCGAAGCGCGTTTTAATCCACTTTTCGATGCTCAGAAAAACTTATTGCCGAAACCTAATCATGTCGATAACAACGTATTTGGTTCATTAGCGTTTGAACTTTACCTTCTGACGAAAGAAAAGAAATACCTCGATCTTGGATTGACTTATGCCGATGCACAATGGGCACTTCCCGAAAATGCCAAACCAGAAGAAAAAGCCTATGCCGACAAAGGCTATTCATGGCAAACAAGAATATGGATCGACGATATGTTCATGATAACAGCTGTTCAATCACAGGCTTACCTTGCAACCGGCGATCGCAAGTACATCGACCGTGCAGCCAAAGAGATGGTGCTTTACCTCGACAAAATTCAATTGGAAAATGGACTGTTTTACCATTCACCAGAGGCTCATTTCAGTTGGGGACGCGGAAACGGATGGATGGCCGTAGGAATGGCCGAAATGTTGCGCAACATGCCAAAAGACAATCCAAACGAAGCCCGCATCATGGAAGGTTATCAGAAAATGATGTCCGCATTGCTGAAATTTCAGGAGAAAGATGGCATGTGGCGACAGATTATCGACGACCCGGAAGCCTGGAAAGAGACATCAGGAACAGCAATGTTTACCTATGCGATGATTACCGGTGTTAAAAACGGCTGGCTCGACAAAAAAACTTACGGTGCTGCTGCACGTAAAGGTTGGCTGGCGCTGGTTTCCTATATCAATCAGGACGATGAACTGACCGAAGTTTGCGAAGGCACCAATATCAAAAACGAACGTAACCATTATATGCAACGAAAACGCATCGTTGGCGATTTGCATGGACAGGCTCCTTTAATATGGTGTGCAACGGCACTTCTTCGTTAAGTAAAAGAGAAATCGATTTTCCGCAATTGCATAAATCATCAAATAATTTTTAATCAACAATAACGCTTTAAAGAACAAACAATGAAAAAGACAATGAAACAACTCGCAGTCGCAGCAATACTGTTGTTTGCTGCTGCACAATTCGTTACTGCTGCTGGTCGCGATTTCTACCAGATTCAGGTCTATCGGCTTAACTCAAAAGCCCAGGAAACGCGTACCGACAATTTTCTGAAAATGGCCTATTTACCTGCCTTGCACCGGGCTGGGATAAAAACTGTTGGGGTTTTTAAACCGATTCCGGCAGACACTATCTCTGGAAATCAAATCATAGTTTGGCTACCTTTAACCTCGCTTGACCAGTTAGATAAACTGCAATTAACGCTCTCTAAAGACATGGCATATCAGACAGCCGGTGCCGATTTTTTAAACGCCCCGTTTGATAATGTCCCTTTTCAGAGGAAAGAATCAATCCTATTAAAAGCATTTCCGGACGCTCCTTCCTTTTTTATCCCGAAGCACAAAACAAAGCCGTCAGAAAGAATTTATGAACTAAGAAGTTACGAAGGTCCTGCTGATAATCTTTTCCGCCAAAAAGTGAAGATGTTCAACGAAGGTGGTGAAATAAAACTGTTTAAATCACTTGATTTCAATGCAATTTTCTATGCAGAAGTACTTTCAGGAAGTACAATGCCCAATCTGATGTATCTAACCACTTTTGCCGACATGGCTGCACACGATGCACACTGGAATGCTTTCAGAGATCATCCTGAATGGAAAAAGCTTTCAGCCCTCAGCGAATATCAGCACACTGTCTCTAAATCGGTAAAATTGCTGCTTTATCCGACCGATTATTCAGATTTATAGCAAACGGCATCGTGGTAGAGGCAAAATGAGCAGATCTAAAATCAGGAAGATCCTTTAATAACTAAATCATTATATTTCTGAACATTACAAATACCCGGAATTAATTATTCCAGGTATTTAATGATAGCTGTGCAAAAATTCAGAATGGCAGGTAACTAAAAAGAATATCATTGTAAATAATTTATTTATCAGGAATATACCATTGATTTACAGAACAATTACAACGACTTCTTGTTGTCGGTCATTTACATCATGCAATAAAGAATGAAGAAAATGTTTGAACTTAGGATTTGATTTTCTTTACTTTGCAAAAAATTTAGAAGCACCAAAATCATCCTTCAAAAGTATGGAAGAGAATCTGGTAATAGTCGAATCGCCTGCCAAGGCCAAAACAATTGAGAAAATTCTGGGAAAGGATTTCCTCGTTAAATCTAGTTTTGGTCACATCCGTGATCTGGATAAGAAAGATTTCGGAGTTGATATCAATAATAATTATCAACCAAATTATATCATTTCGGAAGACAAGAAAAAGGTTGTCGCCGAATTAAAAAAATGTGCCAAGACCGCCACGAAGGTTTGGATCGCTTCTGATGAGGACCGGGAGGGAGAGGCTATTGCCTGGCATTTGATGGAGGTATTGCACCTCGATCCAGAAAAGACAAACAGAATTGTTTTTCACGAGATTACGAAAGAAGCAATTTTAAAGGCAATTGAGAATCCACGCCGTCTGAACAGAGATCTTGTTGATGCTCAACAGGCACGTCGCATACTCGACCGGTTGGTTGGGTTTGAAATTTCGCCGGTTCTTTGGAAAAAAGTTAAGCCATCACTTTCGGCCGGAAGAGTTCAATCTGTAGCTGTACGGCTTATTGTTGACCGCGAACGTGAAATAACGAATTTTCAAAGCGTTCCATTCTTTAGGGTAAATGCCATATTTTTGGTTCCCGAGAATAATGGTAAGATTACACCACTGAAAGCTGAGTTAAACAATCGTTTCGAAACAGCAAAAGAAGCAAAAGCATTTCTTGAAAAGTGCCTTGGCTCTGAATTCACCATCGCGGACATTGTTACACGTCCTGCAAAGAAATCACCAGCTGCCCCTTTTACAACTTCCACGCTTCAGCAGGAAGCAAGCCGGAAGCTTGGGTTTCCTGTAGGTTTAACAATGTCGGTGGCTCAAAAATTATACGAATCCGGATTTATCACTTACATGCGTACCGATTCAACGACCCTTTCCGATACAGCACTCCAGGCTGCTAAGAAAAAAATAATTGAATCATATGGTAACAAATATGTAAAAATCCGCCAATATAAAACAAAGGTGAAAGGTGCCCAGGAGGCGCATGAGGCCATTCGCCCAACCTATTTAGATCAGGAAGAAGTTAAAGGCACACCGCAGGAGCAAAAGCTATACAGCCTTATCTGGAAACGGACATTGGCTTCACAAATGGCTGACGCCGAAATAGAAAGAACGACAGTTAATATTACAGTATCGAAAGCAAAAGAGATTTTTGTTGCTGCCGGCGAGGTGCTACGGTTCGACGGATTCCTTGGTGTATATATGGAATCATCGGATGATGAAACCAATGGTGAAGATGAGAAAGGTATGCTTCCGATACTAACGGTTCATCAAAAATTAGAACCTGAGGTAATTCAGGCACTTGAAAGATTTTCGCAAAAATCAGCCCGGTATACAGAGGCAAGTCTGGTCCGTAAACTTGAGGAACTGGGAATTGGTCGTCCTTCTACCTACGCACCAACAATTACAACTATTCAAGCACGCGAATATGTAATCAAAGAGGATCGTGAAGGAACAGAGCGTTCATTTCTGACCTTAACCCTGCGTGATGCAACAATTAGCGAAGAGGTTAAAACCGAGATCACCGGTGCAGAGAAATCAAAGTTATTTCCGTCAGATATTGGTCTGGTTGTTAACGATTTCCTTGTTAAACATTTTGAATCGATCGTTGATTTTAATTTCACAGCAACGGTCGAAAAACAATTTGACGAAATTGCTGAAGGTCAATTGGTCTGGAATGAAATGATTGATGGTTTCTATCGTCCTTTTCATTTGACAATCGAAGATACCCTCAATAACTCTGAAAGAGCACGCGGCGAAAGAATGCTGGGGCCTGATCCTGTAACTGGAAAAGAGGTATCGGCAAAAATCGGTCGGTTTGGTCCGTTTGTACAATTGGGCGAAATGGTTGAAGGAAGCGAAGAAAAACCCCAGTTTGCCAGTCTTCAAAAAGGACAGAGCATCGAAACTATCTCGTTGGAAGAAGCGATGAAATTATTTGATCTTCCGCGTGATCTGGGAATGTTTGAAGATAAGAAAGTCATTGTTGGCATTGGCAGGTTCGGACCCTATGTCCGTCACGACGGGAATTTTGTATCCCTGAAAAAAGGAATCGATGAACCAATGGAGGTAACGATCGAACGTGCAATCGAATTGATTGAAGAAAAAAGAGAACAAACCATAAAATCAGTTCTGAAAACGTTCACCGAAGAGCCGGATATCAGGGTTCTTGAAGGACGCTGGGGTCCCTATATCTCCTTTAAAAAAGGAAACTATAAGATTAAAAAAGGAACTGATATCGAGGCACTGACAATTGCTGACTGCAAATTGATCATTGAAACCGAAGGAGCCAAGCCCAAAACGAGTAAGCGACGCGCCAAATAAAGGTATCGAACGGCTTGTGCAGCATCTGATATTTTTAAGAGTTAACCATTAATTCTGTTTCCCATGTTGAACGAACTGATTATACCGGCATCAGCGTTAGAGGTTGTAAAACAATACGAAGGGAGCTCCGATCAGTTAGGGCATTTTCTGAAAAGTCAGGTCTGGGATATAGATCATCTTCCGCATATTGCCATTTTAGGTCTGCCGGAAGGAAGAGGCTCACTTTGCCATCAGGTAGAGGCAGCTCCCGATGCAATCAGGCGTCATTTATACACGCTTACAACTTTTCCAGCTGAAATTGGCATTGTCGATCTTGGAAATATTATATGCGGCAACGAACTCAAAGATACCTACGCCGCTGTTAAAATTGTGACGGAGGAACTTTCAGCCCTGAACATCCACCTTCTGATACTTGGCGGGAGCCAGGAAATGACAGTTCCGCTAATTGACGGATTCGCTAAACCGGCATTTAATCTAGTGATCGTCGATGACAGGATCGACAATAACATAAAAAAAAATAGTCCAGCCGACGAATTTTTTATCAACAACCTGCCGATTGGGACAACTGTAAGTGTAATTGCCGGACAATCTTATTTTATATGTCAGCAGGAACACGATATTGTAGCCGAAGGATACAATGGTGAGATTTTGACTTTAGGAGAGATCCGTGCCGATTTTAAAGAGATGGAACCACTGCTCCGAAGATCTGATCTCGTCAGTTTCGATTTTGGATCCATTAAATCAGGTGAAGCGCCGGGTCAATACCGCATTTCGCCGAATGGACTAACCGGCGAAGAAGCCTGTCAGATAGCGTGGTATTCAGGTATTTCAACAAAACAAACCTGGTTTGGCCTTTTTGGCTATGCCCCGTCTTTTGACTTCACAACTGCCGGAGCAATGATGGCAGCACAAATCAGCTGGTATTTTATGAATGGGGTTTCTAAACGACTTGACGAAGAACCTGAGGACGAAGCCACTAATTTTGAACACTATCACATTCCTGTGGATGGATTAGATGAGCCGATCTCATTCTTACGACACCCGGTATCGCAACGATGGTGGATGGAAGTGCCCGATGAAGATTGTACCATTTTCCCCGTCAGAATTCCCTGTGCCAAAAAAGATTACCGAAAAGCTTGCAAAAATGAGATTCCTGAAAGATGGTGGAAATATTTCGACAAATTATAATTAGTAAAGTTATATCTTTGTTTATGAAATTGCGTTACCGCTAAATGCGAATCCACAAAAGTTACCATCCTGCTCATGAATTATGAAAAAACAAATATCAATGATAGCATAAGGCAAATATTGAACAATGCTATTCTATTGTTGTTATTAATAAATATTAGTATTTTTGCAGCAAAAGCTCAGCAAGATCCCCAGTTTAGTCAGAATCGGTTGAATCAACTGACAGTAAACCCGGGCTTTGCAGGATCATCAGGACTTATAAACTTTTCATTATTAAATAGATATCAATGGGTTGGATTCCCGGGTGCCCCAGTTACAATCGTTTTCAATGCTGATGCATCAGCCCATTTAATCGGGAAGAATGACGGAATTGGTTTATCTGTAGTAAATGATGTTATCGGTTTTGAAAAAAATATTTCGTTTGGATTAAATTATTCATGGAGGACAAAAATCGGCAATGGTATCCTGGGATCGGGTGTTTCGTTGGGTTTGATGAATAAGAATCTTGACATGTCGGAAATAAATAGGTGGAGCGATTTTGATAATTTCAATTTAACAGATCCGGGACTTCCCCAAGGCAAAGCAACGGGTGTTTTGGTTGACGTGGGAGCTGGATTCTATTACCAGTGTAAAAATTTCGATCTTGCACTCTCTGCCAGGCACCTGAATCAGCCCACGTTGTTGTTCGAAGAAACAGGCAGGTATTCACTTCGAAGGCACTATTACATGAGTGGAAGCTACACTGTTCAAATGGCAGATGAACGATTCGAAGTTCTTCCTTCGTTCTTCTTTAAAACTGAAACAACAACCTGGCAAGCAGACCTCAACATGACTGTTCAGTATGATAAAAGAATATGGGGAGGAATCGGTTATCGCGTAAAAGATGCAATTATTTTAACCTTCGGAACAGAGTTATGGAACGGTATAAAGTTTGGCTACGCTTACGACATCAGTACGTCCTCATTATCAAGATATAACGCCGGATCGCATGAATTATTTCTGGCATATTCAGTTTTATTAAACAAAAAACGTACGCACAAGTACAGAAGTGTAAGATTTTTGTAACTTTGGCGTAAAAATATAGTTGAGCACAACATATTAAACGAACTATGAAGCGATTGTTTTTCTTTGGTTGTATATCGTCGATTCTCTTGTTAGTCGGTTGCCACAAAGGTGGTAACGGAGAATTGACGGGAGTGGAAAAACGGGGCAAGTATTTTGAGCCTTCCCCTCTTGGCATGGCGCTAATTCCAGGGCGAAGTTTCAATATGGGTCCCGGTGATCAGGATGTGGCTTATGCTACCTCACCAACACGGACTGTCGACCTATCCACTTTCTGGATGGACGACACTGAAATTACCAATAACGAATACCGACAATTCGTTTATTGGGTTCGTGACTCGATGGCACGAACAATGCTATCCGATCAGTTCGCAGAATTTAAAATTACAGAGGACCGGAAAGGTAATCCGATTGACCCGCCGATTCTCGACTGGAAAAGAAAACTCGACTGGCGCAATCCCGATTATAAAGATGCTCTGGAACCAATGTATTACGCTGGCAACGACAGGATCCTGGGTAAAAAGGAACTCGATCCAAGAAAGCTAAACTACAGTTATTCGTGGGTTGACCTGCAGCAGGCTGCCCGTCTTCAGAATGCTTACAACTTCCAGACACAAAGTTATCAGGGAACTGTGAACGATCTTACGGGAAAAGTGGTCCCTATCGAGGGACGCTCAAGTTTTATAATGAATGAAGGAACTAATATTTACCCCGACACATTGGTCTGGATCCGCGACTTCTCTTATGCATTCAACGAACCACTTACAAACAAGTATTTTTCGCACCCCGGGTTTGACGATTATCCCGTCGTTGGGGTAACCTGGAAACAGGCAAAAGCATTTTGCATGTGGCGTACGAATTTCAAAAATTCAACCCTTGCCGAAAGAGGTGACTTTGCCGTACAGGATTACCGTTTACCATCAGAAGCAGAATGGGAACTGGCAGCACGTGGCGGTTTAAATAATTCGATGTATCCCTGGGGTGGATATTATACACGCTCTCAAACAGGTTGTTTTCTGGCCAACTTTAAACCCATGCGCGGAAATTACAGCGACGATGGAGGTAAAACTACTGTTAAAGTTGCAACTTACGATCCCAACGGATATGGACTCTACGACATGGCCGGTAATGTTGCGGAATGGACAATTAGTGCCTACGACGAGTCGGCCTATAATTTCATGCACGACCTGAATCCCAACTTCGAACAAAACGCACTTCCGGATGATCCACCGGCGATGAAGCGGAAAGTAATCCGCGGCGGATCATGGAAAGACATCGCCTATTTTATCCAGGTTGGTACTCGTACGTTCGAATACCAGGATACAGCCAAATCGTATGTCGGCTTTCGCTGCGTCCGTTCCACCTTCGGAGATGAGTTTCAATCAAAAAAATAACAACAATCTAAAAAATACTGATTATTATGGGAATGTCTGAATTAACACATTCAAGTAAGTGGAAAAACTTCATGAATTATTGCTACAGTTGGGGAGCTGCCGTTGTTTTAATGGGAGCATTATTCAAACTGCAACATTGGACAGGTGGAGGTACAATGCTTACCATTGGGATGTCAACCGAAGTACTGATCTTTTTCCTTTCCGCATTTGAACCTTCTGTCGAAATACCTGACTGGAAAAAAGTATACCGTCAACTCCGTCCCGACTATATTGGTATTGAAGAAGAGGAAGAACTTCCTTATCCAACCAAACAGCCAAAATCGATTGACAATATATTCGAGAAAGCCGATATTTCGCCTGAATTACTTGGCAAAATAAAAAAAGGACTTCAGGATCTTTCCAACGCTGCAAGTGGAATTGCAGATATCTCGAGTGCTACTTTAGTGACGGATGAATATGTAAAGAACATGACAGGCGCTTCAGAATCGATGGCCGCTATCAACGATATTAATACCCGTGCAACCCATTCGATTGAAAAATCCACGACCGATCTGATCCATTCTTACGACCAATCTACGCAGATTTTGACTAATTCATCAAAGAATCTGGCTCAGACGTTTAACGACTCTTCGAAAAAAATTAACGAACAGCTATCTACATCCGGTGACAAACTTGCACAATCGTATAAAAGTTTTACAGAACTGATAAATAAGGATTTGACGGTCTTAACCGATCAAACCAAAACCTACAGTAACGGACTTTCGCATATTAACACAAGCTTGTCGGCCTTAAATTCATCTTACGAACTTCATTTACAGAATACCAAAAAGCTTTCCGACTCATCGGCAAAAGCCTTTGAAGGTTATTCTAAAATGACCGAAGTGGTAAATAATTCGCTTGAAGAAGCTCAGAAATACCGCAAACACACAGAACAGCTAAATAAAAATTTGGAAGCACTTAACCATGTTTATGGTAATATGCTTGGAGCAATGAACGTAAAAGGTTAATTCGAAGATGGGAACAAAATACTGTCCGGAAGCGCCCCGACAAAAAATGATCAGTTTGATGTATCTTGTATTGACCGCGATGTTAGCGCTCAATGTTGACAAATCAGTGTTAGATGCATTTGCCGTGGTCAATAATAATTTCATGCAAACAATCGAAAATTTCACGGCTAAGAACCAGCGGGTTTACAACGATTTCAACAATGCAGCACAGGAAAATCCGCAAAAAGCAGGTGAACTCAACAAAGAAGTTTTAAAAGTGAAAGCAAGTTCCGATTCGTTGTACCGCTACATTTTCAGTTTAAAAGAGTTAATCGTTAAAACGGCTGATGGTCCCGAAGGTGATGTCAATGCCATAAAGGCACAAGAGAACCTAAACTTTGCGGCAGAGATTATGATTACTAAAAAAAATGGAACAGCATTGAAGAATGCAATTGAAGCCTACCGAAGTTCACTTCTTGCTTTAATTGATACCTCAAATACCGAATTAATAACTTCAATCAACCAGAGTCTTAGTACTGCACCTCCTCCAAAAAAGGAAGGAAGCACACCTTCGTGGGAATCGAGTAAATTTGAGGGATATCCATTGATAGCCGTTATTACCCTAATGTCAAAAATTCAAAGTGACGTACGTAATGCCGAGTCGGATGTTATCCATCACTTATATGCTCAGATTGATGCTTCCTCATTCAAATTTAATAAGCTTCAGGCGCAGGTAGTTTCGAAATCTGACTTTGTTCTTCAAGGTAGTGCTTATGAAGCCAAAGTTTTTCTTTCTGCTGTCGATACAACCGTTAAACCGGAAATTATTGTTGGTGGATCGACCTTGCCAATGATGTCGGGCGAAAATGCCGGATTATACAAAGTTGTAACATCACGGGAGGGCAAAGTTGAATGGAGCGGGCATATCAATTACAAGAATCCGGATGGCATTATCGTCGCGTACCCGTTCAAACACGAATACGAAGTGGCCAAACCTTCGATGACTGTTTCGCCAACAAAGATGAATGTCTTTTATGCAGGTCTCGATAATCCCGTTTCAGTTTCAGTACCCGGGATATCACCAACCAATGTAAAAGTATCGATTACAAATGGTTCTATTCAGCCCGGTGCAACAGGTTATGTTGTCAGGCCGGATAAGATAGGCGTCCTTTCGACAATTTCTGTGAGTGCCCTGATTGACGGAACCACGAAAGAGATTGGTTCGATGCCATTCCGTGTAAAAAGAGTTCCTGACCCCGTTGCTTCGGTCGCAGGTAAAATAGAGGGAGCAATAACAAAGAATGAGTTATTAGCACAACAGGGCGTTGTGGCGAAGATCCCGGATTTCGATTTCGAGATGAACTTTTCAGTTACTTCATTTGTCGTTTCAACATCCAAGGGCGGCTTTGTAGTTGATAAACCGGCAAAAGGAAACCGGTTCTCGCAGGACCAGAAAGATCTGATGAAAGGATTAAATCCTGGAGGCCGGTTATATATCGAGAGCATTGTAGTAAAAGGTGATGATGGCTCGGTACGTAATTTACCTTCGATAAGCTTTAAAATAAATTAACGATGAAAAAATTATTATTGATCCTTGCATTAATTCTGATTGGAGCTGCATCACAATATTTGCAAGCTCAGGTCATCGTCGATGGTGTTTATACAAAGCGGACAACCATTGATCGCAAACCGGCTCCGCTCCCATTGGTGCGGGAGTCAGATGCCGTATGGTCAAGAACCGTCTGGCGGACCATCGATTTACGCGAAAAAGCAAACCAGCATTTTTATTATCCAACCCGTGTAATACAAGGGCGCTATAACCTGTTTAATGTCCTTTTAAAAGGAATTGAAGCGAAGATAATTACCGCATTCGATCCGGACGTTGCTGAGAGTGAATTCTTTAAACCAATCGATTACAATCAGGTTAAGCAACAGTTTGGAGACTCTGTTAAGAAGATACAGGTCATCGATATAGATACCAATGCTGCACGTGATTCAATTGTTGCTGCTGAAATCCCAGTACAGGAAGTCAAGCAATTGGAAATAAAAGAGGTCTGGTATTTCGACAAACAAAAGTCGACGCTTCAGGTTCGGATTCTCGGAATCTGTCCGATCAGGGTCTACAAAAAAGAACCAACCGATACGGCTTATGTCCGCAAAAAACTTTTCTGGGTTTATTATCCTGAAATTCGTCCCCTTCTTGCAAAAAACGAATCACTTAACGGATTTAACGGGGCGCGTAGCTTAAGTTTTGACGACTTATTCCTTACCCGGAAATTTGATGGTTATATTGTGAAAGAAGAAAACACCTATAACAACCGGGCGATTTCGGACTATGCGAAGGGCGAATATGCCGCCAAAGAATCCGAAAGAATCAAAAACTCCATCTTTAATTACGAGCAGGATCTCTGGGAATATTAAACAAAACAATACGACATTGCGCCGCATCCCGTACCAACGGAATGCGGCGCTACGTTTTTATGATGTTTGGTAAGCATGCACAAAACAGATAGCTAATATTGCCAAAAGCACCTCCTTCTTTGTTTTCTATTCTCACCATAAACTTTTTAAGTCGACCAACATATATTTTCCACTATTTATTTGGCAAATAACAAATATATTTTACAACTTTAGAGTGCCTTTACACGCAACTTGAATTTTGCCATTAATTGCCTAACCAATACCACATCACGACCATGAATACCACAAATAATGATTGTTTAAAATGCAAGACCAACTGTTTTTCAAATGATGATCTTATGTCGTACGGCTTGGAGTTGGGCGTTTTTTGCAGGACATGGCAAAAAAATACCCCCGTATTGTAAGACGAGGGTGGCTTAAATGTTTTCACAACGGAATAATCCTTATTGTGATTTGCTTCAAATTGTACGGCTAAATTAGTAATTATTATCGAAACACAAAATAGCATGAAAAAAATTTTAGGACTTGACTTAGGAACCAACAGTATCGGATGGGCCTTAACCGAACAAGACTTTAAGGAAAAGTCCGGAAAAATACTTGGTATAGGATCAAGGATAATTCCTATGGATCAAACCAGTATTGGCGATTTTGAAAAAGGAAATCCTGTTTCACAGACGGCAGATAGAACAAATTTCAGAGGGATTCGGAGATTAAGAGAACGTTTTTTATTACGAAGGGAAAGATTGAACAGAGTCCTTTACAAATTGGGATTTCTACCAGAACATTACTCAGACCAGATTGACTTTGATTGTCATTTCGGACAGTTTTTGAATCATGCCGAGCCTAAAATAGCCTATCAACTTAATGCAGAGACCGGGAAATACGAATTCCTATTCAAAGACTCATTCGATGAAATGATTGAGGACTTTAAAAAAATACAACCCCAGTTATTTGAAAACAATAAAAAGATACCTTACGACTGGACAATTTATTTTCTCCGCAAAAAAGCGTTGACATATCCCATTGCAAAAGCAGAATTAGCATGGTTGCTACTTCATTTTAACCAAAAACGCGGTTACTATCAACTCCGCGGTGAAGATGAAGACGATAGCAAGAATAAACTTGTTGAATTTCATACGCTAAAGGTCGTTGAAGTTTTAGATAGCGGTGACAGGAAAAGTAAGGAAGAAATCTGGTATAATGTTGTTTTGGAAAATGGATGGATTTACAGACGCACAAGCCGGACACCGCTTGATTGGGTTGGAAAGATTAAAGAATTCATTGTCACTACGGATCTCAACGATGACGGAAGTATCAAAACAGATAAAGAGGGAAAAGAAAAACGCTCATTCAGGTCACCAGGTGCTGATGACTGGACATTGGTTAAAAAGAAAACTGAAGCAGAAATTGAGCGGACTAATCATACGGTAGGAACCTATATCTATGATACTTTGCTCCAATCTCCGGGTCAAAAAATTAAAGGGAAGCTCGTTCGTACCATCGAACGGAGATTCTATCGCGAAGAGTTGAAGCTCATTCTCGATAAACAACAAACCTTTCACTCCGAATTACAAGACAAGAAAAATTATACGGCTTGTCTTGAAGAACTTTACCGAAACAATCAGGATCATCGGAATACATATAGCCAGAAAGACTTTACCCATCTCTTTATTAATGACATTATTTTTTATCAGCGTCCTTTAAAAAGCAAGAAATCGGAAATCAGCGAGTGCCGCTACGAATCGCGGTCGTACCTTGATAAGGAAGGGATATTGCAAAATGATGCATTAAAATGTATTGCAAGGTCGCACCCATTATTTCAGGAATTTCGGCTTTGGCAATTCCTGCAAAACCTGACAATCTATCAGCGTGAAAAATACATCGATGGTCGGCTTAATACCGATATCAATGTTACCTCTGAATTTCTAAAATCAGAGGAAGATTGGGTTGCCTTATTCGATTTTCTAAATGACCGCAAAGAAATAGATCAGAAAGCTTTCCTGAAATATCCTGCGTTTAATTTGAAGAAGAATGTAGAACTCTACCGGTGGAATTATGTAGAAGATAAAACTTATCCGGCGAACGAAACAAGGTCACAGATGCTTACAAAATTAAAAACATCGGATATCGCACCAGAGTTTTTAACTAAGGATATCGAAGAGCAACTTTGGCATATTCTAAGCTCGATAGATGATAAGATAGAGATAGAAAAAGCACTGACAACTTTTGCCGGTAAGCGCAGCCTGCCAAAGGAATTTATAGAGAACTTCAAAAAATTTACCCCGTTTAAGAAGGAGTACGGCGCCTATTCCGCAAAAGCAATTAAAAAGTTATTGCCGCTGATGCGCAGAGGAAAATATTGGTCGGATGAAGCCATTTCAATTGATACTAAAAAACGCATTTCAGCAATCGTAGAGCGTCTCGATTCGATTGATTATGAAAAAAATAGAATTGCCAACATCGCTGATGATGATATTCCAAAGCAAGTATTAAAAAGCTTTATCGATTGCCGTAATCCATTAACCGCCCTAAATACTTATCAGGCATGTTATGCTGTGTATGGCAGACACTCCGAAGAGGGTGAAGTTGTTAAATGGGAGGTACCAATCGATATTGAACACTACTTAAACGATACATTTAAGCAACATTCTCTTCGAAATCCTATTGTAGAACAAGTCGTAACAGAAACACTTAGGGTTGTTACCGATATCTGGAAACAATTTGGCAACGGAGAAAAAGATTTCTTCGATGAAATTCATATTGAGTTAGGGCGCGAAATGAAAAATACTGCCGATCAACGGAAACGACTCACATCTGTTGTAACAGAAAATGAAAACACGAACCTGCGGATTAAGGCATTGCTCGCAGAATTAAAGAACGATAACACCGTTCAAAATGTCCGTCCATATTCGCCAAGTCAGCAAGAAATTCTAAAATTATATGAAGAGGGTGTTTTAAGTGCTGTTGCCGATATCCCTGACGAAATACTAAAAATCAGTAAAAATGCTCAACCGACTTCATCAGAATTAACAAGGTATAAGCTTTGGCTCGACCAACAATACCGTTCACCCTATACCGGAGAAATTATCCCACTTGGGAAACTCTTTACTTCAAGTTATGAGATTGAGCACATTATACCACAATCACGCTATTTCGACGATTCGTTAAGCAATAAAGTCATCTGCGAGTCGGTAGTGAACAAGGATAAAGACAACAAAACCGCTTACGCTTATATCAAAGAACAACATGGTAAGATCATCGAATTAGATTTTGGTAAAAAGGTAACGCTTTTCACCCTCGACGCTTACGAAGATTTTGTAAAAAACCGTTTTGCAAAAAACAGAAGCAAAATGAAGAAATTACTCATGGAAGATATTCCCGATGATTTCATCAACCGACAATTGAACGATACAAAGTATATCAGCAAACTGATCAAAAATCTCTTGTCAAACATTGTCCGCGAAGAGGGCGAAGTTGAAACCACATCGAAAAATATTGCAGCCTGCAACGGAAGTATCACCTCAACATTAAAGCAAGATTGGGGACTAAACGATGTTTGGAATGAGCTAATTACCCCTCGTTTTGAAAGATTAAACGATCTCACCAAAAGCAATAATTTTGGACATTGGACAAACAAAGATGGGAAAAGAGTTTTTCAAACGGAGATACCACTTGAACTGCAAAAGGGATTTACTAAAAAACGGATCGACCACCGCCATCATGCAATGGATGCATTGGTTATAGCGTGTGCCTCCAGAAGTCATATCAATTATTTGAATAATGAGTCGGCTAAATCAACTTCAAAAGAATCCCGTTACGATTTAAAGCAAAAACTATGTTTTAAAACGAAACCAGATGAAAATGGAAATTATAAATGGTCGTTTTATAAACCATGGGATACGTTTACGCAGGATGCACGTCACACCCTTTCAACGACTATCGTCAGTTTTAAACAAAATATCCGAGTTATTAATAAGACCAGCAACTGGTATCAGAGATGGGAAACGCAGGACGATGGAAGTTTGAAAAAAGTATTCACAAAGCAGAAAACTGGTGACCATTGGGCGATCCGTAAACCGATGCACAAAGAGACGGTTGCTGGGTTGGTGCAATTACGTTTCAAAAAAACAGTGCAACTCTCTGCGGCACTCGACCAATGGGAAATGATGGTCGATAAATCATTGAAAAATCAAATAAAGACACTTGTAAAACAAGGCTTTGATAAGACAAAGCTCCGGAAATTTTTCAAAGAATTAGAAGACAAATGGGATGGAAATAGTATCTCAAAAGTTGAAATATACTATTTCGAAAAAGAGATGGTCGCTTCCAGGTCTTCAATAAACGAAGCGTATAATACCAATTTTATCAAAAGCATTACCGATACGGCCAGCCAAAAAATCATGCTTAATCATCTCGAGAAATACAATGAAACTAAAGATGGGAAGGTTATTGAGCATCCAGAACTGGCCTTCTCACCCGATGGACTAGACGAAATGAATAAGAATATCGTCCAGCTTAATGATGGTAAATTCCACCAACCCATCTATAAAGTCCGGACTTTTGAACCTAAAGGAAATAAATTCAATGTAGGCACAACCGGTAATAAAGGCCAAAAATACGTGGAGGCGGCAAAGGGAACTAATCTGTTCTTTGCAATCTATCAAAACAGCGAAGGAAAGCGTAGCTACGAAAGCATCCCTTTAAATATTGTGATCGAACGCCAAAAACAAGGACTTAAACCAGTACCAGAAACGAATGATAAAGGTGAACAATTAGCTTTTTACCTTTCGCCTAATGACTTGGTTTACATTCATCCAAAGGACGATACGAACTCCAAATTTCACATTGATTTTGCAAATCTGTCATTAGATCAAGTAAACCGAGTTTATAAAATAGTAAGTTTCACTGGCAGTCGGTTATATGCAATTCCCAATAACATTTCTTCATCAATTGTTGACAAGTTTGAATTTAGTCAGTTAAATAAGCTCGAAGGAATAGAAGGGGTATCCATTAAAGAAACTTGCGAAAAACTCCAGGTAAACCGTATAGGCCAAATAACATCCATAAATAATAAACCTATTCTAAATAAAACTTTAAAAGTTGAAGAATCACTTACCTAAGTACAATTTTAAGTGGAGCCCCGGCTTCTGCTTCCCGAAAGCCTCCGGTTATTGGCTGGACGTTTTCGGGTGCATCCGATGATAGACTGCCATTGGCAGATCTGCTTCCATTTTTTCCGGAAAGCTCCGCGCTGACGGCAGGAAGGATTCCGGAACGCCGGAAAGCTCCGCGCCAAGGGCAGGAACGTTTCCGGAACATCGGCAAGCTCCGCGCCAAGGGCAGGAACGTTTCCGGAACACCGGAAGATAAAATATAAAAAGAAATGACCCGGTTACGTCTTAAGGAACCAAACCGACGCGTTGTAGTTTTCCTCATTTAATGAGTGCAGTCACCTGGTCATTAAAAAAAATTATTCCACATTAAAAAAAATTTAACATGATAAATGCAATTGATCTAAGAACATTACGAAATGTAGAGTTTTTGAGATTCGGAGCCGATTTTTATGGTTTGGTAAATGCAAACGATCCGGTTGTTTTGAATATCGAACCGCAACACGTTGCCTTTAAAATCAAATTAGACGAAACGTCACAGCTCTTCAAACTGGAACAGTCAAGTCCGCTTACGCAGGAGTTGGTATTGGACGACGAACGCCGCGACAAGGCTATTAATGGGATAAGTGGTATGATCGAAAGTTATTGCTACCACTTTGACAGTGCTACTGTTAAGGCTGCCAACCTTCTGCTAGCGAGTTTAAATCTTTATGGCAAAGGGGTTGCCAAAATGAATCTGCCATCTGAATCGGGAACAATCGATGCCATCGTCAAAGATTGGGAAACTAAACCTGAGCTGACAGCTGCCATTACATTGCTTGGACTTACTGCATGGGTTGCCGAATTAAAAGCTGCAAACCAGCTATTCGAACAGAAATATCTCGAACGGACAGAGGAGTACGGCGCTGCAAATCCCGACACGCTGAAGTCAAAACGTGAAGAGACTGTGCTCGCCTATTACGAGTTGCGGAAATTCATCGATGCTAATTCGGTACTAAATCCAAGTGCAGCTTATGAAAAATTGATCAATGCACTAAACGCGCTGATCGATCAGTATATCACACTGCTGAACACACGGGCTGCCGAACCGGAGACAGAAACAGAAAAGGCGACTGTTATTAAATAAAATTCCGGCTAGTGAGGGTTTTACGCAGTGTGAAACCCTCTCTTACAATGCGTTTCACGAAGAAACATTTTAACCCCGGATGGAAAGGAAAAAACCTTATTCCATTTTTAAACCTTAATAGGTTGGGTTCAGGATAATAAGGTATTCATCCCCTCCTGATTTAAAAACCGTTTTCTTTGTGCAACCTTTGTGTTCCTTGTGTTAAAAAATTCACCACAAAGTTCGCAAGGATCGGTATCAGATTCACAAAGAACCATTTCAATCATCGAAGTGCAAAATGTGAACTGATGCAAAATATTCCGTCCCTGTCCGGGGCGGACCCTTGCATAATAACCGATGTTCTACCCACATTTGATCCCTTACTGGATCAGAAGACCAAATTAAACAGATTCTTAAATTTCCCCGAGGGAAATTATTGGGTTTATGCCAAATTAAAAACTAACATCCATGATCAAACGCACCCTTTTCTTTGGAAACCCGGCTTATCTCCGTTTTAAGGATGAGCAGTTGGTGATCAACCTGCCGGAAACTTCCGCTTTACCCGAAAAAGATCGTACAATCACCATTCCGATTGAGGACATTGGTTTTGTGGTGCTCGAAAACCCGCAAATCACCATCACCCACCAACTGATGAGTGCCCTGGTGGAAAATAATGTCGCAGTACTCACCTGCGACCACCGTCATATGCCCACAGGATTGCTACTGCCTTTGGAAGGGAACACCACGCAATGTGAAAGGTTTACGCATCAGATTAACGCTTCAGAACCATTGCGCAAACAGTTGTGGCAGCAAACAGTCCGACAGAAAATTTTGAATCAGGCAGCGGTACTAAACCAGGAAGGGCGAAAAACTGAAAATATGAAATACTGGGCCGATCAGGTGAAGAGTGGTGATACCGAGAACCATGAGGGTCGGGCAGCGGCATACTACTGGGGTGAACTCTTCGATACATCGCTCGATTTCAGGCGCGACCCCGACGGTTTCGCCCCGAACAACCTACTCAACTACGGCTATGCAATTTTACGTGCAACTGTTGCGCGATCACTTGTTGCTTCGGGAATGTTACCAACACTTGGGATTCACCACCACAACCGGTACAATGCCTATTGCCTTGCCGATGATGTCATGGAACCTTACCGTCCCTATGTTGACCGGTTGGTTCTTGAAATTCTCGATGGCCCCGAAATGCCAGAAGAGTTAACCAAAGAACATAAAGCCAAACTATTGCAGATACCAGTATTGGATGTGACAATCAATGACCGGCGAAGCCCGCTGATGCTGGCCGCTCAACAGACAACTGCGTCACTTGCCAAATGCTTCCTGGGCGAATTGCGAAAGATTGAATACCCTGAGATGAATTAAACGCTCACCTAAAAATCTGATAATGTGGAAAGACTCAGTGAATACCGTATTATGTGGGTAATGGTACTGTTCGATCTTCCGACCGAGACGAAAAAGGAGCGGAAGATTTATAGCGATTTCCGGAAGAAATTACTGAAAGATGGTTTCACGATGTTCCAATTCAGTATTTACCTGCGCCATTGTCCGAGTAAAGACAATGCCGAAGTTCATATCAAACGGGTAAAACTCGAACTTCCGCCACAAGGGCATATTGGAATACTGTGCATTACCGACAAACAATTTGGCGATATGGAACTATTCTACGGCAAAAAGCCAACTGAAAAGAAGGGGCAAGTGCAGCAGCTGGAACTTTTTTGATAGTCACTCGACAGCATAAAAAAACCGGATCATCGTCCGGTTTTTTTATGCTGAAAACACTCCATTTTTTAATCCTGATTTCGTCTTTAACAGACACACCAC
>JAAFHB010000259.1 GCA_010906965.1 Mariniphaga sp. | reverse complement strand
TACCAGAACGGAATCGTTGGCGAATCAATTGTTGTAAAAACCGATATTGCCGAAGACGAAGTGCTTTCACCTTCCTACTTTTTCAGAACGTATGAAGAGATGCCCATTCAGGAACAGGAGGCGCTAAAACGTTGTTCCGGTAAAATTCTCGATATTGGTGCAGGTGCTGGCGTTCATTCCCTATGGCTTCAAAACCATGGATTTGATGTCGATTCACTTGACATTTCTCCACTTTCGTGCGATACAATGCGCAAACGAGGGATAAAAAATGTCATTCTTAAAGATGTTTATGCGCTCAAAGACCAGAAATACGATACGATCCTTTTATTGATGAATGGCGCTGGAGTTGCCCAGACATTACCCGGCCTCGAAATACTCTTAATGCACCTGAAGACACTTCTGAATCCAGGAGGTAAGATTCTGGCTGATTCATCTGATTTGCTTTATCTTTTCACCGACGAAAACGGTGAAATGTGGGTTGATATCGCTTCCGATGCTTATTATGGCGAGATGGAATATCAGCTTAGTTATAAAACAATCAAAGGAAAACCGTTTCCATGGCTGTTTGTCGATCCGGAAAGCTTCTCCGATATTGCCAAATTATGTGGTTTCACCGTTAAAGATAAAATCGCAGGTGCCCATTTCGATTACATGGTGGAGATTGTACTTGAGTAATTTGCTTTTCAACAATTCCACACCAAGGGATATAACGCAGCTCCAGTGATGGAGCGACTTTATTCAATGTCCCTTTCGCGGAAACCCATTAAATAAAGGATAACATCGAGCCCTGAAGTGGAAATAGCGTGCTGCGCGTTCTTCTTCACCAATGGCTTTGCATGGAAAGCAATTCCAAGACCAGCTACATTGAGCATGGGTAAATCATTTGAACCATCGCCAACTGCCACAGTTTGTTCCAAATGGATATCTTCCTT
This sequence comes from Mariniphaga sp., assembly GCA_010906965.1. Classification (GTDB taxonomy): domain Bacteria; phylum Bacteroidota; class Bacteroidia; order Bacteroidales; family Prolixibacteraceae; genus JAAFHB01. Next base: position 5,539 of record JAAFHB010000259.1, on the reverse strand, counting down.
AAATGCGATATTACGCAGTAATTCAGCTTTTTTGGCCCCATCTACAATATCACCAAGGTAATTCCCGGTAAGTTTACCATCCACAATTTCCAGTTGGTTCGCAAATACATAATCGATTTCCAGCTTATTCTGAAGATATTTTCCAAAATAGGTAAAACCTCCCGAAAGAATAGCCGTTTTAAATCCATACTTTTTAAGGGTACGGAAAAGACGTTCAGTACCTTCGGTGAGCGGAAGATTCTCAGCTATTTCAATCATTACCTTTTCATCGAGGCCTTTTAGAAGTGCAATACGCTGTTTGAAGCTTTCGGCAAAATCTATTTCACCACGCATCGCCGACTCGGTTATCTTACTCACAGCCTCGCCAACCCCTGCTTTATAGGCCAATTCGTCGATAACTTCTGTTTGTACCAGGGTGGAGTCCATATCGAAACATACAAGCCTTCGGGTACGGCGATAAATATTGTCCTCCTGAAATGCAATATCAACACCCATATCATGAGCAATAGTCAGGAAGTTGCTTTTCATTTCAACAATATTATATGGCGTACCTCGTACCAGCAATTCCACACAAGCTTTTGTACCTTGCGTCCGTTCGGTAAGCTTTATTCGACCTGACACACGGGTAATTTTATCGATATTGAGATGCTGTTTGAATACAATTCCTGTAACTTCAGCAATATGTTTTGCAGAGATAATACGGCCAACAAGGGTGATAATGTAACGTCCCTTGCCTTGCTTGCCTACCCAAAGATTATATTCCTTTTCGCTAATGGGGGTAAATTTCACCCGGATCCCCAACTCGTATCCTTTGAACAATAGATCTTTCAATATTGGTGACGATTCGGATTCGGTCGGAACTTCAAATAGAATTCCAAGATCCAGATTGTTATGGATCACTGCCTGTCCAATATCAAGAATATTAACCTTGTAATTCGCAAGAATTTGGGTCAGCGATGAGGTTAACCCGGGCTTATCGTTACCGTAAATATTCAGCAGAATAATTTCGTGTTGTTTGTTCATATTGACAATATTATTATTCAGATCATTCAAATAGTTATTACTTCCCCGACTTACTTTCAATGATTTTGAATTCGGTTCGCCGGTTTAATGCCTTGCCCTTTTCTGTCGAATTATCAGCAACCGGTATTGCGAATCCATAGCCCATACTTTTAAGCCTTGCTGATGGCACACCCATTTCAACCAAAGATTTGACAACAGCATCAGCGCGTTTCGCGGAAAGAATCAGATTATAGTTTTCGGCTCCCTGGTTGTCGGTGTGTCCGCCAATCTCGATTACCAATCCCGGATTGGTTTTCATGAAATCGACAATTTCTTTCAGTTGACCCTTCGATTCAGGCTTTAAGCTAAATGAATCGGTATCGAAGAAGATGTTTTTAAGAATTGTTGTCTTGCCGGTTTCAATCGGATCGAGCGCAATCATCAGTTCTAAAGGCTGATACCTGTTGTTGGTCACCAAAAGATTAAAGTTTTCAGAATGAAACAAGTAACCAGGTTTTGAAATATTTAAACCATAATTATGACCCGAAGGAAGACAAAAGAGAAATTCACCCTCATTTTCAAACGGATATAAATGCTGTATTAATTTATTACCGACCAAATCATTTAATACAATTTCGGAAAGAATCAACTGACCGGTTTTTCGGTTGGTCACCTTCCCTTTCACCCACGATACAGGCTGCGGTTTTAATGCATCCGGCAACTGAAAGGTGAAGATATCGCGACCGCCAAATCCTGTATTATTCGCAGTGTACCAGGCACGATCGCCCGAAACCTCAACCACAAGCCCCTCTTCGTTGGCCGAAGTGTTCACCGGATATCCCAGGTTTTGAGGAAGTGAAGTATTAATGCTATCTAAAGTAATAAATAACAGATCTTTCCCGCCCATCCCCGGCCAAAAATCAGAGGCAAAATAGAGTGATTTACCATCCGCATGGATAAACGGTGAAAGTTCGTTTCCCGAAGTATTCACGCTTTCCATATTGATGACCTTTCCGTAAACGGGAAATCCTTCGGGTGAAACCCCCAGTTCTTCGGCACGCCAGATATCCATCTTTCCTTTGCCGCCTTTGCGGTTACTCGTAAAATAAAGCAGGCGTCCATCAGCCGAAACAGAAGGTTGCGATTCCCATGAGTTCGTATTAACCGGATTCCCAAGATTGACAGGCGCCGACCATTTACCTTTTTTCCTAACAGACATATAGATATCGCAACTCCCCAATCCGTCGGGGCGTCCGCAACCCGTAAAAAAGAGCAGGCGACCATCTGCCGAAATGCATTGTGCCCCTTCATTTTCGCCCGTATTAACCGGCGGTCCCAGAGGTAAAGCATTTTGCCACCCGGCAGAATCCTTTCGCGAAACATAGAAATCTTCCTGGGGATAAGCTATTTTCTTCCCGTCTGTATCTTTTGTGATCAATCGTGTAAATACAAGTGCATTTGATTCGCCATTTAAACTTGGCCAATATTCATCTTCAGTCGTATTGATGGCCTCACCTGCATTCTCCGGATGAAAATCGACAGGCGACTCAACCGCCTTCACAGCAAAACGGCATGATTCAAGAAGACGATTTTCCTCAATCGTTAGTTGTTTTTTCAAACGATTGTATTGTTCGATATTTTTTAGTGCTTCAGAATAGGCAGCCTCGGCATATAAAAGTTCAGCCAGAAACTTATACCCGCCCGGAAACCGATCAAGACTAATTCGCAAACCGTTTACAAGCGCGTCCTTCTCAAGTTGGTGTTCCTTCGTTTCATGGTAAATATCTGCCAGTCCGAAGAATGCCATGTAATATTGAGGATCATTTTTTATAACCTGGTTGAGCAATGCAATGGCTTTGACCTTGTCTCCTGCCTGTGCATTCGTTTTAGCTTCATTGTAAAGCGACTCAACTTTTTTATTGGACGCATTGTTGTTTTGCGATACGCAATTAAGTGCAGCAGCAAAAAAAATGATCACGAAAAATAACCTCCTCATAATGTATGTTTTAGCACTTTCAACAAAGCTTTATAATACTTCTCAAAGTTAGTTTTATTAATTGCTGAAACAAAAAAAAGCCGCTCCGGAATTAACCGAAGCGGCAGCAATTATTTTATAGTATTGTCTTAAATGCTGTTAATGGCATTTAAATCTTCGAATGCAACTTTTAGTCTGGCAATAAGTGTTTCTTCACCCTTACGTAACCAAACACGTGGATCGTAGAATTTCTTATTGGGTTTGTCAGCACCATCTGGATTACCAATCTGGCTCTGTAAGTAACCATGATTAGCAGCCTCAAAAATGCGGATACCTTCCCAGAAAGCCCATTGTGTATCAGTATCGATGTTCATTTTGATCACACCATAGCTGATAGCTTCCCTGATTTCGGCATGTGTTGAGCCTGAACCACCGTGGAATACAAAGTTAACAGGATGTGCATCAGAAATACCCAATTTTTCTTTGATGTAATCCTGAGAATTTTTCAGAATGATAGGCATCAATTTTACATTTCCTGGTTTGTAAACACCATGAACGTTTCCAAAAGAAGCGGCAATGGTGAAGTTAGGAGAGATTTTACTCAATTCCTGGTAAGCGTAAAAAACATGGGCAGGTTGAGTATAAAGAAGACTGTTATCCAATCCACTGTTATCAACACCATCTTCTTCTCCACCTGTAATTCCAAGTTCAATTTCGAGCGTCATTCCAATTTTGCTCATCCGTTCGAGGTAACGACTGCTGATTGCAATATTTTCTTCGATTGGTTCTTCCGATAGATCGAGCATATGAGAGCTGAAAAGTGGTTTGCCTGTTTCAGCAAAATTCTTTTCGCCAGCATCCAAAAGTCCGTCAATCCAGGGAAGTAATTTTTTTGCTGCATGATCGGTATGAAGAATAACGCGTACACCATAAGCTTCAGCAAGTGTGTGAATGTGCTTTGCTCCGGCAATAGCGCCAAGAATCGCAGCCTGCGGACCATCCATTTTTAATCCTTTGCCTGCGTTAAATGCAGCTCCACCATTGGAAAACTGAATCATTACAGGAGCATTCGCATTTTTCGCAGCTTCCATAACAGCATTGATAGTCGAAGATCCAACTACATTGACGGCTGGAATTGCAAATCCGTTGGCTTTTGCCACTTTAAAGATATACTGTAAGTCGTTACCGGTTACTACACCAGGTTTTACTACATCTGAAATTTTATCCATAATTCAATTATTAAATTTTGATTCACAAATTTAAATCATTTTTACAACAATTTATCTTCAAAAAGGTTAAGATTTAGTTAACAAAGAGATGTTTGCCAAAAAAGAAACTTCTGCCCTCTGATTTTTTTAGAACATTGCGCCGGAAAGCCCAATGTTGGTGAAACAGTACTTATAAAATTGATATATTTCTGTGATTTCAATTACGATGAATTACACGAAGAACATTTAACAGGAGCTACCTATCGAAAACCTTTCGGCCCAATTCCACAAAATATTGATACTATTATTAAACAGATGATGAAGCAAGGTTAATTTCATTAAAAAATTATTCGACCAGTTCTCCTTTTCCCAGTCTGGTAACAATTGGTTCATTACCTAAACAATCGACCACAGTTGAAGCGACATTTCCACCAAATCCGCCATCAATAACCAGATCAACAAGATCACCATATTTTTCGTGAATCAATTCAGGGTCAGTAGTATACTCGACAATTGCGTCTCCGTCGCGAACGGAGGTGGAAAGAATTGGATTTCCAAGTTCCCGAACAATTTCCCTGATAATGTTATTTTGTGGTACACGTATCCCAATACTCTTCTTCGAACTTCTGAATAGTTTCGGAATATTGCTGTTCGCATTCAGAATGAAAGTGAATGGACCAGGAAGATTTTTCTTCATCAACTTGAAGATCCCGTTAGGAATCGGCTTACAGTAATCTGAAATATTACTCAAATCATAAAATATAAATGAAAAATCAGCCTTTTCAGGTTTTACATTCTTAATCCGAGCTATACGTTCAACCGCTTTAGGTTTGGTGATATCGCATCCGATACCATAAATTGTATCAGTTGGGTAAATAATTACGCCTCCTTCACGCAGAATTTCAACCACTTTCAGCAGATCTTTAAGATTTGTATTTTCGTCGTATAACCGAATAATCATTGTTGTGAGTGCTTACAATTAAACATTTTGATCATCCGCGAATATTTTGATTCTTAACATCGGATGTAACAAGTCCCGAATAATCGCAACTCGTTTAATAATCAGGCGAAAGTATGAATATTTCATGGTATTTTTGCCAAATATTTCGATAATAAAAGTATTTGAGTTGATAGAGACCAAAAATTTAACGAAAGGATCGATTCCAAGGCAATTAATCCGCCTTTCGTTACCCATTATGGGGACTTCGTTTGTGCAAATGGCTTACAACCTAACCGATATGATCTGGTTGGGGAAAGTTGGAAGCGATTCTGTAGCAGCAGTTGGAGTTGCATCTTTCTTTACCTGGTTTGGAGTATCAATCATGCTGATTGCCAGAATTGGTGCCGAAATAGG
>JAAFHB010000258.1 GCA_010906965.1 Mariniphaga sp. | reverse complement strand
AGTAGAATTAACCAATTGATAAGCTGGTAATGCTCCTGCTGCTGTTGAAGCGACAACTTCACCTGCATCATTCATATAAATCCTGTTTCCGGCGGCATCATTTTTGGCTACTCCTGCTGACCATGTATCACGGGCTGTAAAACGCGTACCTGGATTCTTGTTGATATATTCCTGGTTGGCGTGCGTGTAGTCAAAATTAATCGCCCAGTCTTTCGTAGGTGTCATTGTAAAACCTCCGTTAAGACTGGTATAATTAGTTTCCTGGGAAGAAGTATTTGCCTGTGCAACTTCTGATGCAGGGCTTCTGAGCTGATCTCCATCTTCAGTAGTCATAGGATAGATTGAAGACCAACGGTATAAATACAACCAGGGGTCAGCCGTGGTTGAGCTTGTCGCGTAAGCATATTTCTTAAGACGTTTGGAATACATCGTTCCTGCATGAACCTTTAACCAAGGTGTTACCTCTGTGCCAACACGAATGTTTGCGTTGTAACGGTCAAAATTATCCTGTTTGGCAGGTTTGATCATACCAGACTGATCCAGATATCCCAAGCTCATATTGTAATCGGTTTTGCCACTCTTACCACTAACTGAAAGATTATGAGTTTTAGTAGGCGTCCACTCCTTTACCATATAATTATAGGGATCATAAGTTCTTAGACCAATCTTGCGACCGTTTGCATCAACAAACCAGTCACGTCCGTACAACATAGGATCGTTTGGTTTCACAGTATTGCCGTATTTCTGCTGCCATATTTTGGCCTTATCGTAACCTTCGCGGGTCACCTGCCAGAAAGCGCCACCAACAGTACCACCTATACGTTCGAACGCACTAAGCGTATATTCCAAAGCATCAAGTTGACCCATCTCCATTTTTTTCGAGATGTTTTGAAACGACATGTTTCCTGAATAGGAAACATTTACACCTTCTTTTTTAGCCCCTTTTTTAGTTGTAATCAAAACAACTCCAAAAGCCGCTTTTGCTCCATAGATAGAAGAAGAAGCTGCATCCTTTAATACTGAAATAGATTCAATATCATCGGGGTTAACCATCTGAATTGAAGGAATTTCAACGTTATCCATTAATAGTAATGGTGCTGAACCACCTTGAAATGAACTTAACTGACCACGGATTTTCATGATCGGGTCAGAACCAACTTCACCACTTGGAATAACAACACTAAGACCTGGCGTTATACCCTGGAGACCACGGCCAACATCGGCAATCGGCCTAGCTTCCAAAACTTTTGGACTAACAGAGGCTACCGCACCGGTCAGGTTGGCCTTCTTCTGGGTACCAAAACCGACAACTACCACTTCACTCATTTCCTGAAATGATGTTTCAAGTTCGATGATGAGATTTGTAGATTTGCCTGGTTTGATCTCTTTTGAAGTCATCCCAATAAAACTGACAACAATAACTGACTCTGGTTCAATAGAAACTTTGAAATTCCCAGAAATATCAGTAGTTGTTCCATTGGTCGTTCCCTTCTCGATGATGGTTACACCGGGGAGAACTTCACTTGTAGTTTTGTCGCGAACAGTCCCTGTGAGTGTTCGCTTTTGCGCGTAAGTCAGTTGAATGACCATGCACAAGATGAAAATGAGCGCAACTGTTTTCTTCATTTCATTCGATTTTTTGGTTTTGAAATTTATATTTATTAGCATTTAGAAATTCATAAAGCAGTCATAATATTTGTCGGTCAAAAACAAATATTAGTAAAGGATTACAAATTTTCACTAAAGATAGATATTTGAATTGTATGTTGTATTACAACTTTCAAAAAATATTCATTTATTTTTAAAAGAAATTACTTTTCCTTCCGAAAGAGAAACAAATATCATGTTTTTGCCATCTGAAACCAACTTATTGATGGATGAGTTCCCCGCTTTATATTTCCAGTTGATCGTTTGCCTGGATGGATTAATTGATATAATAATACCGTCTCTGGTTCCTATAAATACTTGATTTTCTAATGCTAAAATAGCACATGGATTGTGCTCGTAACCAAATCCGGCATTGATCGAACCGTTCAGTTTGAATACATCGCCATCTGTCGAAACAGAAATTACCGAATCGTTCATTAATTTGGCATAAACCTGACTTTTGTCGGGACTAATTCCCATTGATTCGCGTACCTGGTGGGAACAATCGCGCCAGATTTGTTTTCCAGAGGCAAGATCAATTGTTGTCATACATCTGTCAGGCGCCACAAGAAACACTTTTCTGTTGGCAATTGCAGGTACAATATTGCCTGGCGAATAGAGCTGATGAGGTTTCCCATTGTTCCATTTCCAAAGAAGTTGCCCTGTTGTTTTATCGAGACAATATAGATGGCGATCCCAGGCACCAAAAACAACTTGTTTGTCCGATAAAGCAGGTTGACCTTGTATTAATCCGGCAATTCCTTCAAATTTCCAGATCACTTTTCCGCTGTTCATCTCAATTTTATAGAACGCGGTCGATCCTCCGCCGATATACAACATTTCATTTTCTACTATACCATCGGCTAAAACTGGTGTTCCAACTTCGACCCGCCATAATTCTTTTCCATTTTTAAGGCTCAATCCAATAATTTTCCCATCCACCGTTCCAACGGCAACCACCGATTTTCCATTAATAGGGGTGGAATAGATCGGCCCCTGAACTTTCTTTTCCCATATCACTTTTTGCGTAGCAATTCTGATCGCTTTAATTGTCCCAACCGAATTCCCATAAATCACGGTTTTTGCGTCAATAACACAAGGACCTGCGAAAACAGACGCTGTATCCTGAAGATTAAAACTGATAATGACTTCAGGATAAACACCATTTATTTTAAAATCAGGCTTTTTTGAGATGGGCAAGGATGCAATAGGTTCCGGTTTCAGATAATTCAATTTGACAGATGCCGGCTCTTTTTGTGTTCCAATCTCCTTTTGAGATACGTACACCGAATCGTTTCGAAGTTCCACAATATTGTATCCGGGCAATTTACTTTTTGGCATCATCATGGCCCGCCCCATTATTCCGGGGATACCGTCAAAGTTGAAGAGAGCAAGCCGGTGTCCATGTCCGCAGAAAGAGAGGATGCAGTTGTTATTCTTTAAAATCCCGGTCACGTTTTCCCAGTTACTCAACCCATCGGCAAGCGGATAGTGGTTAAAAGCAATTAATAATTCATTATTTGATTTTGTAAGGTTAAGTTCACGACTTAGCCAATGCAGATCTTCCTGCTTCACAAGCCCGTCTCCCATCTTCATAAATGGTCCAGTATTTATTCCAACCATTACAAACCCATTCTTTCGGAACAAAAACCGGTCATTTCCGAATAAACGATTAAATTGAAGACCTGCTGACTCTGACCAGTTTGTTTCGTGGTTTCCGGGAATGACGTAATACGGTTTATTCAATTGCTTTAGGGCATTACTTACCGCTTCGAGTTCGGCATTTGATCCGGTGTTTGTCAGATCACCACTCACCACTACAAAATCAAATTCCGCCTTATTTATTTCATCCACAATTTGATGAAGTGCCGTATCACTGGCAGATTTCTGGTTGACATGCAAATCGGTGAGGAGTGCAAAAGTTAGTTTTTGCCCATTTCCGGCCTGAACGAATAGTAACAGGTATATGATGATCAGGTAATATTTTTTCAATTTTAAAGTTTTAAGTGGATTTGAATTTCGTTTCTGACAGGAATGTGCAAGAATGCATCTCCGCAACAGCGGATCATTTTGTAACGACGGATTTTAATCCGGCAGAGAAAAAGGCGAAATCAAAAAACCAGAGTGCCGGAGGTACGAAACATATGGATATTACAGCAATAATGCAGCGCATATTATATGCACTGAGCCTAAGGGGCTCTCACGAAGATGGATAAGTCACCTGACCGGACTGAAGTCTAGCCTTGCAATATGATCTGAGCCTAAGGCTCTGGCCTTTAATTGCCAATTTTACTTTTCATATTTACAAAGAACGACAGGATATTTTTTACAAAACATTGGAGGAAAATGCGACAATAAATTGCTTTGGTTACTTAAAAGGTATGCGCTATTTCAACCGAATCCCAATTCCGGGTAAATCAGACAGTGTGATCTTGCCATTTACAACTTTAGTGCCTTCATAGATGTCGTTACCAATCAATAGATTTCCATCCAGATCTGCCCAGTCGGCCAGTGGCGATAATTGTGCCGCCGCCGAAATGGCGCACGATGTTTCGGTCATGCATCCGATCATCACTTTCATGCCCAATGCTTTGGCCATATTTGCCATTTTCCAGGCATTGCGCATACCGCCACATTTCATTAGTTTGATATTTATTCCCGAATATATTTTGCTGGCGGCTGCAACATCATTTATTGTTTGAACGGCTTCGTCGGCAATAATCGGAAGCGGACTGTTTTGTGTGAGCCAGGCAATATCGTCAACAGCAAGTTTGCTCATGGGCTGTTCTATAAAAACCACCCCTTGTGCTGCAAGCCACTGAATCATATCGAGCGCCATCTGCTTGTCTTTCCAACCCTGATTCACATCGACACAAATTGGTTTATCCGTCACCGACCGGATGGTCTTGATCATCTCTTTGTCGTTCTCTCGACCTAGCTTGACTTTCAGAATTTTATAAATATCGGCTTCCCGAACCTTCTCTTTTACGACTTCGGGTGTATCAATCCCAATTGTAAAACTTGTGTTTGGCGTTTTGGTACGGTTCAATCCCCAGAGCTTGTGCCAGGGTTGCTGCACAATTTTCCCAACCAGATCGTGTAATGCAATATCGACAGATGCTTTCGCAGCATGATTTCCAACAGCCAGACTATCAATATACGCGATGATATCTTCCAGTTCAAACGGATCGCTGAACGATGACAGGTCGACTTTCGACAGAAATTCAGCGGCAGTTTTCTGACTTTCACCCAGGTAAGGTGGCATACTGGCTTCACCATATCCAATCAGTCCGTCATATTCAATCTCGGTTAGCATCACAGGAGTTGTGGTTCTCGAGCTATTCGCAATTGTAAAGACATGGTTCAGTTGAAGATCATATGGCCGAAACCGTAATTTCATTGAAGCTGGTTTTCCGGTTTTTTTCTTAATCATTGTACTTGTTTCACTGCCAGATACGGATACCGGTAAGATAAATGAACCGGCTGCCAGTCCACTATATTTTAAAAAATTACGTCTGTTACTCATTTGAAAATTGTAAAGTATGATTAATACCAGCTATGTAGTTTTATCGGCAAATCGCCTTGCTCTGAAGGAATTCCGATAATTCTTTTTGCTCCTATTAATATCGAACTTAGATGCTTACTGTAGTTTTCTCTTTTCGGATCAAAACTATTGATCCTTACACTTCCGGATGAATGTATCAGCTCGCTGTCGCCAATGTATATTCCGGTGTGGGTAGCACGGAAAGGATCCTTTGATCCGAAATAGAGCAAATCACCTTTTTGCAGTTGATCCCAACCGGAAGAAATATCAATGTCTTTACCATGTTTAACCTGCTGTGAAGCGTCACGCTCCAGAACAACACCGTTCAGAAAACAGACTGTCTTCACAAAACCACTGCAATCTATTCCTTTCGAAGAGGTTCCTCCCCATAAATAGGGGAATCCTAAAAATTGTTTTCCTGTAACGATCAATTTGTCAGGAATCAGCTGAACGGTGTCCTTCCATTGTTTTAAATTTAACCAATTCAGCGTTGAAACATAACCTGATCTTCCATCCGGAAGAGTTATCTCTGCAATGGTTTTATTTTCAGACTTTCTAACAACAATAGCTCCGGCAACCAGGTCGCTTACCACGGTAGATAATTTGCTGTCTCCCGAAATAGTACCATAAGTGTCCATGTAAATAATCCGGTCAGCATTCCGCCAGTTGCTGATCTCTAAGCGACTCATCGGTTGGACAGATGTTGCATTCGTCCAGGAAATATATTGATCTGGTGTCTGAATCAAGAGCCATCCGTCAGCTTCTTTTAAAATCCGCACCGGAGTTCCCATGATTGCCTGTGATGCCAGTTCTGCGGAGTGAGCTGGCTTTGTTCGCAGGTTGGCCACACTCAATGATACCACGCCCCAGTTTTTTTCGATGTGAATGGTATCCGGCAGTATCACAACACTATCAATTACTGTAATATCCTTGCTCTTTAATAATTGTAATACTTCAGTTGTGGCATCCGGGAACATTGATTCACCTCTTAAAACAATTTCATTGGTTTTGCCTTTCACCAGTGTGAAGTTGCAAATCCCTACACGTTTATCGGGAACCATACGTTGGGCAATGCCATCGATTTCGGTTTGCAAAAGGTCAACCGACCGCGGCTGGCAACTGATCAACAGGGTTAAAAGGGATACTGCAAAGGCTATAACTATTTTCATAAATCAGAAAATTGTATCTTGTATGACATCTTTCGAATTGCAAATGTAATATTAATTCATTCTCAGAATAAATTTCAATATATGTTTTAAAGCAGCGTGTTAATATTCTACCCGCATCTGATAATCCCATTGATTAAAATAGAGATTACCTCCGTCCCATTCGACTTCACCTCTTTGGAAATCATAAGGTTCGCTTCGTGGAAATTT
>JAAFHB010000257.1 GCA_010906965.1 Mariniphaga sp. | reverse complement strand
CGCGAAACTGCTTTCAGCGTTCCGGGGGTAAATGGAACACGCCACATCAGGTGTAAATCGTCACCTTGTTTTTTCTTAACGCCTAACGATTTGTCATTCAGAAATAGTTCAACCTCTTCTGCATTACTGTAGGCCCAAATATCAACTGTCTGACCTTCTGTCCAATTCCAATGCGGAAAAATATGAAGTACATCCTTTTTCGTCCATTCGCTTTGGTACATATAATAAACATCCTTTGGGAAACCTGCCAGATCAATAATTCCAAAATAAGAACTGCGTGATGGCCACCAATAAGGCGTTGGTTCACCCAGATAATCGAAACCAGTCCAGATAAACTGACCAGATAGAAAATCGTGTTTTTTAATCACTTTCCAGGTTTCTTCATGCGTCGAGCCCCATGGTGTCGAAACATTATCGTATGAAGAACAGGTATTGTCGGCATTCGGTTTCGGACCCTTCCAGTTATCCCGAACCGGCCAGCGACGGATTTCATCTGAAGGCATATCGTAAACACCGCGGGTCATCAAAGCCGAAACAGTTTCGGTTCCTATAAATTTTTTACCTGGAAATGTTTGCGGAAAAGCTGCAAAATCATTTTGATGATAATTGTATCCGATCAAATCCAGCGCCTCTGACCTGATAATAAAGTTAGTTGGTTTAGGGTCGTTGCATGCAGAAGTAATTGGGCGGGTTGTATCAAGTTCCCGAACATATCCAGCCAACTCTTTCGAAATCATAATTCCGGTACTGTCCCACTGTTCCAAAATTTCATTTCCAATACTCCAAATTATCACACTCGGATGATTACGGTCGCGCAAAATCAAATCCTGAAGATCTTTCTTGTGCATCTCGTCCCATACGGTGCTGTAATCGAACTTATTTTTAGGTTTTTTCCACATGTCGAAAGCTTCGTCCATAATAAGGAAACCCATCTGATCAGCAAGATCAAGCAATTCGGGAGCGGGTGGATTGTGTGATGTGCGGATAGCATTGCACCCCATGCCTTTTAAAATTTCCAACTGGCGTTCGAGTGCCCGTAAATTAATTGCCGAGCCCAGGCAACCCAAATCCTGGTGATTGCAAACTCCGTTTATTTTGACACTTTTCCCATTTAGAAAGAATCCTTTTTCAGCATTAAACTCAAAACTACGGATTCCGAATGGAGTGGTGTAATTATCAACCAATTCACCGTCAACAAAAACCTTCGAAACGGCCGAATACATTTTCGGAGCATCTAAACTCCACAAAACGGGATTTTTAACATCGAAATCAAACGTTGCACTTAAAACGGAATCTTTCACGCCTTTCGTTTCCATTTTCCCTCTGTTGACTTCTTTGCCAGCAGGGTCCAGAATAACCGTTTTCAATACCAGCTTTTGATCAGCAACAAGCTTGTTTTTAATATGATGAACTATTTTTACTTTAGCATTTGTCGCTGTAATTTCAGGCGTCGTAATAAATGTACCCCAATGAGCAATATAGGTTTTACCTGTTGTAATCAACCATACGTTTCGATAAATTCCTGATCCTGAATACCAGCGCGAATTAGGTTGCATAGAATTATCTACTTTAACAGCTAAAATATTTTCCTTTTCTCCGGAAACCAACCAGGGCGTCAGTTCATATCTGAACGAGCTGTAACCATAGAACCGTTTTCCGAGCGAATGGCCATTAATCCAGACTTCACTGTTTTGATAGACACCATCAAAATCGATGAAAACGCTCCCTTTCAAATCTTCCGTTGAAACTTTGAACGTCTTGCGGTACCAGCCGATTCCACCGGGCAAAGCACCGCCTCCGGGAGTTGCCGGGTTTTTTTCGCTGAACTCCCCTTCGATGCTCCAGTCGTGCGGAACATTTAATTTTCGCCACGATTCATCACCAAAGTCAACAGCTTCTGCCCCTGGAACATCTCCCAACTGAAATTTCCAGTCTTTACCAAAACTGACGATCGAACGACCTTTTTCTTTTTCTGAAACACATTGATTTAAAATAAGTAAAAGGAACAACCCCAGCGAAACATTTCTGATTAGTTTTATCATTTTTTCAAAATTAGTTAGAATGCTGATTCGATTAATTTATCTAAAAAACATACAAATTGTCTTAATAACTCATGACTACGACATTAATTGTCGGAATCGCTCTATCCGTATGTCAGGATCATAGAGCATTTGAATCCGCTCTCTGGCCTGATTACGTAACTGAATATTATTGTGATTCAAACGAATAAAATCAACCAATACTTCTGGTTTCCAATCATCGATTGTCAATCCGGTATTTCCGATGGTGATCTGAATATCACCTACATTCGTCCCGACTGGAGTACATCCACATAGCATCGCTTCGCAAAGTGCATTAGGAAGTCCTTCGGAACGTGATAATTGGGCATAAAAAGAGGCACACTCATAATATTGTGTCAACTGATCGAATTGTTGTGGCGGCAATAAAGTCAGATTTGTCGGTAAAGGTTCAAAACAAGACTTTATACCATCAGTTGCACCAATAATAATAAATTCGAATTCTGTCAGATAAGTGGCCAATTCCCGAAATCTGTCAAGTCCTTTTACCATCAAACGCTGGTGATTATCGGTACCGGAAACTGTTATGATACTTTTTGACCTTTCATACTTCGAAAAGTTAAATTTAACTGTATCAACACTTGTAGCGATAGTTTCAGCTTTTGCTTTCGGATTGATGACCAGCAATTTTTTTCGCAACGCATCAGCTACCGGGAAGCAAATATTTACAAATTTAAAGGTGTTCCTTGTAAAAAATGCTCTGATTGGATTGCTGAATGACCCGTATTTATATTCCGACAATGTCGAAACATCATATCCGCCAATGACTACAAACGACTTCTTACGGAATAATTTAGCGAAAAGAACGGGCAGCATTGAATGGTAATCGCCAAACCAGACAAACACCGAATCAAATTTGAATCCATTGAATATCAGAAATATCAATTCCTTTAGCACCTCAATTCCTGTATTGAAAATTCCCTTCCCTGGTTTAAACTGATATTTTGTCACGTTTGCGAACGTTGACAGAATTTCGAAATCAGCTTTTACGAAAGAAGAGTAATTGACGTAAACAAATAGAATCGATTGCTTTTGCATATTGCAGAATATTAATCGATTCGAGAGAATGGGTGCGTCGAAAGCGGTTTCACGGCAAACGGATGGTAATCGCCTTTTAACCCAACAGGTGTCTGATTTCTGATATCGTAAACAATCTCAATCGATTTACGCGCCTCGACAATTTCGAATCCATTCCCTTTGAGAATTTCTTCATAACTTCTTGTATGAAGATCGGTAAACCCTTCGCTGAATTCGATCTCTTCCCCTTCAACGGTGATCGACCGAAAGGTTGTTTTTCCACGCTCCTTCACCTCTTTTGGCAATGTATCACTATTGATACTCAGAAACCAGCGAACCCTTGCTTTTCCGAGCGTCAGCATTCCTGAAGCCCTGTCGTGTGTGTGGAGATTTACAATATTTTCTTTGACATCGCCGAAAATCCAGGTCAGCATATCAAAAAAATGAATCCCGATGTTCGTGGCAATTCCACCCGATTTCGAGATATCACCTTTCCACGATGTGTAATACCAGTTTCCGCGCGAAGTGATGTAAGTGAGGTCGATATCGTAAATTTTATCTGCCGGTCCGGCTTTTATTTTTTCTCTTAAAGCGATAATTACCGGATGAAGACGAAGTTGCAGAATGGTGTAGATCTTTTTACCGGTATCGGCAGCAACGTTTTCTAAAGCTTCTATATTCCAAGGATTTAACACCAACGGCTTTTCACAGATTGCATGAGCGCCACGCCGTAATGCCACACGGATATGCGCATCGTGGAGATAATTGGGTGATGTGATACTCATATAATCGATCGTCATCCCTTTATCGTACCTGAGCTTTTCGAGATATCGATCAAAGCGCTCAAATTCAACAAAAAACTTCGTGTCAGGCGAATAGCTATCGATAACCCCTACTCCATCATAAGGATCGTAAGCTGCAACCAGCTTATTTCCGGTATCCCTGATGGCTCTCATATGGCGCGGAGCAATATAACCGGCTGCTCCAATTAATGCAAAATTCTTCATGTCAATTATTTAATTCACCAAATAGGGTTCAATTAATTTCATTTTATTTTCAGGAACAAAAAACAGGTCACCTTCAATTGAGTCAAGATGATCCCCAACCGGGAAAAGCAATTCGTCTTTGAGATAAAAAGCTGAATAAGAAAGCGACGAAAGAAAATTGCTGATCTGTTTCCTGTTCACTGGTTCTATTTCAATCTGAATAATTGGATGAAAGGGTTTTAAAAGGAATCCGAGCTGTGGGATAATATGAATCTCATAACCCTCAACATCACATTTGATGTAATCACACCGCTCAAACTTCCCGAACAGAGTTACCGGAGTAAACATCTTCTCGGTAAAAGTAAATTCAAATACCTCCTTTTCATCAATGTCTAAAACCCGTGTCAGACCATGGCGAAGGTATTTATTACTTTTGGGAATCCCCATCTCGATTGACTTATTATCCTCTGCTCCTAATGCGTAGGGGATGATTGTTGTATTCTTGAACTCTGAAGTATTGATTTTCAATATCTTTCGAAACAACGTCACAGGCTCCACACTAAATACTTTTCCACTACGGCCAACTAATTTTGCAAACAACCGTGAATAGTAACCCAGATTGGCCCCAATATCAATTACATGGTCGCCTTTTCGAATCAGATTCTTTATAAAATAATGGCAATCAAAGGTTCTATCTTTCTTAAGCCATCCAAGGCGGTACGAGATAAAGAACAACCGACTGACCACAATAAGGTAATTTTTGACCCCAAGTATTTTATAAAGTGCTTGTTTAATAAACATTCGTTATTCTTTTAATAGATTTTGTAATCTTAAAATCAAGCTGCTGGCTACTTGCCACTTTCATTTCATTCGCATACGATTAACCCGATCTTGCTCACCTCGTTGTTCAACAATAGGTATTTCTCGCCACTTTCGGGACAAGTTGCAAAACCGTCACTATCGAATTCCAGTTTGTGGCCATATTCGCTGACCCATCCATTTTGACGGGCGGGATTACCATATACAAGTGCAAAAGCCGGAACTTCCTTTGTGATGACAGCACCAGCTCCGATCATGGCGTATTGCCCGATTTCGTTTCCGCAAACTATCGTGGCATTGGCACCGATGGATGCACCTTTACAAACAATTGTCTTCTTGTACTCATCTTTACGGATAATGGCGCTCCGCGGATTAATAACATTCGTGAATACCATCGAAGGACCAAGAAATACATCATCTTCGCAGATAACTCCTGTGTAAATGGAGACGTTGTTTTGGACTTTCACATTATCGCCCAGAACGACACCCGGCGAGACTACAACATTTTGCCCAATATTACACCCTTTGCCAATTATGCATTCAGACATGATGTGACTGAAATGCCAGATTTTTGTCCCTTCACCAATTTTACAATTTTCATCAATGATGGATGAAGGATGTGCAAAATATTGTATCATAAAGAATTAATTGAATGAATTAAGGTATTGACAATATGCTCCTGTTCCTGTGAAGTTATTTCTGTGTGGACCGGTAACGCAAGAACTTCGCCGCAAAGTTTCTCTGCAACGGGAAAATCACCCGCTATATATACAAGATTAGCATACGCTTTTTGAAGATGAATCGGTGAAGGATAATAAATCATCGAAGGAACTCCAGCCATTTTGAGTAATCCTTTTACCTGATCACGCTTCTCTAACCGTATAACATACTGATTATAAGTGTGCTTCGACCCACTATTTTTTAAAGGTTTTACTACGTAGGATAATTTTTCAAAAAGCTGATTGTATCGGTGACCTGCATCAATGCGATTTTGAATATAACTATCGAGATTCCGCAGTTTTACACTTAATACGGCCGCCTGAATGGTATCGAGACGCGAATTACACCCAACCATCTCGTAAGCATATTTTTGTCCTTGTCCGTGACGTGAGATCATTGTGGCCTTCTTTGCAATATCCAGATTGTTCGTTGATAATGCACCACCATCGCCAAAACAACCCAGGTTTTTGGTCGGGAAAAAAGAGAAGGTATTGATATCCCCCATCGTTCCTGTCAGTTTTACATCGCCATTTGCGAAGCGATAAGTTGATCCAAGCGATTGTGCATTGTCTTCGATTACTTTCAATCCATATTGACGGGCGATTTCAAGAATTGGTTCCATGTTTGCCGATTGTCCAAACAGGTGAACTACAACAATCGCTTTTGTTGCGGGAGTTATCTTCTCAATGATGAGATTTTCGTTGATGTTGAAAGTTCCTTCCCAAACATCAACAAAAACAGGCTTAAGACCCAGTAGAGCAGCAGCTTCGGCAGATGCAACATAGTTAAATGCCGGCATCAATACTTCATCACCTGATTTTAGATCAAGCGACTGGTAAGCAATCTGAAGTGCATCGGTTCCATTGGCACATGGAACCACATATTTAACACCCAAATATTGAGCCAGTTCACCAGCAAAAGCTTCAACCTGCTTTCCGTTGATAAATGCTGAAGCAGAGATCACATCCTGAA
>JAAFHB010000256.1 GCA_010906965.1 Mariniphaga sp. | reverse complement strand
TGATGGGCCGGGTACTTGGCATATACCCTCCGCGCATTCCAACCACGCTTAAACCGGCAAACAATACCAGGGCGAGCAATGAAAGCACACCATATTTCCAACTGTTCACTTTGAACGTTGGACGTGGTTTAAGCATGGAGTAAAGCCTTGCAAGTACGATCAGCGTAACAATCCAGATCAATGCGATGTACCAGAAGTCGTAGAAAAACCGGATGATAAGCCTGTAATTTCCGGCATCGTAACCCGCCACATCGAACATGCTGGCAGTGGTTCTTTTCAGGATAAAGCGATAGTAGATAATGTCGATATAATTGAAAGCAAGGGCTGTACCATTAAATATCATAAATACCCATTTCAACATTTGCTGATACCACTCCTTGAATTTAAAAGGAAGAGGCAGCAGGAAAAGCAGGAAGTAAATGACATTAATATATAAGACGGCACTAACATCGAACATCACCCCGCCACGCATAATTCGCATAAAAGAAAAGAAATCGACATTGGGAAACATCGAAGTATTGAACAGGTAAAAGATGATACGGCCTGCTGAATACAGGAACATTACAACGATAAACCGGTAAACCATTACGAGATACTCGTTGGCCGGGCGCTTATTACTGGAAGAACTGAAAAAATTCATACGAATAAGAAATTGAGCTTGCAAAATTAACAGCTTATTTGATTTCAAACAGCCATTTGACTTTCATTAAACAAAACAAATGGACTATTAGTTTCCACGATAGATAAAACAACATCTATCAAATTAAATCTATTTTCAATCCCTTCAATGGTTTATGCTCTAACGCAAAGAGCCGCCCCATTTACGGAGCGGCTCTCTTTTAATTCTATCACCAGCTAATTACTTATCGAAGCGGGCTTCAATTGCAGTAACCTGGCTTGCCAGTTCTTTAGGAAGATGTGCTCCAAAGGCAGCATATTGTTCGCGAACAAGATCAAGTTCATCTTTCCACTGGTCTTTATTAACGGTAAGCAACTCTGCCATGTTTTCTTCAACACCGTCTAAGCCTGTTGTATTGATCGAACCTAATTGAGGAACAAACCCAATTGGGGTTTCGTCAGCCTTAGCGGTTCCAGCAACACGCTCAAAAATCCATTGCAGTACACGAATGTTGTCACCATAACCCGGCCACAGGAATTTTCCATCAGCACTCTTACGGAACCAGTTAACATTGAATATTTTAGGAAGTTTTGTTTTATCAGGTGCATTTTCACCGATATTCACCCAATGACCGAAATAATCGCCCATGTTATAACCACAGAATGGCAGCATGGCAAACGGGTCGCGACGTACCCCCGCTTTTAAGCCGATAGCAGCAGCCGTAACTTCAGAACCAACAATCGATCCCATAAATACACCATGATTCCAGTCGAAAGACTGATAAACCAATGGCACAGTCCCAGGACGACGACCGCCAAAGAGGATCGCTGCAATTGGAACACCTGTTGGGTTTTCCCAGTCTTTGTCAATACAAGGACACTGGAACGCAGGAGCCGAGAAACGGGCGTTTGGATGTGCAGCAGGTTTGCAACTTGCCTTATCGTAAACTTCGTTTGTCCATGTGATGGTTCCTTCAGGAGCATCGTATCCAATACCTTCCCACCAGATGTCACCATCGGGAGTTAGGCCTGTATTTGTAAAAATGGTGTTTGCCTTGGCAGACAACATTGCATTTGGATTGGTGTCCATCGAAGTAAATGGAGCAACACCAAAAAATCCGGCTTCGGGATTGATCGCATACAGCTGACCATCTTTACCAAATTTCATCCAGGCGATATCGTCACCAACTGTTTCAACTTTCCATCCCGGAATAGTAGGAACTAGCATGGCGAGGTTTGTTTTTCCACAAGCGCTTGGGAATGCGGCAGCAATATATTTTTTAACTCCCTGAGGATTCGTGATACCCATGATGAGCATATGCTCAGCAAGCCATCCTTGACGTTTAGCCATATTGGATGCAATACGAAGCGCAAAACATTTCTTTCCAAGTAGTGCGTTGCCACCGTAACCGCTACCATAAGATAAGATCTCGTTGGTGTCGGGGAAGTGACAGATATATTTGTCTTTAATCGGAGCGCAAGGCCATTTTACATCTTCCTGTCCTGGTTCGAGGGGAGCACCAACCGAGTGAATACAAGGTACAAATTCGCCGTTTCCAAGAACATCAAGAACAGCTTTTCCCATGCGGGTCATCACTTTCATATTAACCACAACATAGGGAGAGTCGGTTAACTCGATACCAATATGAGCAATATCAGAACCAAGAGGTCCCATACTGAATGGGATCACGTACATTGTACGCCCTTTCATACATCCTTTGAAGAAACCTTTCAGGGTAGCCTTCATCTCAACCGGATCAGCCCAGTTGTTGGTCGGACCTGCATCCTCTTTCTTTGCAGAACAGATGTAAGTTCTGTTTTCAACCCGTGCTACATCACTTGGATCAGACTGAAAATAGTAGCTTCCCGGACGTTTTTTTTCATCCAGTTTAACAGCCATTCCACTGGCTACCATTTCACCAAGAAGACGGTCATTTTCTTCTTCTGAACCGTCGCACCAATAAACTTTTTCAGGCGTGCAAAGTTCTGCCCACTCGTTTACCCAATTGATTAATTTCTGATTACTAGTCATTAACTTGTGATTTTTTTGATAAATAATTACATAATTCAAAATGCTACTTCAAGCAGTTGTAAATCTATTTTTGTTCGGAATAATCCTTACAGGCAAGGTATATATTCTCAATCAGTTCCTCAATTTTCGATTGCGGAACAGCCGAAAATGCCAGCCGGATCAAGTTTTCGAAAACAATGACGCCGGTACTGTATTTATCGAGAAGAATTTTCCGGATCGCTTCAGCATTCAACTGATCATTCAGCTCAACACACATGAAGTAACCAGAATTAAATGGTAAAGCAGTAAAATATTCGAGGTATTTTGGATCAGCAAGAACCTGCTGAACGGTCAGGAACCGCGATTTAAGTGTGGCAAATTTCTCCTTTTTATCAGCTTGATAAGCATCAGAAAAATAAGCCTGGTATAACAGCGACTGCGAAAGATGACTCACATTCGATATATTACCCCTCACAGCACCAGCAGTTTTATTTTCGAGCGCTTCGTAAAGTTCAGGTGTTCCGTTCTTTACACCAAACGAGATAAATCCAACTCTGAATCCCCAGACATAATCTTCTTTGGTAGGTCCGTCAATTTTAACGGCCAGTACCTTTTCGTTTAGGTTGCAAAGCTGCGTAAATATCGATTCTGTGTAAACGTTTTTTTCGTACACCAATCCGAAATAGGCATCATCAATAATTGCCACAACATTTTTACCGTGATCAGCTTGATTCTGAATCGCATCAACAATCAGATTTATTTCAGAAACGAGGGGTGTATATCCGGTGGGATTATTGGGAAAGTTCAGCAAAAGGACGATTTTGCCCTCAATACGGTCAAGAGTCTCTGTGAATCCCTCGATGTTGAAACCACCGTTTTTGAAAAGCGGAAATGTAACCACTTTACCTAAATAAGCATTTTCGAAGATCAAAGAATAATTCTCCCAGTAAAGATCTGGAATTACGACAGTATCACCTTCGTCGACGAATAAATAACCCGACATGCTGATTCCGTGCGTCAATCCACTGGTAACAATAGGACAACTGATAGGAATGGTTCCGAGCGAGGGATTCTTCTGGTAAATAAATTCTTTCCAGCAATCGCGCAAATCTTTTTTTCCAAAACTGGGGGCATAAGGGTAAACCGATCCGAGTGGAAGTTTGAGTAGTTTGTCAAATTCAGACAGGTGCATTGAAGTACCATCATCCTCGATCGCCTCACCGATGGTAGCATTAATGTTTTTTCCTTTGGCCTGTCCCGACTGAGACAAAATTCCTAATTTAGGAAAAAAGATATTTTTGCCTTTTTCAGATAGTAGTTCGAGAACATTTTTATTCAGTTTTTGAATGGTTTCATTCAAGTTGATTGCCTGTGTATCCATTAAGTACTGTTTAATTAATTTAATTGCTGCTTAACCACAAAAATATTCAATTCGCCTGATAAATTGAAACATCCATAATGGAAATAATCAAAACTTAACAATGAATTGATATAGAAAAAGCAATCAGCCTGACGTTCAAATATTTGGGGGAGTAATTATCCATAAAACTTTTGCAGAAGAGTTATGAATATTTTTCAATGCATGTGTAATAGTGGAGTTAAAATAGAAATTATCCCCTTTTTCGAGAATATACTGCGAATTGTCGAGTGTAATCATCAGTTTTCCCTCGAGTACATAAATAAACTCCTGTCCGGGATGGTTGAGCATGATTTCAGACGAATCGGAGTTCTCGACAAATTTCAGGATGTAAGGCTCCATCTGCTTGCTGTTCTCGTGGTGCGAGAGGAGGAAAAGGCTGGTTCCACTCGAATTTACCTTCACAAATTTAATGTCACCGGCCTTGATTAATGGGTTTTTAGTCAGCGATTCGTGCTCACCAATCAATTCACCAACAGTTGTATACAAACTGTTGGCAATGCTCTTAAGTGTAACAATAGAAGGAAATGCTTTTGAGTTTTCAATTTGGGAAAGAGCACTGGCACTAATTCCTACTTTTTTCGACAGATCGCTAAGCGGTAAGCTAAGCATCTCTCTTTTACGTTTAATTCTCTCTCCCAACCGATTCATTTGTACTACCTTAAATATTAGACTGAATAACTGGCATTAACGAATGTAAAATTAATCCAATTTCGGGTACCTGCACCTTCCAGCTTAAAAACTTAAGTAATACTTAACAAACGATAGAAATAACAAAAGGACATGTAACCTAAAATGATTACAAATGTCCTTTTGCTGTAAATACACGATCTACCGGTAACTTGTCAACTAATCTTATGACCTTGGATGAAATTTATTAACTGTATCCTTTAGATATTCTTTATCTAAATGGGTATAAATCTCGGTAGTAAGAATTGATTCGTGACCTAGCATTTCCTGCACAGTTCTTAAATCGGCCCCACCCTGTACAAGAGCCGATGCAAACGAATGTCTAAAAGTATGAGGACTGATATTCTTTTCCAGTTTGATTTTGTCGGCAAGATTTTTTATGATGGTGAAAATCATAACCCTGCTCAATTTTTTTCCTCTTCTGTTTAAGAATACGATGTTCTCGAACCCTTTTTCAATCGTCAGTTTCTTGCGAGAGTTAATCAGATATTTTTTGATATCCTCGATAGCTCTTTTGCTGATAGGAACCAACCGTTCGCGCTCGCCTTTTCCGGCAATTCTAAGAAATTCCTGCTCAAAATGAAGATTTGAAAGCTTAAGATCAACAAGTTCAGAAACTCTTAATCCACAACTGTAGAGTGTCTCAAGAATTGCCTTGTTGCGAAGTCCTTCTGCTTTTGTATCGTCGATGGCCTCGATTAACCGGTTGATTTCATCATCTGTTAGAATCTCAGGTAGCTTGCGGCCAATCCTGGGAGATTCTACAAGTGTGGTAGGATCATTTTCTACTGCTTCTTCAATCAACAGAAACTTATAGAAAGATTTAATCCCAGAAATCGTTCTGGCTTGTGTACGGGGACTTATCCCCTTCTGGTTCATCCACTCAACAAATTTTCGTAATTGAGCCAATTTGACCGTTTCCGGTGTTAATGTTGGATAAAACTCCTCAACAAACGAGATAAGTTTGTTGATGTCATTCACATACGCACTTACTGAGTTTGGAGAAAGTGATTTCTCTATCCTCAAAAATGTTTCATACCCCTTTTTGCTTTCTAACCAATTCATAATAATTCATTTTAAATTTAAAGATGAAACAATTTAGCTAATCTTATTATATATTACTAAGAACAAACGTAAATATGAAAAAGTTGTTTCATTTTTTCGTTAATTGCACACGATAAATATACAAAATATTTTACTTTGATGAAAATTATTATTGTAAATGGCCCAAATTTAAATTTATTAGGGGTCAGGGAAAAAAGCATTTATGGAAGTAGTTCATTTACAAATTATTATGAAATTCTAACTTCCCGTTATCCCGACATAGATTTTGATTATTTCCAATCGAATGTCGAAGGTGAACTTATAAATTACCTTCAGGACGTCGGATTTTCAGCGCACGGCATCGTTTTTAATGCAGGAGCATACACACATACGTCTGTTGCAATACGCGATGCGATCGCCGCAATCACTACCCCTGTCGTAGAAGTTCACATCTCTAACATCCTTACAAGGGAAAATTTCAGACATGAATCGATCATCGGACCGGTGTGTAAAGGGAGCATTATGGGATTTGGACTTGATTCCTACAGACTCGGTGTCGAGAGCTTTCTGGTACCGGAATAATGTATTTTGAGGTGGGGCATGATTAACAATTCGTTAATTAATCGGTCATATCCGATACCGGTTGATTAGCCTGGGGGTGCACATATTCAATTATTTGTGCTATATTTGACCAATGGTATCCCGGCGCGATGCATGAAGAGCTATCCTCTGCGTCCTGAAATTGGACTACCTTCGCATCCAAATAGAAATTTAATATTGTTGATCATGAATACAATGAAGCACACTAAGATAGTGGCTACAATCTCAGACAA
>JAAFHB010000255.1 GCA_010906965.1 Mariniphaga sp. | reverse complement strand
AACCGCTTGAATCATCCATCAAGCGGTTGGGAAACCGCTTGTCCCCTACAAACCTATCCCCTACAAACTTATCCCCTACAAACCTACAGTTAAAATCCTACAAAAACTATTCCCCTACAAACCTATTCCCCAACTAACTTATTCTACCCGCTCTTTATTTTTCACTGCATTTTTAGTTGCAGGTTTATTGCCAAAGTAAAAATCGGAATAAACTTTTGTAAATTCAGCACCAAAGAATACAATCAAAGATGAATATGTTGTCCATAATAAAATAAGTATAATAGAGCTTGCTGCACCATATCCTGAACCAGGATCGGCTTTGCCGAAGTACAATGCCAATCCAGATTTTCCTATTGCAAATAAAAGGGATGTTATAAATGCACCTATCCATACCGTTCTCCATCTGATTTTGGTATCAGGCAGTAATTTGAACATGAGTGCAAATAATACCGCAATTATGCTGAGTGAGAATACAAAACTGAACATTTTGAAAATTATCAATAAAGATTCTGACCAGTTTTGTACTACCCATGAGCTGAATACTGATAATAAAGATGATACTATTAGTGAAATAAGCAGTAAAAAAGCAATGGATACAATTAAACCAAAAGAGAAGATACGTGTTTTGAGAAAAGACCAAATACCTGACTTTGTGGAGGATTCTTTAACTTCCCAAATAGTATTTAATGATTTTTGAAACTGTACAAATACTCTTGTTGCACCAAAAATAATGATGGCAATACCAAGGAGAGTTGCCCACACAGAATCTTTGCTTTTGTTGGCAATTAATACCATGTTCTGAATCTGGTCGGCAGTATCTGCTCCCATGGTCTGTGATACTTCACTATGCAATTTTCCGCTAACGGCATCGCTTCCAAAAAAATATCCTGCAATTGCAAGTACTACAACCAATAATCCGGGCAATGAAAATATGGCGTTATAAGCGATGATTTCGCTCTGTGAAAAGGGATCCCGATTCCACCATTTTATAAACGTAGTTTTCAGAAGTGTGAATATCGTACCGAACGTGGATTTTTTCATAATAAAGTTTGATTTATTTATCTATCTTGCCTTTTTCCTTCTTATCTGGTTTCGCAAAAAGCATTTCAAAAAATCCTTTTTCCTTTTCGGTTTCAACTTTATCTACTGACAGGATAGTTATTTCATGGTCAATTGATGGGTACAAAGCTTGAACGAATGCGTTTCGCAATACGTCTAATATTGCATACCATGTTCCTAAAGTTGCATCTCCATATTCACCTTCTATTGGAATTTTTGTAGCGACCTGTTTTTCTTCGGAATTTTTTAATACTACTCCTGCCGCACCCACCAATGTTTCATATAGTTTATTAAAGAATGAATCATTACGATCTTCCGAACCCTTGACTTTTAGCTGTTTTATTACAGGTTTTACATATCCCACGAATTTTCCATTCTTTGAAGCAAATTCAGTGTATAAACCAAAGGTACCGGCATGAACATCAAATTTTGCATAGGCTTTCAAAAAATCATTCAGTTCCGGCAGATTGGTGTTTTTTAATTCTGCATTCATATCGAAAGTTGGTGTAGCTGCAAGCGGATCCATTTTCATTTTGAAATCTAATTTCCCATTATAAACATCAGCACTTGCAATAACAGTTGCTGGAAGTAATGTTGAATCCTGTACAGATGATAAGTTTTCTGCAAGAACTTGTATATTGGTGATAGCAACATCTACTTTGGGTTGAGCAGTTGAATCAATGAATTGTAGTTTGCCATTAACTATTTTAAAATAATTAATTTTAAGCGGCATAGAGTTTTCGATAACTTTTCGAAATTCAGTTGTATCCTTTTGAATGGCGGAAGGTTCTGCTTTATCTTTGGTAAATCTCAAGACAGGATTAACAATTTCAAGCTCGCCAACTAATCTTCCATATAATAAGGATTTCCATTCTATGGAAAGATCTATTGATTTTGAAGATATTAATGGTACATGTTGGTTTGAGGTTGAATCAAGCTTATCAATGTAAAATTCTTTTATAATGTAAGCACCTCGGTATAAGTTAAGATCAATATCATCAATATGTCCATAATATCCGTTCAAGGAACTAAGTGTTTTATTGGCATAATGCAGTAATACATAGGGCAGTATGATGCGGAATATAATTAATAGTGCAGCTATGGAAATAAGTATTTTCCATAGTGGGGGTCGCTTTCTTTTTGATTTTGTCTCAGATGATGACATGCTGATTATGCTTGCATTTTACTTTCATGATCTCCATTTTTATTGTGTTTGAATTTTGAAAGTAGTGCATGAAAAAGTTTTTGACCAGTTGATTTTATTTTGTCGGAATTTTTAGCAGCGAAACTTGAAGCAACTGTTTGCAGCACAATGCTTGCAATTACTTTCAATGGATTGTAAGAATTACGAAACAAAATATTTTTAACCAGCAATCCTGAAGCTACTCCTATTGCTGTTTTGCCGATTCCGTTTTTTAAATCGGGTGAAGCCGTTACTGCTTTGAATGTATCTTTAATAATATTGATCGGCTTTAAACTTTCATGCACCTCATGCAGCTGTTCCTTGAGTTGCATTAACTCCTGGTCACGTTTTATTTCCAACAGGGCGATTGCCTCATCAAGTGAATCATTGGGTGAGATCTTTTTCATCTTTTTTTTCATTTAGCATTTTTAAAATAATGGAATCGTTAACGGGAGATTTTATAATTCCGTGCTTGAAATGTAAAATTAACGCAACCAAAATATAGAAACCGGCAACTATGAAGAATCCATAATATACTTTGCCAATCAGTTCGCCAATCCATAGAGATAAACCTATGCTTGACAAAAGGATGATTAACAAAACAACTATGATGACGGCGATTTTTGATACAATTGTTGAAAGTACATCGGCCGATTGATCAATAGCTTTCAGTTTGAATAAAATAAGATTGGTTTTTGCATAAGATTCTGCCTTTTCGAATAGGGTTTCGATTAATGTTGCTTTGTCTTCCATGTTTTGATTAATTTTTGATAACTTTTTCGTTTGTAAATTTCTGTTTGAGCTTGTCTTTCTGCTCATCTCAAGTTCCTTTTAATTCTGGAGTGTTCAAAATTTTAAAAATTAATTTGCAAAAAAACTTCCACATCACAAAAATGGGAATTTTCAACACCTTAATCGTTACATAATTTCGGGAAAAAGTTACATCATTCATACACTTTTTAAATAGATGACTCTTTCAGGTATGCGTTTGTGGTTGAAGTGAGCTTCTTTTTGGCAGAATAAAATCTTGCAAAAGAAAAGGGACTTTGGCATCAGCACTCATGGTATTTTTAAGTTCAACTGTTCAACCTAAGGTTTAAACAATTCTGTAGTGTATTTTGTTATTTTTGTGTTTCATTTTCTATTGAAAAAAAATAGAAATAATAAATGATTTTCTGTAGGGCTTGATATTTGTTTTATTGATCATCTCATCCTTTATTTTATATATGATCAGAAACTTCCTTTTCCATCTTTTTCAGTCTAGTATAATATTCAGGGAAATCATATAAATGCGCCAAGGCTATTTCAGTTGTCAATTTTCCCTTATTATTTGTAACATTGGTCATGGGGTGCATTGCCCAAGGTAGTAATTATTTATCAACAGTAATCCGCCAAATGGTATTACTTACGTCATCCGACACCAGCATAGAACCATCAGCTAGTACTGCAATCCCAACTGGTCTTCCATGCACTTTGCTTTTTGAAAGATCATCCACAAAACCTGTCAAAAAATCTTCGGGTTTCCCTGATGGTTTCCCATTTTGGAAGGGAATGAAAATCACTTTATAGCCTGATATAATAGAGCGATTCCATGATCCATGTTGTGTAACAAAAGCTCCATTCAGGTATTTAGCCGGAAATAAATGCTTTTGGTAGAATAACAGTCCTAAAGAAGCAGTATGCGATCCCAAGGAAATATCCGGAACAATTACATTTTCAATGGCATCCGGACTTTGTTTGTCAGCTAATCTTGGATCCCGATGTTGTCCATAATAGAAAAATGGCCAGCCATAAAATCCACCAACTTTTACACTTGTCAAATAATCCGGGACCAATTCATCACCCAGTTCATCCCGCTCATTTACAGCGGCCCAAAGTGTTTGTGTTCCCGGTGCCCAAGCCATGCCACAAGGGTTTCGTAACCCGTACGCATAAATTCGCTCTCCGGAACCGTCTGTATTTACTTCAAGGATAGCGGCTCTTCTTATTTCATTCTCCAAACCCTTTTCTGCAACATTGGTTCCCGAACCTACACCGATATATATTTTATCTTTTTTTGAATTGGTAATAATATTTCGTGCCCAATGTCGATTATACTTACCAGCTGGCAACGAGACAATTTTTTCCCCTTTTACTTGTAACAAAGTATCACCAGTCTTATAATCATATTTCATTAATGCATCGGTATTTCCAACATAAAAATGATTTGCAATGATCAGCATACCAAATGGCTGATTCAGATTTTTAGCAAATTCATACCGTTTTTCAGGAACACCATTTTTATCAGCATCTCTGAACAAGGTTATCCTGTTCATACTTTCACCATAATGTTGTGTTTTTAATTTACATAAAAGTTTAGCCCCAATTTTTTTAATCCCTTTTAAAATGGTATTGGATTCAGCAACAAAAATATCGCCGTTTTCGGCTACATAAATCCACCGGGGGTGCTCCAGACCATCGGCAAATTTAGTTACTGAAAATCCTTTAGGCGCAACTGGCATTTCTCCATTTTTCCATCCTATTACCTGACTGTAATTTGTGGCTGACGCTGTTGCATAAGGGCTTTGCAAAGTATCGGCTTTATAACCTGAAGTGGTGGTAGAACCAGCGTATGATCCTTTATTCAGTTTTTGTGTACTGCATGATAATAGCACAAAAAAAGAGACTGCAATTAAAATTTTATTTTTCATATTTATTTATGTGTCTTTAGTCTGTAGAATAAGAATTAAGCTACAAAGTTCAACATAACAACATTCAAGGGCGTTACACAATTTCGGGAAAAAGTTACATGAATCTTACAATCTATTTAATAGCTCAAATACTGTAAATCAAGTAAACAACAAGGAAAATGCCGACCACAAGAACTGATATTGTGAGCAGCGCATCAAGTCTCGAGGATGGTTGCCATGTATCATCGTTTATCTGTTTCTCAACCTTCTTATACCTTATAAAAGCTAGCAATCCCATCAAAGCGCCCAATCCAACAAGGAATATTCCAAGGATTGCAGAATATCCGTGAGAAGGAGGCGAAACTTCTCCAATAGTTGATTTCTCCAGAACAAATGACATTTGTTTCATGAATAATGCAAACTTTTCGACTACGAAACCGAATGCCATTATCCCTATGCTGGTTCTTATCCATGCAAGAAATGTCCTTTCATTTGCCATGTGAACACGGCGATTTAAGGCTTTCCCTGTTGTTTTATCTTCTGTTATTTCTGACATAAAGTTAACTTTCGTTGATTAATTGTAACAATAAAGTTGAAAGCTCTTTTAAACAACAACAAAATTGCCTCTGAGTTCTGCACTTATGGGATGATGTTTGGACAGATATTTCCGCATAGCATCAATTCTGAACTGTTTTGGCGGTTTCGTCCGTATTTTTCGGGAACTCCCTGCATGGTGACGAATGCTGCTGTGTAGTATTGGTCAGGCTTTGCTTCTTCTTTGCCAATAAAGATTTTCTGAATACGTTGCCCAGCAGGATTCTCCATCTTGAAATAAACATTCAGACCCAGACAACGTTTAACATATCCACCCATCTGTTTGTATGGATCACACGAGAATGTTCTTTCGAGATTCTCCTCCAACATTGCCTTGATTTCCTCGCCAGTCAATTCAACCGCTGATACAGGCGGATTCATAGGAATCATGTTGTATAAGTCATTCATCGTTATTTTTTCGGGAATGATGGGTGCACCAAAGCGCCAGCCATTCGAAAATGCTAACCGTGCTCTGGTGCTTTCCAGCAGAGCCTGAAGGAGAAAATTGTCCATGGTGGATTCCAGTGTTGTACCGCGGTTGAGTGCGGTAGCTGTTTCACCGACAACCTCTGCGAGTTCATCGTTAAATGGAGAAAGCGCTTCTTTAACCAGTATATCCACTTCGGGATCAGGTTTTATATTTGCTTCAACTTCAATCAACTGATGCCGGTATTCAATGATTTGTCCATTTTCCAGTTCTATGTCCAAGCGACCCAAAAAAGAACCATGGCAGCCCGACTGAATGACGATAGTTTTACCAATGAGAACTGGTTCGGAAAGGCGGTTGTGGGTATGACCGCTAAGGCAGATATCTATTCCTTTTACCTCTGACAAAAGCTTCACATCCTGAGGGAACCCAAGATGTGAGATTAAAACAATCAAATCCACCTTTTCCTCGGTTTGTAAAATATTGATGACAGGCGGAAGTTCATCTTTGCCAAGTGTAAAATAAATCCCTTCACTAAAAGATGGCGGCATGGTTTTATCAATAATGTTCGATGCTATTCCCACCAGGCCAACCCGTAATCCGCCGACTTCTTTTACAACATATGAAGGATAGACAGGCTTGTTTGTCACTTTATCGAAAATATTAATTGCCAGCATGGGGTAATTGAGTTCAGCAACCCGTTGCTGAAAAACCTCCGGGCCATAGGCAA
>JAAFHB010000254.1 GCA_010906965.1 Mariniphaga sp. | reverse complement strand
TGTTCAATGATACTCAGTTTCCTATTTTGAATATTTAGTTGGCTCATAACGGATTTTTTTTTCAAAGTTATGATTTTTAATAATGATTCAAAAAGATTTAGGAGGCTATAGAGTCAGGGGTCCACCTCTTCCTATTCCGAACAGAGAAGTTAAGCCTGAATATGACATATCCGGAAGTATTGGGTTCAAAATGCAAACCGTTTCCGGTGCTGTTCGAGCTTTTCGGGCGAAGGATAAAAATGCGGATCTGAAGGTAATTGAATACTTTGCCGGTGGAATTGCTGAATACCTACCAGTGGGTAATGATCTTTCAAATTGGGATGAACAATCACCCGGTAATCAATTTATTTTCCATACGCTGTTACTAAATTCATAAATGACATATTCGAATCCGTTTTATCGTGTGGAATGATTGCATATTTCCATGCTTTTTCGTTGCGCTGTTTATTGATTTCGCTTGCTTTTTGGCAATATTTGATTGCAGCATCGGTTTTCAACTTTACAATTTTGTCTTCAATTTCATTTTCGGCCTTAATCTCAATCAAATAAATGGTATCGGCTGTTTCGGCAACAAAATCAGGCACATATCTGTCGGAATTGTTGTTGTACCAAATATTGAATTGCTTGGTTGACGGGCGAAGCCATTTGATCACTTCATTTGGTTTTTCCAATATCTGCGCAAAATATTTTTCGGGAATTGAATCAAATTTATATTTGTCGTGACAGGCTTTTGTGAAACCATTGAAAACTTTCGATGATAATAATTTGGGGCTAACCGTTTTATTAAAATTCAGTATTTCGTCTTCTTTTCCCTTTGAAAAATTCCATGGAAGAATCAGTGCATAAGGTTCTGCTTCCGGTTTTGACTGAATTGTTGTTTCAATCGTAATATTGTTTTTGACTTGTGCATAAATCTTATTGGCTATCAGTTCCCGATACATCAGGATGGTATCGCCCAGCGTTTCGGGCTTCTCCAATGAAACTTTAATTGCATTTACAGCCTGACTGCAGAGTTTATATAAAACATCAGAATTGTGGTCGTAATCAATTTCAGATTTCCTCTTCAGTATTGCCAACAAGCTATACTCCGGCAATTCCAATACTTGCGACCAGATTTTGATTTTATCTTGTTTATGGTCGTATATGGTTTCACGGACAAGTTCAAATTCCTGCTGCAAAATGTTTTCAGAAAAAAGGGTGGTATCCAGATCAAAATCTTTGATCACTCCTTTGTTCTCTGCGATGGTAATTTTAATATTTGGGATTAGAATGTTGTTTTCTACTATGCTTCTGACTGCTTCGAGATACATTTTTTCAGCTTCGGTCACTATGTTTGCTTGCTCTTTTGCAAATAGGTCGGGATATTTAGCTTTTATCCTTTCTCTGATTTCTGTAATCGCTTTTTCTTTAACACCAACATGGTTCAATTCAACGGGCGTTTGGATTTCCTTCCTGGTAATTGTATATCTGATCACCGCATGAACCGCCTTTTTTGCAATATATTGATGTTCTGCTTTTTTGCGAATATCAACATCTTTTATCTGGGCTATTTTTTTCTGTTCAGTCTCTAATTCAACGGCATCATTTGTTTTTGATTCCACAATTTCCTTGCTTGAATTCAGGTCAGCTTTTGTTAGTTGAATTTTACCAATCGAATACAGAAGAGAACTTTTATCGTTGGCCGCGTCAACAACTTCCTGAAACTTGTCGTGCATCATGATTGAAAGCATATCAACTTTCTCAACGCCTGTCCGTTTGGCTCCATAAGGCAAACGCAAACCACGCCCGATGGTTTGCTCGATAAGTGTCAATGCGTTGGATGCCCGAAGTGGAACGATGGTATATAAGTTTGCTACGTCCCAGCCTTCTTTGAGCATATCAACATGGATCACAATTTCAATTTTGTTATCCGGTTTTTCGAGTGTCAGCAATTGTTCAACTTGTTCCTCCGATTTACTTTTGGAGTCTATCTGGAGGGTTTTATTTTTAAATTCTCCTTCATAAAACTCGTCGGAAGTAACAAAATCGAATATGTACCGGGCATGGGTGGTATCTTTGCACGAAACTAAAATGGTGGGTTTTACAGAATCCAGATCATTATCGGCAGCATAGTTTTGAATGGCAATTTTGGTGTCGCGGTGCATTTGAATGGCATCTCTCAATTTGAGTTTTTCAATCTCATCTTCTTTCATGCCTTTAAAATCGGTATCGGCACGGGTAACAACAGCCGGATTTTTGATGTACTTACGATCTTGCAAAGCATCGGCAAGGCCATATTCATAAACCACATTTTTAAACCGTTGGTTGGTTTTGGCATCGATAGGAGTTGCAGTCAATTCAATTCCAAGGATTGGATTCAGTTCGTTTAATGTTTCCATCCCGCGTTCGCCGCGATAACGGTGCGATTCGTCCATGATGATTACCAGATCTTTCAGGTTGACCAGGTAATTGTAATAACTGTCTCCAAGCGTTTCGCGAAATCGTTTTATCCGGGGCGGCAATGTTCTTCCGTCTTTGGTTGTGGTTTTAACATCGGCATTTATTTTACCGATATTGAACAGGTTGATTTGAATGGAATCGTCCGATGCTTTGATTCCCTTGGTTTCGTAATCTTCGCCGGTTATGATTACCGCATTGTTGCCAATTTCAGGCAAGCCTTTAAAAACATATTTCTCAGCGCCCTTATTTCCAAAATCATCTTTCAATTTGTTGTAAATGGTAATGTTTGGCGACAAGATAAAAAAGTTTCTTATCCCTTTTTGTTTGGCTAACCAGGTAACAAAAGCGCCCATCAAACGGGTTTTACCAATACCGGTAGCAATCGAAAAGCAAACCGACGGAAAGCTTCGTTCGAATTCTTCGAATAATGGGTAGTTGGCTTTTACATTGCTTTCTTTTGTGGTGAGTTCAGTTTCGTTGATGATGCCATTTTTGTCTAAAAGGTTTTCCAATACCTCTAAGCTTTGTTTAAGCGGTTCCCTTAAACTCATGGTATTGCTAATGTATTCGGTGCTTTTGCTCATAATAGGTTGTTAGTTTAATGCAAAACTGGTTTAACCCACGAAGTGGTTAAATTTGAATAACCCCCGGTGTAGCTTGCGGAACCGGGGGAAATGCGAATCAAACAATACACCAACCCCGAAGTGGGTTCAATCAGGAATTTATTTTCAGAAATAGATGAAACTGACATGTCGAAATAAATTATTGATTCACATTTCATTTTAAAATAAATTCAATTGCTGTTTGTCTTTTTCAATTTTTGCCGGAATGGGCTTTATTTCAGGGGTAACGTACGAAGGAATAAAAGCCGGTCTATCGGGATCTACAGGCATATTGATGATGTTTGTTTCGGTACAATAATCTTCCTTTTCGAATTCGCATTTACCCAGAATTGCATCGGGTATCTTGCGGATTTCAATGTGTAAGCTGACATCGTCACATTCCTCTTTATAAGCGACACAGCAGATCAGCAAACTTTCTTCGGGTTTCATTTCGCGGACTATCTGCTCAACCACATCAGGCGTAATCGTATTGGTTGTGGTGTATATAAAATGGTTTTCGGTGGCATAGCCTTGTTTCCATACCACCGTTTCGTTGGGGCAATAGGTAAAACCTTCGTGCCTTGCCATGGCCGCAGCCAGCAATTGCACATTGTAATTGGGATTAATCACCCATTGGTTGTATTTGTCTTTATTGAGTAAACTGGGAGCCAAACCGTAAAACTTAAAACCGCCGCCACCTTTCCATTCTTGTGCTTTCGAGATGCCGCCCTGGTCGGTTCCATCGCATACGGCTTTTAAGCGCGGTAAACAATGCGTGTTGCAATGCTCGCCCAACTCAATGCCAATCCATTTGCGCCCCATTTTGTGCGCCACTGCTGCAGTGGTGCCTGAGCCAAGAAAGGAATCGAGTACAAAATCACCGGGATTGGAAGCCAATTGAATCACCCGTTGAATCAGTCTTTCGGGTTTTGGTGTGGTGAAAACAGTATCATTGTCAAATGCTTTAATCTCTTTTTTTGCCTCCTGATTATCTCCTACTTCTGTTCTGTTCCAAATGGTTTTGCTAACAGAACCGTCTTGAACTTCAGTTAGAAATCGTTTCATTCTTGGCATATTATTACCAGATTTACCAAACCAAATTCGGTTATCTTTTACTAATTCTTCAAATCTATCTTTTGAGACTGACCAACAACGTGATTCTGTTGATTTAACAACTTTTCCACTTGGTAGAGTTATTGGATAATCAGTACTTGCAGAATAAGTTTTCACAGTTAAATCAGATGAAGTCCATATACCACGTGGATCATTATCAGGATTTTTATATCGGTTATCCATTTCTTCAGTCCTTGGCAACAGACAAGGTCGCCAGACTTCCTTGTTCTTTGCAAAGACCAATATATGGTCATGGCTATCAGAAAGCCATTTTGTGTCATTTTGGGGTGAGAATTTTTTTTCCCAAATTACATTGTTTACAAAGTTTTTGCGGCCAAACAGTTCATCACAAAACACTTTCAGGTAATGGCATTCGTCGTCGTCAATCGAAATCCAGATACTTCCATCGTTGGCAAGCAGTTTATACAGTAATTCCAATCGTGGTTTCATCAAATTGAGCCACATGCTGTGTTCCAAACCATCGTCGTAATGTTCAAAAGCGTTTCCGGTATTGTATGGAGGGTCGATGTAGATGCACTTTATTTTTCCAGCAAAATTTTGTTCAAGGGCTTTTAAGGCAAGCAGGTTGTCGGCATGTATGAGCATGTTTCCGGTGTTGGTTTCGCCATACGATTTTTCGGGATCTTCAATCAATACGCGGGGTTCGGGTTTTATTTCAAGGTCTTTGCCAGGCCAGCCAAGTTCAAGTTTCTTATATTTACTATTCATTCAAGAATTTTTAACTACCAACCAAAAATAATATATTTAATTACAATGGTCAGTTTTTAATTTATAGTTGGTTAAAAAAAACATTGTTGGTTTTCCAACAATGTTTTTCAGTTCATTTCAAGTTTAACCGTGATTACAAATCGCGGGACCCCACCTGGCGGAAAGGATCATCTGAGCGGAAATCAACATTATCGGAACGGAGACCAATATCATCGTAATGGCAGGAATATATTAAGTGACCGGGTGAGCGTCATTGTTTTGAACACTCACCCGGTCACTATGAATCTGTTCTTTAAACCTTCAGGTGGTTGAAAACCTGTGAAGGGGCTTTTAGCGAAGCGTATTAATTATTTTCGTCTGTACCTTTATCGTTTTTACCGTGGGGTTTATGGCGGCCTTTGATCTTCCGGACAGCAAACCAGCCATCAATAAAAGCATCATCATCGATCATCCCTTCGAAGGCATCGTCGAGTTTATCGAGTAGCAGACGGGCTTCGGCAATCACTTCCTTAATTGAGCGTCTCGCACTCTTACGATCATTCATGATGATGCCTATCTTTGGCTTCATTTTTTCCAGCGCTGAAAGTTCATCGGTCAGGTTGTTCAACTCTAAGGCAGTAATACCATAGGCGGCTGTTTTTGAAAGATATTCATTACCGCGTTTAAGAATGGTGCTGCATTTGATCAGCGCTTCTTTCTCAGGTAAAAGCACAAATGTAGATTCATGAACATCAGCATCATTCAACAACACTTTGTCGCCTGTTTCTTTCGCATAAAACGACAACTTCCTTCCCACTTTGTAAATTTTCCGGAAAAATACGCTCAACTGTTCGTTCTTCTGCGCCACATGTCCACCTGGGTCATGCTCATCCTGTGCTTTAAAGGCATGGTCCAACTCTTGCTCGTTTTCGTCGAGTGCAGCTACATTGGCAGCAATAACCGCCAGGTTCTTCCATACATTTTCATTTTCGTGTAAATAGGAAACCGATTCTTTCAGCATTTCCCCAAACGTCTTTTCTTTTAAGTCCATATGATTTATTTTTAATATTAGTTATTTGATTTTGTATACATTAAAGACAAAATATGGTTTCATAATAATGCCGATATTATTAACTATTTTCAGGCAATGCCCTTATTTAGAGTAATTAAAAATAGCATGCTGTTTTATTCATAAAAGGTAATGGAAATAATATAGTATGGTATTTTAAAACGTGTAAAGCCATGACGACAGCCAAAAAAGGTGTGCATTTATGCTGTAAAGTAGTGCCAAAAGCTAAAAAAGGTGTGCATTCATGCTGTAAAGCATGTTCTCCAACCAAAAAAGGTGTGCATTTATGCTGAAAAGCATGTTCTCCATCCAAAAAAGGTGTGCATTCATGCTGTAAAGCAGGTTCTCTAACCAAAATAGCTGGGATTTATTGGGAATGGCTGTGCCGAATGCGAAAATGACCGGGATTTATGCAGAATGGTCGTGATGATAGTTTAAAAATGGGTGGTTTAAATAGGCTGTCGAATTGTCGAATTGATCAATTTGCAATTTGCAGAATTGTCTATCTTTGCAGCATATGAGTATTCAGTTAAAATTTCTGCTTCTTGTTGCCTTTTGTTTTTCATCAGGAATTATCTATTCTCAAAATAGAAGTTCCAGCGCCCGTTCTTCCAGCCAAAATAGTGGGCAGGAAAAATTTGGGCCGGGTAAAAAGAATTCGAAGGAAAAGAAAGACACTGTTGTTTTCAAAATGAAGGTGTATCAATTCGACGACGGATACTCGCGATTGAAAAGTGGCCG